>CAKTPV010000009.1 GCA_934591815.1 uncultured Oscillospiraceae bacterium
GTAAACGGCGGCCGTAACTATAACGGTCCTAAGGTAGCGAAATTCCTTGTCAGGTAAGTTCTGACCCGCACGAATGGCGTAATGATTTGGGCACTGTCTCGACAGCCCGCCCGGCGAAATTGTAGTACTGGTGAAGATGCCAGTTACCCGCAACTAGACGGAAAGACCCCATGGAGCTTTACTGCAGTTTAATACTGGGAATCGGTAATTCATGTACAGGATAGGTGGGAGACTGAGAAGCACGGCCGTCAGGTCGTGTGGAGTCACCGGTGGGATACCACTCTTGGATTGCTGGTTTCCTAACCTGCGGCCCTGAATCGGGTCGGGGGACACTGTTAGACGGGCAGTTTGACTGGGGCGGTCGCCTCCAAAAGAGTAACGGAGGCGCTCAAAGGTTCGTTCAGCACGGACGGAAATCGTGCATTGAGTGTAAACGCATAAACGAGCCTAACTGCGAGACCGACGGGTCGAGCAGTAACGAAAGTTGGAGTTAGTGATCCGGTGGTATGTGAGTGGAAATGCCATCGCTCAACGGATAAAAGCTACCCTGGGGATAACAGGCTGATCTCCCCCAAGCGTCCACAGCGACGGGGAGGTTTGGCACCTCGATGTCGGCTCGTCGCATCCTGGGGCTGAATTAGGTCCCAAGGGTTTGGCTGTTCGCCAATTAAAGCGGCACGCGAGCTGGGTTCAGAACGTCGTGAGACAGTTCGGTCCCTATCTGTTGCGGGCGTAAGAGATTTGAAGGGAGCTGTCCTTAGTACGAGAGGACCGGGATGGACGTACCTCTGGTGCACCAGTTGTCCTGCCAAGGGCATAGCTGGGTAGCTATGTACGGACGAGATAAACGCTGAAAGCATCTAAGCGTGAAACTCTCCCTAAGATGAGATCTCTCATCCTTTATGGAGTAAGGGCCCAGAAAGACGATCTGGTTGATAGGCCGGAGGTGGAAGTACAGCAATGTATGCAGCTGACCGGTACTAATAGCCCGAGGGCTTGACCTACAATTTGCAGGCAATCTAAGCCTTCTCCCATCTGTCTTCTTTGTTCGGTTTTCAGGGTACAAGTTTATAGAGAAGTTGGTGCTGATTAGGGCGAGGGTCCACCCGTTCCCATCCCGAACACGGAAGTTAAGCTCGCTTCTGCTGACAATACTTGGCTGGAGACGGCCTGGGAAGATAGGTAGCGCCAACACGAAGAAACACCGCTCAGCTGAGCGGTGTTTCTCTTTTTATCCACCGTGTCGGGACTGAGACTGCTTCGACGGATGCTGCGGACGAAAACCGTGTGTTAAACATATCCGTATAGGCAAAACCACCCGCCAAGCGGGTGGTTTTGCCTATTCACCGTTTTATGCCAGCGTAAATCGATAGAGGATCGAGTCCTGCCACGATTCCTCATTGCCTAAGTCCTCCCCAATCACCACGCCGCCCATGTGCTGGTAAAAGTTGCGGGCATTGAGGTTCTGGGGAACGCAGTGACACACAAAGGAGGAGACGCCGTGCGCCCTGCAATGTGCCGCGACAAAATCAAAGGCGCACCGCCCGATGCCCTGCCGCTGACATTCGGAGACGATATACAGCGATTGCAGGGTGACCACGTCGCCGTTGTGTATCGTCAGATAGCCGATGTTCTGCCGCTCCTTCTGGATAAGATACACCGCATATTTCGGATCGTGCAGCCGCCGCAGCTCCTGCTCCCGGTGCCAGTCCCACGCAAAATCATCCAGCATCTGGTCGGGATAGATGCCACGGTATGTCGTGCCCCAAATTGCGTGACGCAAGCCGACGATAGTCGCTGCGTCCGCGTCGGTGGCCGCCGTGAACATCACATTCTCTGCCATGATACCGTTCCTCCATATTCCTATTGTACTGCGTCGGATGCATCAGCCGCGCATAAAGCCGCAGCAGCCCATCTCCGAAAGCTCCAAAAAGCCCAGTGACCGGTAAAACGCCACTGTTTTAGGCGTATTATCCGTTAACAGCTGGATTTGCCGGACGTGGGCGTATCTGTCGAGTACCGCTTTGAGCAGCGCCGAGCCGATGCCCTGCCGCTGTTTTTCGGGATACACCAGAATATCCTGCACCAATATCACCGTGGCGCCGTCGCCGACCACACGGATGAGACCCAGCAGTGCGTCCTTCTCATAGGCCGCCAGGATCAGCAGGGAGTTCTGAAAGCCATGCTCCAGCGCTGCCATGTCCTCTGTATATGCCGTCCAGCCAACCTGCGTATAGAGAGGAAGAATTTCATCTGTTCTGAATTTTGTGTATTCCTTTATTTCCATGCTGTCCTCCTGTCTTTCCAGCAACGCGCTCATTCCCCGCCGGCGAGCTTCTGCTCCGTCTCCTCCCGGATGGCCTTGCGCAGCGCGGTGAGGTAGGGGGAGAACGCCACATTTTCATCGGCGTAGGTCAGGTTCAGCGTACGCTCCCGGGGGAGCCATGTGGACAGCGGCGCTTCATTGTGCTGGATGACCGCCTCCAGCTTGTCCATCGCCTTATAGAGCTTGGCCTCCTCGGTTTCCAGCGCGTCCATCTCCGCATACAGCGCGGCCATCTCCGCGCAGTAGGGGGCGGGGAGAGACGATACCCACCGGGCCAGCAGAGCGTCCTCCTTTTCCGTATCGGCGTCGGTCTTCAAGAAGGAGGGGATATCGCCGGTGAAGCACTCGCCCAGATCGTGGATGAGGCACATACGCATCACCTTGTCCATGTCCAGCGCGGGAAACTCATCCCGCAGGAGGAACGCCATCAGCGCCAGACGCCAGCTGTGCTCCGCCACGCTCTCCCGGCGTCCCCCGGAGGTGTCGCAGTGGCGGGTGGTGTCCTTCAACTTCTCTGCGGTGTGCAGGATCTGCAGCAGTTCTTCAGGCTTCATAGGCGCGGCCTCCCGTTTGGTTCATTTGGGAAAAGTATAGCAAACCGCGCCTGCGCGGTCAACGGTTGCACAGAAAAGAATTATAGTGTACAATAGCCATAATCTGGATGACAACGCCGCCCTGTCCGAAGCGCGGCGGGAAAGTGAGGGAAGTATGGGGCTTTTGTATGCATTGGAGTCGATCCGAACGCCGCTGCTGGACAAAATTCTGGGCGCGGTGACGTATCTGGGCGATGAGCTCTGCTTCATGGTGTTCGCCGTGGGCGTGTTCTGGTGCATCAGCAAGCGGATGGGCTACTATCTGATGACCGTGGGCTTTTTCGGCACCATCTTCAACCAGTTTTTGAAGATCCTGTGCGCCATCCCCCGCCCGTGGGTCAAGGACCCCGGCTTCACCATTGTGGAGAGCGCCAGAGCGGGCGCGTCGGGCTACTCCTTCCCCAGCGGCCACACGCAGAACGCGGTGACGCTGTACGGCGGCACGGCGCGGTACACCAAGACACCGTGGCTGCGGTGGGTGTGCATCGCGGTGATGGTGCTGATCTGCTTCAGCCGGATGTATCTGGGCGTCCACACGCCGCTGGACGTGGGTGTGGCGCTGGTCATCGGTACGGTGCTGGTGCTGGCGCTCTATCCGGTGATGGAGGAGGCCGACCGTCGGCCGTGGGTGCTGACATGGGTCATCGGCTTCATGGTGGTGTGCAGCGGGGCATTCGTGGCGTATCTGTACCTGCGGGGCGACACGGGCGCCACGGCGGAGGACACCGCCAACTACGTCAGTGCCCTGTCCAACGGCTGGAAGTTCGTAGGCGCTACGCTGGGGCTGCTGGCCACCAACATTCTGGATCGGCGGTGCATCCGCTTTGAGACGGAGGCGGTGTGGTGGGCACAGCTCATCAAGCTGGTGGTGGGCTTCGGACTGCTGCTGGCTATCCGGGCGGGGCTGAAAGCGCCGCTGATCGCGCTGTGCGGCGGCGCGGCGGAGATCGCCGGCGGTATCCGCTATCTGCTGATCGTGCTGTTCGCCGGGTGCGTATGGCCCCTGACGTTCTGGGGCTTCAGCCGCTTGGGAAGAAGATAAGGAAATACAAAACCGCCCCTGCTCCGATGGTCTTGGAGCGGGGGCGGTGCTTTATTGCATGACGGCCAAGGCGCGGGCGGCGTCTATGTCGCCGATGGCGATGTAGGAGAAGTCATCTGCATCCCACCGGCCGGAGATATGGTCGTCGGTAACGGTGCGCTCCGTCCACAGCCGGATCACGGCGCAGGAGCGGTCAGACGCTGCGGAGATGCTGTGGAGGGGTGCGGCCACCCGAAAGCCGGAGTCATCCACGGTGAAGACAGAATCGGCGGTGCCGCCGTGGAACTGGGCGCGGAGAGCGGCGCATTGCAGAATGCCGGGGATGTCGCAGCTGCCGGTGTACGTACCCCGGCGGAACGTGCCGTGGAAGGATACGGGGATCTCCTCCGCCGTGCCGTCGTCGGGGACGGTGCAGAGATAGCCGGTGCCGTCGTAGTCGATGGCAATGCCTCTGTCCCACGACGCGAAGATGAGTACGCCGGTGAACACCAGCAGGGCGGTGAGCCAAGCCCAGCGGGAGCGAAAAAAGTGCCGCATGAAAACGCCTCCTTACGTATATGACCTCTGCATATAAGTATACAGGAGGGGGGGAAAAAACGCAAGAAAAAAGGTTGTGTGCCGCACAGCGGCACACAACCTTTTCGTATAGAGGTCAAGCGCTCTCCTTCGGTTTTTTCAGCGCCACAACGACGCCGGCGGTGATGAGCACCGCGCCGATGACGCTCATGAGGGTGATCTGCTCATGGAGCAGCAGATAGCCAACTGCCAGCGTCACAAAGGGGGAGGCATACAGGTAGTTGTTGGTGACCACCACGCCCAGCCGCTGGAAGGCGATGTTCCAGATGGCAAAGCACACGGCGTTGCCGAACACGCCCAGAAACAGCCAGCTCAGCAGGATGGAGGGGGTGGTGAACAGAGGGTGCAAATCGGGCATCCCGTCCGTCAGCAGCATCAGCGGCACGGAGGTCAGAAAGCCCCAGAGCATGACCCGGCGGGTGATGATGAAGTTGTCGTACTGTTCGGTATATTTCTTGACCAGAATGGAGTACACCGCCCACATAAAGGCGGTGGCCAGCGCCAGCAGGTCACCCTTGGGACTGAGATGGAACGTCATCTGTCCGTTGAGCACCACCAGTACCACGCCGGCGAGGGCGACGACGGCGCCGATGTACACAAACTTGCCCAGACGCTCGCCGCTGCGGGAGAAAAGCTGGGCCAGAATCACCGTCAGGATAGGCGCCAGCGCCACGAGGATGCTGACGTTGGCGGCGTAGGTGTAGGTGAGGGCGGTATTTTGCAGGAAGAAGTAGAGCGTGCCGCCGGTGACGCCGACGAGAATGAGCATCAGCTCGTCTTTCCGGGGGAGCTTCAGCGTCTTGGGGCGCAGTACCCACAGCGTCACATAGGCCAGCGCCATGCGCAGGGGGATGATCTGGATGGCGGTATAGGCCTTCAGCAGCTCCTTGGTCAGCACAAAGCAGCTGCCCCAGACCAGAATGGTAAACATGGCGTAGACGTGGCCCATCGCCTTTTTCGATGCAGACATATGCGTTCGCTCCTAACAACTGGATTTCCGGCGCACAGCGGGCCGGAGGAAAACCACAAACATATATTATAGTGGATCATGGGAGAAAAATCCAGTGGGAGTTTCACAAAACCGGTAAAAACGGGAAATTAGTCAAAACTTAAGAGATGGCGTCGGCGAAAGCTGTTGAAGCAGGGCGGGAACTGTGGTATACTGCCAAAGGCGGCGTCAAGTCTGACGACCCGCTTTTTTGGAGATAATGCAGGAGGGGCAGCATGAAAACAACCTTGGTCATTATGGCGGCGGGCCTCGGTTCCCGCTATGGCGGCAATAAGCAGACAGACGGCGTGGGGCCCAACGGGGAGATCCTCATGGAGTACGGCGTCTACGATGCGGTGCGCGCCGGATTTGATAAGATCGTGTTCATCATCAAGCCGGATATGCTGGAACTGATGAAGCGGCTGTGCGGCGACATGGCGTCCCGCCTGCGGACGCCGGAGGGACGGCCGGTGGAGGTGTGCTACGCCTTTCAGGATTTTTCCTCCCTGCCGGATTTCTACCGCATCCCGGAGGAGCGGACGAAGCCCTTCGGCACCGCCCACGCGGTGCTGTGTACGCGGGAGTTTGTCCACGAGCCGTTTTGCGTCATCAACGCCGACGACTTCTACGGCGCAGATGCCTACCGCACCATCTACGAGGAGCTGCAGCGCCTGCCGGAGCGGGGCGCGGCCACCATGGTGGGGTATCTGCTGAAAAACACGGTGACAAAATACGGCACGGTGTCCCGGGGCGTCTGCCGGACACAGAACGGCTATCTGGCGGACATCCACGAGACGCTGAAGATCCGGCTGCGGGAGGATGGCACCATCTTTGACGAGGACAGCGGCGTACTGCTGGAGCCGGACACGGTGGTGTCCATGAACTTCTGGGGCTTCATGCCGTCGATCTTTGACGAGCTGGCGCGCTATTTCGAGACGTTCCTGCGCAGTGACGCAGGGGAGAACGTCAAGGCGGAGTGCCTGCTGCCCAATATGGTGGGCGAGCTGCTGCGGGAGGGGCGCCTGTCGGTGTCCGTCCTACAGTCGAAGGACCGGTGGTTCGGCATGACGTACCACGAGGATCGGGCGCGTGTGGCATCGGAGCTGCAAACGCTCCACGAGGCGGGGGTATACCCGGAGAAATTGAGGTAAAAAGCAATGGATGAAAGAGAACGGAGAAGACAGCGCCGCTACCGGGAGGCTATGCGCAACCGCATTATCGCGGTGGTGTTCCTGGCGGCGCTGATCGTGGGCATCATCTTTATCGTAAAGGGATGCCGGGATAAAAAGCAGGCGGAGGAGGAGCGGCGGCAGCAGGCGGCGGAGACGCTGGCACAGCAGAAGGAGCCGGAGACCTCCAAGCCGTCGGCGGCAGGCAACGAGCTGCTGACGTTGGTGAATCCGTGGAACAAGCTGCCGGAGGACTGGCAGGTGGACCCAGTGGAGCTGAGCAACGGCCTGCAGGTGGATCGCCGGTGCTACGACGCCCTGCAAAGCATGATGGACGCCTGCCGCAAGGCGGGGAATGAGCCGCTGATCTGCTCGGCCTATCGGTCTATGGAGACGCAGCAGAGCCTGTTCGACGAGAAGGTGGCCAAGCTGGAGGCGGCGGGCAAGAGCCACGACGAGGCGGTACAGGAGACCGCCAAGGAGATCGCGGTGCCGGGCACCAGCGAGCATCAGCTGGGTCTGACGGTGGACATCGTGGACATGGGCAACCAGAATCTCACGGAGGAGCAGGAGCAGACCCCCACCCAGAAATGGCTGATGGCCAACTCCTGGCGGTACGGCTTCATCCACCGCTACCCCACCGGTAAGAGCGAGATCACCGGCATCATCTATGAGCCGTGGCACTACCGCTATGTGGGCAAGGAGGCGGCGCAGGAGATCTTCAACAAGGGCATCACGCTGGAGGAGTATCTGGGCGCGACCCACTGAAAAATGACAAGAGCCGCGGCATTGCCGCGGCTCTTACACTGTGCGCCGTGTTACTTGCAGTTCTTGGCGTTTTTCGTGTTCTTGGTATTCTTGCCGGTGTTGGGGATATTTTGCTCGGTGGTGTTCTGTTCGTTTTTGGCGTTCTTGCGTTCCTCCATGCGAGGCACCTCCTTTTCAATAGGTACAGGGTCAGTATGACCGGAAAATCCCCGGTTATGCACAAAATAATCAAGAAAAAATGTAAAATTTCAGTTGACAAACCGGCGCGGGTACGGTATACTACTCAGGAAAACAAAGAAGGTCGGTGCATCCGCCTCACCTCCCGCCGCGGGCAAAGAGGTCAACAGCGTCAGCAGAGTACCCAGAGGGGTGGTCTGTTTTGTTGCGCGGATGCCGAGAGCATTCGCGTTTTTATTTTGGATTGGAGGTGCTTCGGTATTAGCAAGGTACAGCATCAACTGAATGATGAGATCAACGACAAGGAGATCCGATTGATCGGCGAAGGCGGAGAGCAGATGGGCATTGTGTCCAGTGAAGAGGCCCTGCGCATCGCGGAGGAGCACGGGCTGGATCTGGTGAAGATCTCCCCGCAGGCAACGCCCCCTGTGTGCAAGCTGATGAATTACGGCAAGTACAAATTCGAGCAGAGCAAGCGCGAGAAGGAAGCCAAGAAAAACCAGCACGTTGTGGAGATCAAGGAGATCCGGATGTCTCCGGGCATTGACGTAGGCGACTTCAACACCAAGCTGAAGAACGCCCAGAAGTTCCTGTCCGACGGCAACCGCGTCAAGGTATCCGTCCGCTTCCGCGGTCGTGAGATGGCGCACACCGACATTGGCCGCGATCTTCTCAATAAGTTTGCAGACCTGTGTACCGAAGTGGCGACCCTCGACAAGGCTGCCAAGCTGGAGGGACGGAATATGTCGATCTTCCTGTCCCCCAAGGCCGGCAAGTAACAGCAATTTTCCCAAAGCGATCATTTTGGAAGGAGTAATATTATGCCTAAACTGAAGACCCATAGCGGCGCAAAGAAGCGCTTCAACCTGACGAAATCCGGCAAGGTCAAGAGAGCTCATGCGTTCAAGAGCCACATCCTGACCAAGAAGGACACCAAGCGTGGCCGTCGTCTGCGCAGCACCACCTATGCTGACTGCACCACCGAGGCGACCATCCGCAAGATGATCCCTTACAAATAAGATACGTTTTTCGTTAGAATAGGAGGCAATTGAAATATGGCACGTGTTAAAGGCGCAATGATGGCGCGTAAAAGAAGAAACAAGACTCTGAAGATGGCCAAGGGCTACTGGGGCGCTAAGTCCAAGCACTTCAAGATGGCCAACGAGCAGGTCATGAAGTCCCTGACCTACGCCTATGTGGGTCGTCGTCTGAAGAAGCGGGACTTCCGTCAGCTGTGGATCACCCGTATCTCCGCCGCTGTCAAGCCCCAGGGTCTGAACTATTCCACCTTCATGCACGGTCTGAAGGTCGCCGGCATCCAGATCAACCGCAAGATGCTGTCCGAGATGGCGATCAACGACGCCGTGGCGTTTGCCGCCCTGTGCGACATCGCCAAGAAGGCTATCTGAATCACACCACAGCGCTCTGTCTGACAGGGCGCTGTGTTTTTTATCCGCGGCGCAAGAAACAGTGGAAAAATGCGAGGGGCTTTGCTATAATGCGATAATGGGTATCGTAAGAAACAAATTCACCGGCATAAGCCGTGGAAAGGATGATAAAAGTATGTATTGTACGAGAAAAGTCAATGATGATTATACATGGGTCGGCGCCGACTGCCGGCGGCTGGCGCTGTTTGAGGGCGTGTTCGGCGTGCCGGACGGCATCAGCTTCAACAGCTACCTGCTGACGGATGAGAAGACCGTGCTGTTCGACGGCGTGGACAGCGTGGTGCGCCGCACGTTCCGGGAGAATCTGGCCCATGCGCTGGCGGGGCGGGAGCTGGACTATATCGTGGTACACCACATGGAGCCGGATCACGCGGCGGAGCTGGCGGATCTTGCCAAGGACTATCCCAAGGCGCAGTTTTTGTGCAGCGCTATGGCCAAGACCATGGTGGGGCAGTTCTTCGGCCCGGAGGTGGCGGGGCGCATCACCGTCATCAAGGAGGGGGACACCCTCTGCACCGGCCGGCACACCCTGCGCTTTGTGGCGGCGCCCATGGTCCACTGGCCGGAGGTGATGATGACCTACGACGAGACGGACAAGCTGCTGCTGTCGGCGGACGCCTTCGGCTGCTTCGGCGCACTGAACGGGGCGCTGTTTGCCGATGAGGTGGACTTCGACCGGGACTATCTGGACGAGGCGCGGCGGTACTACACCAACATCGTGGGCAAGTACGGCCCGCAGGTGCAGACGGTGCTGCAAAAGGCCGGGACGCTGGATATCCAGATGCTGCTGCCGCTCCACGGCTTCGTGTGGCGGAAGGATCTGGGGTATTTCCTGGAAAAGTATGACCTGTGGAGCCGCTACGAGCCGGAGGTGCGGGGCGTGATGATCGCCTATGCCTCGGTGTACGGCGATACGGAGAACGCCGCCAACGTGCTGGCGTGCCGTCTGGCGGAGAAGGGCGTAAAGGTGACGATGTTCGACGCCTCGGTGACGCCGGCGTCCTACATCGTGTCCGCCGCCTTCCGCTACAGCCATCTGGTATTTGCGTCCACCACCTATAACATGGGCATCTTCGTCACCATGGAGCAGCTGCTCCACGACATCGTGGCCCACCAACTGGCGAACCGTCGGTACGCCCTCATCGAAAACGGCTCGTGGTCGCCGGTGAGCGGCAAGAAGATGCAGGAGCTGCTGACGCCGCTGAAGGGCTGGTCGGAGCTCCAGGCACCGCTGACGGTCAAGTCGGCGCTGCGGCCGGATCAGGACGCGCAGATGGAGCGTCTGGCAGACGCCATCGCCGCCGATGTGCGGGAGGAGAAGGCGGAGCAGGCGTCCTCCGGCGAGGCTAAGCACCGCTATGTGTGCAAGGTGTGCGGCTATGTCTACGAGGGCGATACGCTGCCGGAGGACTATAAGTGTCCCCTGTGCGGTGCCGGCGCGGCGTATTTTCAGGAGGAAGCCTGACGCACGGTAAAAAGGTGAGAGTTTTCCCGTAAAAATTGCGAAATTATCCTTGCAAAGCGGGGAAACTTGTGCTATTATATTTCGGTGAATCCGCACAGCTTCGGACTGTCGGTCGGTGCCGCAAGGTTGGCCGGCGGGAGGATGGAGCTGGAGGTACAAACTAAAAACAAAAGGAGAAACAACAAAAATGGCAAATCAGAACGTCGTATCCATGAAGGCCCTGCTGGAGGCCGGTGTACACTTCGGTCATCAGACCCGCCGCTGGAACCCCAAGATGGCTCCCTACATCTACACCGAGCGCAACGGCATCTATATCATCGACCTGCAGAAGACCGTGAAGAAGCTGGAGGAGGCCTATGCCTTCGTGCGTCAGCTGTCCGAGAACGGCCAGTCCCTGCTGTTCGTGGGCACCAAGAAGCAGGCTCAGGAGGCCATCAAGGACGAGGCTACCCGCTGCGGTATGTACTATGTCAACGCCCGTTGGCTGGGCGGCATGATGACCAACTTCAAGACCATGCGCACCCGTATCGACCGTCTGAACCAGCTGAAGACCATGCAGGCCGACGGCACGTTCGACATGCTGCCCAAGAAGGAAGTCATCAAGCACCTGGGCGAGATCGAGAAGCTGGAGAAGTATCTGGGCGGCGTGAAGGAAATGAAGAAGCTGCCCGGCGCTCTGTTCATCGTGGACACCCGCAAGGAGCGCAACGCCATCGCCGAGGCGCACCGTCTGGGCATTCCCGTTGTGGCCATCGCCGATACCAACTGCGATCCCGACGAGATCGATTACCCCATCCCCGGCAACGACGACGCTATCCGCGCCATCAAGCTGATCGCCTCCGTTATGGCCAACGCCATGATCGAGGGTCGTCAGGGCGAGCAGATCGAGGAAGCTGCCGAGTCCAAGGACGCCGAGTAATTTCATTCAACAGATAACCGCGTAATCTCACGGGGCAGGGAAGTGTCCCTGCCCCTTTTTCAATTTCAATTTTCAGGAGGAAATAACAATGGCTTTTACTGCTGCTGATGTAAAGACCCTGCGCGAGATGACCAGCGTGGGCATGATGGACTGCAAGAAGGCGCTTGTCGAGTGCGACGGCGATATGGATAAGGCTGTTGAGTGGCTGCGCGAGAAGGGCCTGGCCAAGGCTGCCAAGAAGGCCGGCCGCATCGCCGCCGAGGGTATGTCCTACGCGCTGACCGAGAACGGTGTGGGCGTCGTGGTGGAGGTCAACTGCGAGACGGACTTCTGCGCCAAGAGCGACCTGTTCGTGGCCTTCGTCAAGGATATCGCCAAGGTCATCGCCGAGCAGAACCCCGCCGATGTGGACGCTCTGATGAACTGCAAGTACGTCGGCTCCGAGCTGACCGTTTCCGAGACCATGCCCGAGAAGGTCATGTCCATCGGTGAGAACCTGCAGATCCGCCGCTTCGTGCGCTTCTCCGAGAACACCAGCGTTGGCTACGTCCACGCCGGCGGCAAGATCGGCGTGCTGGTGAATCTGGCTGTGGAGGGCGGCATCGACGCCACCGAGATCGGCAAGAACGTCGCCATGCAGATCGCCGCTCTGAATCCCCGCTTCTGGGACAAGTCCCAGGTCACCGACGAGGTGCTGGCCGAGGAGAAGAAGATCGCCCTGGCTCTGATGGATACCGATCCCAAGATGGCCTCCAAGCCCGAGGCCGTCAAGGAAAAGATCGTCATGGGCAAGATGAACAAGTTCTACGAGGAGAACTGCCTGCTGCAGATGGAGTTCGTCCGCAGCGATCTCTTTCAGGGCTCTGTGGAGAACTATGTGGCCGATGCTGCCAAGAAGCTGGGCGGCTCCGTCAAGTTCGTGGACGCCGTGCGCTACCAGACCGGCGAGGGCATCGAGAAGAAGCAGGAGGACTTCGCCGCTGAGGTCGCTGCTCAGATGAACGCGGGCAAGTAAGCACGAGATACTGAAAAGAGCAAACCACCCTCCGGCGCAATAGACGGGTGTCCGTAAAACAGTTAATCCTCCGTATGGCTTAGACCATGCGGAGGATTTGTTTATGTCTAATCTTCAAACTTGCTGGCGGCAAACGGTTTGTCAAAACCGTTTGCGGACGGCAAGTCCACAGGGGATAGCCGCTTTAGCAGCGCAAGGGGGTGTAGCCACCTTGACGGAACGAAGTGACGCAACATTCTCGGTCATGCAGTATCCTCCTGCTGACGGAGAATGAAGCTCCGCAGGACGCACGATACTCCCGTTAGGAGAGTATAGGAGTGCGCCCTTTAGTTCCTAAAGGGTTTTTATCAGTTCGACAAACTGGAAGTTGCCGTTGTGAAGGTTATGCTCATTTTGCGTTATTACTCTTCCGAACTCCGTCATTCATTCTTTTCACTTTGCGTTTCCATACAAAATATTGAACGAGCCAAGTGATGACGAAAATTGCAACGAATATTCCTACATATGAAAGAATACCAATAGCATTATGCTTCATCCAATTCGTAATATAGGCAATCGGAAACATCGTAACACAGGCAATGGAAAAGTAAATTCCGCTTTGCTTTGCAAGGCTCCACGAATCAATTTCCCAAATAACGGAAGCCATTGCGAAGCCTGTACCCAAAATTCCGCAGAGAATTGTTTGAAGAATAACTGCGTTTAATTCATTTTTCATTGTATCAATCAACTCAGGGGTGACAGGATAGAACGAACCATCTCCTATGCACATTGATATAATCACAGTTATTACAAAACCGATAGCAATGCCGAGAGGGAATCCGAGAAGCCCACGCTGAATCATCTTTTTTTTCATTTTTACCACCTCATATTCCTAATAATTGTTTGATCTTGGCGACAAAACGCCTTGAAACATAAGTAACCGTCCCATTTGAAAGCGTAACACAAATTGTTCCTGCAAAGCTTAAATCAAAACCCTTGACTTTTCTCAGATTGATAATATCCGAGTTTGATATTCGGACAAAAAAGTTGCTGTCCAGCCGCTGCTCCATTTCGTAAAGCCGCAGACGGAGCGTGTACTCACCGTGATTTGTTTCGGCAAACACTTTGCCTGATGCAGCAAAAATGCGGTAAATATCAAACGGCTCCAACACTTCGACAATATCATCTTTGAATCCGGCAATCATTTTCGGCTGCTCGTCTGAAAGCCTTTTCATGATTTCATTGATTTCGTCGGTCATTTTGTTTGTCACAACGATGATTTTGGGTTCCTTGCAGTTCTCATCTAACTTGATTTCAATTTGCATTTGCTCACCTCCTCTTTGTTACGGTTACAGTATAAGAAAATCGAGAATTGATTTCCACCGATTCTCGATAGGTGGTCGTTTTCAGACCATAGACGGTAGATTATATAAATAATCTTCCTCATCAAACAACGATTTGTTGCTCACTTTTCGTATTCAAATTATACCATAAAACTTGTGAACAGTTCTACCGCAACTTTGGAATATATGAGAAAAGTCCGGACAGTTTTCTGCCCAGACTTCCTCGCTCAATCATAAATCAATTCCGCTTTCACAGTCTCCTCTGCCTGCGCCTTGCAAGCGTTCATCTGCCGCACCCATTCCATTTGGTTTTCGGCTTTCAGCTGTTCGGTCACGCCGTTTTGCTCTGCCAGTGACCGCACGATCAGCTCCATGCGGTTTCGTGCCGCTTCGTCAATCTTAGCGCAATACTGTTTTACGTACACCCAGCCATGCCGGAGGGTGGTTTTTCATAACCGTCCCCATGAAAAGAGCCGCCCGCGGGCGGCTCTTTTTCGTGTATGCCAGCTGTATGAGATCCCGTCAGGAAACGGTGATGCGGCCTGCGGGCTGGCCGTACTTGTCGGCGGTGATGGTGCCGCCCAGCACGGTCTTGACGTAGTCCATGACCACCTCATCCATGGCGATGCCCAGATCGTAGTTGGCGGTGGCGTTGATGAAGCGGTAGTAGGTATCGCCGCCGCTGGCCATAAAGTCGTTGGTGGCGATGGTGTAGGTAGCCGCCGGGTCAAAGTCCTTGCCGCCCACAGAGGTGATGGTCACGCGGTTGATGCTCTTGGGAGCGGCATAGGTGGTGCCGGGATATTCGTCGCCGGCGTCATAGGCCTTGCTTGTGTCCACGGTGAACTCAATGCCGGATACCTGCGGGAAGCCGCCGATGGCCTCAGGCGTGCAGAAGGTGGACGCCTCCAGCACCTCCAGCAGCTCGCTGCCGGTGATCTTGATGATGCTCAGGGTGTTGCCGAAGGGCAGCACGGTGTTGATATCCTTCTTGGTGATGTCGCCGGTCTCGATGGTGGCGCGGATGCCGCCGCCGTTGGTGATGGCGCCGTCCACGGACTCACCCTCCAGATTGCTTCTCCAGACCAGTGCGTCGGTGATCAGGTCGCCCAGATTGGTCTCCTCGGTACGGTTGCCGGGGGCCTTCTCGCCGTTGAGGGTGACCTCGGTCTTGGCGAATACGGTGCCGTACTCGGCCTCCACCTGGGCTGCGATAGCGGCGGCGCGGGCGGCGATCTCGTTGTCAGCGGGGACCTCAATGCCCTCCGTGGGCACGCACTCAGTGGTGATGGTGCTGTCCTTGATGGTCACGACGCCAATGTTCTCCAGCTTGGTGCCGGTGGAGGTGAGCACGGTGTCGCCCACCTTGCGGTCGGCGTTGGTCTTTTCGGCGATCTCCTCCTCGGTGGAGTGGGAGTGGCCGTCGATGAACACGTCGATGCCGGTGACCTTGGCCAGCAGGTCAATGGAACGGTTGGCGGTGACGGCGGTCTCGTCGTCAATGCCCAGATGGCCGATGCAGATCACGTAGTTGCAGCCTTCCTCCTCGCGCAGCATGGTGACCATGTCCTGCGCGATCTGGTACATCTCCTCGCCGCCGGCGAAGGTCACGCCCGCGATCTTGCCGGGGTGGGCCTTGGTGGCGGTCTCCGGGGTATCCAGACCGAACACGCCGATCTTGGTGCCGCCGGGGGTGGTGAACACGGCGGCGTCGTCAAAGGCCAGCTCGCCGTTGTACTTCACGTTGGCAGCCAGCACGGGGAAGCCGGCGGACGCCATGTTCTGCTTCAGCACCTCGTAGCCGTAGTCGAACTCGTGGTTGCCCAGCGCCACGGCGTCATAGCCCACCATGTTCATCAGCTCGATGGCGGTGGCGCCTTGGGACAGGCTTACAGAGGTGGTGCCTTGGCTGAAGTCGCCGGCGTCCAGCACAAGGACGTAGGCGCCGTCCGCGGCATACTGGTCGGCCAGAACGGCGACCTTTGCATAATTCTCGATTGCTCCGTGGACATCGTTGGTGTGGAGGACGACCACCGGCTCTGTTGCGGTAGCGTCCGTGCCCATGACGGGCTTCTTCTCACCGCAGGCGCCCAGTGTAAACACCATGGCGACGGCGAGGAGGAGGGTCAAAAGCTTTTTCTTCATACTCCGATTCCTTTCTGACAGCTTATTTTACACAGAGCCGCTTGCTGAGGACTGAATAAACGGCAAAGTGCGCGCTGTGAGGACATTGTACCATAACGGGCGGGTAAAGGCAATCCTCGGAAAAGCAACGCTTTACTTGAATTTTACAAGGGTGTGATTTTTTGCTTTACATACGGTTTCTACAATAAAGACGTACACAGGAGATATCCCAAAATACATGAAACGAGGTATGTGATATGAAAAAGATCATGGCATTTGCATTGACCGCCGTTATGACGCTGGCGCTGCTGGTGGGCTGCGGCGATAAGGCGAACAATGACACCAACACCGGCGATGACAACGCCAACGGCGGCACCGCTGCGGAGACTGTCAGCGGTACGGTATCCACCGACGGCTCCACCTCCATGGAGAAGGTCATCGGCGCACTGAGCGAGTCCTACATGGCCGCCAACAAGGACGTGACCGTCAACTACAACCCCACCGGCTCCGGCTCCGGCATCACCGCCGTGAAGGAGGGCACCTGCGACATCGGGCTTTCCTCCCGCGCCCTGAAGGACGAGGAGAAGGCGGGCGGCCTGAAGGAGACCGTGCTGGCCTATGACGGTATCGCCATCATCGTGCATCCCGACAACCCGGTCAGCGACCTGAGCATCGAGCAGATCGCCAAGCTGTACACCGGCGAGATCACCAACTGGAAGGATGTGGGCGGCAAGGACGCACAGGTGGTGCTGATCGGCCGTGAGGCGGCCAGCGGTACCCGCGACGGCTTTGAGTCCATCACCGGCACCAAGGACAAGTGCCAGTACCGGCAGGAGCTGACCTCCACCGGCGATGTCATCACCGCGGTGAGCCAGAACCCCGACGCCATCGGCTATGCGTCTCTGGCATCCATCAAGGACACCGTGAAGGCTCTGAACGTGGACGGCGTGACCCCCAGCGAGGCCACCGTCAAGGACGGCAGCTACAAGGTGCAGCGTCCCTTCGTACTGGTGACGGTGGAGGGCAAGGCACTCTCTCCTGCGGCACAGTCCTTCTTTGACTACGCGACCTCTCCCGCTGCGGCAGATATCATCGCCAAGGCCGGCGCAGTGGCGGCCAACTGAAAGTAAGGCGGTTCGGTAAGGCGGCATCCCCGGCGGGTGTCGCCTTATCCCTGTATATGAGGTACTGATATGAGAGCAAAACGACTGGCGGAAAATGTCATCCACGGCTGGTTTCTGCTGATGGGGCTGGTCACGGTGGGCTGCGTGCTGCTGATCTCGGTCTATCTGATCGTCTCCGGCATCCCGGCCATACGGGAGATCGGCCTTATCAAATTCCTGTTCGGCCCGGTGTGGGACTCCAACGGCGCACAGCCGCAGTTCGGCATCCTGCCCTTCATCCTGACCAGCGTGTACGGCACGGCGGGCGCCATCCTGCTGGGCGTGCCGGTTGGCTTTATGACCGCTGTATTTCTGGCGAAAATGGCGCCGTCCAAGCTGAAAGCAGCGGTGTCTGCGGCGGCGAGCCTGCTGGCGGGTATCCCCTCCGTGGTCTACGGTCTGGTGGGTATGCTGGTGCTGGTGCCGGGTATCCGGCGTATCTTCCATATCCCCGACGGATCGGGACTGCTGGCGGCCATCATCGTGCTGGCCATCATGATCCTGCCGTCCATCATCAACGTGGCCATGACGGCGCTGGAGGCCGTGCCGAAGGAGTACGAGGACGCATCGCTGGCGTTGGGTGCTACCGCCACGGAGACGTGGTTTCGGGTGTCCGTGCCCGCCGCCCGCAGCGGTATCGCCGCGGCGGTGGTGCTGGGCGTAGGCCGCGCCATCGGCGAGGCCATGGCGGTGATGATGGTGTCCGGCAACGTGCCCAATATGCCGTCCCTTTTCCAGAGCGTGCGGTTTTTGACCACCGCCGTGGCCAGTGAGATGAGCTACGCGGCGGCGGGCCTGCAGCGGCAGGCGCTGTTTTCCATCGCGCTGGTGCTGTTCCTCTTTATCATGCTCATCAACGCGGCGCTGAATTTCTTCCTCAAGCGCAGTAAGGAGAAGTGAGCCATGGACAAAACGAATTTTGCACTGCGCCGCAGGGCATGGGGCGGTATGATGCGGGCGCTGATGGTGCTGTGTGCGGTGCTGACCTGTGCGCTGGCGGTGTTCCTCATCACTTATGTGCTGGTCAAGGGCGTTCCCAACCTGAGCTGGGAGCTGCTGCGCACCAAGCCCAGCTATCTGGACGGCACCATCGGCATCCTGCCGGACATCATCAGCACCGTCTGCATGGTGCTGACTACGCTGCTGGTGGTGCTGCCGGTGGGCGTGTGCGCGGCGGTATACCTGACGGAGTACGCCCGGAACAGAAGGCTGGCGGCGGCCATCGAATACACCGCCGAGACACTGTCCGGCATTCCGTCCATCATCTACGGGCTGGTGGGGCAGATGTTCTTCTGCCAGTTTCTGGGGATGAAGAAATCCCTGATCGCCGGCGCCATGACGCTTGTCATCATGAACCTGCCCACCATCATGCGCACCACGCAGGAGAGCCTGAAGACCGTGCCCCGGAGCTACCGGGAGGGCGCGTTCGGCCTGGGCGCAGGGAAGTGGCGCACCATCCGGACGGTGGTGCTGCCCGGCTGTGTGGACGGCGTGATCACCGGCTGCATTCTGGCGGTGGGACGCATACTGGGCGAGACGGCGGCGCTGCTGTACACGGCGGGCTTTGCCCACACCCTGTACAGCACGCTGGGCGAGACGCTGCGCTCCTCTGGCGCCACGCTGTCGGTGGCGCTGTACGTCTACGCCAAGGAGCAGGGCGAGTTTGATGTGGCCTTTGCTATTGCCGCCATTCTGATGGTGCTGGCGCTGCTCATCGATCTGGCCGCCGGTCTGACGGGGCGGTATTTCAAGAAACGGAGGAGCCTATGAGCGATATTTTTACCGTACATGACCTGAATTTGTGGTACGGCCCCACGCAGGCGCTGCACCATGTGGATATGGACATCCCGGAAAAGAGCATCACGGCTCTCATCGGGCCGTCCGGCTGCGGCAAGTCCACCTTTCTCAAGACGCTGGATCGGATGAACGATCTGGTGCCCGGTGTGCGTATCGAGGGAACGGTGGAGTACGATGGGAAGAACATCTTCGCGCCGGACGTGGACGTTAACGAGCTGCGGCGGCAGGTGGGGATGGTGTTCCAGAAGCCTAACCCGTTCCCCATGAGCATCTACGACAACGTGGCCTACGGCCCCCGTACCCACGGGGTGCGGAACCGCGCCAAGCTGGACGAGATCGTGGAGCAGTCCCTGCGCTCGGCGGCCATCTGGGACGAGGTGAAGGACCGGCTGAGGAAAAACGCGCTGGGTCTGTCCGGCGGCCAGCAGCAGCGCCTGTGCATTGCGCGGGCACTGGCGGTGGAGCCCCGGGTGCTGCTGATGGACGAGCCTACCTCGGCGCTGGACCCCATCTCCACATCCAAGATAGAAGACCTTGCAATGGAGCTGAAAAAACGGTACACTATTGTTATCGTGACCCACAATATGCAGCAGGCGCTGCGTATCTCCGACCGAACCGCCTTTTTCCTGCTGGGAGAGCTGATCGAGTACGATGACACCGAGCGTATGTTCTCCACACCGACGCAGAAAAAGACCGAGGATTACATCACGGGGAGGTTTGGATGATGAGAAGCCGTTTTGATGAACAGCTGGCACAGCTGCACCGGGAGCTGATCGAGATGGGCGCGCTGTGCGAGCGGGTGATCGCGCTGGCCTCCCGCGCCCTGACCACCGGGGACAAGTCGCTGGCACAGCAGGTACCGCCGCTGGATCGGGATATCGACCGGAAGGAGCGGGACATTGAGAACCTGTGCCTGCGGCTGCTGCTGCACCAGCAGCCGGTGGCCAGCGACCTGCGGCGTATCTCCGCGGCACTGAAGATGATCACGGACATGGAGCGCATCGGCGATCAGGCCGACGATATTGCCGAGATCGTGCTGTATCTGGAGGGCGTGCCGGCGGAGAGCCACGAGCTGCTGCGCAAGATGGCGGAGGCCGCCATCGGCATGGTCAGCGACAGTGTGGACGCCTATGTCCGGCAGGATGTGGCGCTGGCGGAGAAGGTCATCGCCGATGACGACACGGTGGACACGTATTTTGACAAGGTAAAGCAGGCGCTGATCCGGCGCATCGCCGACGATCCGGCGGAGGGCGGCACGGCGCTGGAGCTGCTGATGATCGCCAAGTATCTGGAGCGGATCGGCGACCATGCCACCAATATTGCCGAGTGGGTGGAGTTTTCCGTCACCGGCGTACACAAGGAGGAGTGACCATGATCTGGTGTGTGGAGGACGACGCCAGCATCCGGGACATCGAGGTATACGCGCTGAACTCCACCGGTCTTGCGGCGGAGGGCTTTGCCGACGGCGCCGCCTTTTGGCAGGCGCTGCAAAAGACCCAGCCGGAGCTGGTGGTGCTGGATGTGATGCTGCCGGAGATCGACGGCATCGAGCTGCTGCGGCGGATGAAGGCCGACGCGGCGCTGCGGGAGATCCCCGTCATCATGGCCACGGCCAAGGGCGCGGAGTATGACAAGATCCAGGGCCTTGATCTGGGGGCGGACGACTATCTGGCCAAACCCTTCGGCGTCATGGAGCTGGTGTCCCGGGTCAAGGCGGTGCTGCGCCGGTGCAGGCCGCAGCCGGTTGCGGTGCTGCGCTGCGGCGGTCTGGTGGTGGACGAGCAGGAGCATACCGTCACCGCCGACGGCGTCCGGGTGGTGCTGACGTACAAGGAGTACCAGCTGCTGCGGCTGTTCCTGTCCCATCCCGGCACGGCGTTTACCCGCGACCAGCTGATGGAGCAGGTGTGGGGCATGGACTTTTACGGCGAGAGCCGGACGGTGGATATGCACATCCGCACCCTGCGGCAGAAGCTGGGCGTCTACGGCGAGCATATCGAGACGGTGCGCAGTGTGGGCTACCGCTGGAGGGCGCAGCTATGAGCACCATGACAAAGCGTATTTTCCGCGCCACGCTGCTGGTGGGCGTGGCGGTGCTCATCGCCAGTCTGACACTGGTGATGGGGGTGCTGTACAGCTATTTCGGCCGGGTGCAGGAGTCCCAGCTGCGGGACGAGCTGAGTCTGGCGGCGGTGGGTGTGGAGCAGAACGGCACGGACTATCTCAAGCAGCTGCGATCCGACCAGTACCGTATCACATGGCTGCGTGCAGACGGCGCGGTGCTGTACGACACGCAGGCGGACGCGGAAAGCATGGAGAACCACGCCCAGCGGCAGGAGGTGCAGCAGGCACTGGCCACCGGCGAGGGCGAGAGCAGCCGGTACAGCGCCACGCTGCTGCAAAAGACGGTGTACTACGCCAAGCGCCTGCCGGACGGCACGGTGCTGCGTCTGTCCGCCATCCGGGTGACGGCGGGGGTGCTGATGCTGAATATGCTCCAGCCCATCCTGCTGGTGCTGGCGGCGGCGCTGATCCTGTCGGGCGTGCTGGCGTCCCGGCTGGCACGGCGCATCACGGAGCCGCTGAACCGGCTGGATCTGGAGCACCCGCTGGAGAACGACACCTACGAGGAGCTGGCGCCCCTGCTGCGCCGTATGGAGCATCAGCGCCGGCAGATCGACCGGCAGATGGACGAGCTGCGGCGGCGGTCGGAGGAATTTGAGCAGATCACGGGCAGTATGAGCGAGGGCCTGGTGCTGCTGGACGAGGCGGGCGTCATCCTGAGCATCAATCCGGCGGCACGACGGCTGCTGGACGCGGCGGAAAACTGCGTGGGACAGGATATTCTGACGGTGGATCGGGACGTGGTGCTGAGCGACGCACTGCATCAGGCGGCAGAGCAGGGACACAGCGAATTCCGCGGCCAGCGGAACGGCCGGGAGTACCAGTTCGACGTGACGCGCATCCAGTCGGAGGGGCGCACGGCGGGTACGGTGCTGCTGGTGTTCGACGTAACGGAGCGGGCCTTTGCCGAGCGGAACCGGCGGGAGTTCACCGCCAACGTGTCCCACGAGCTGAAAACCCCCTTACAGGGGATCATCGGCAGCGCGGAGCTGCTGGAGAACGGTCTGGTGAAGCAGGAGGATGTGCCTCGCTTCACCGGACATATCCGGTCGGAGGCCCAGCGGCTGGTGACGCTGATCGGCGACATCATCCGCCTGTCCCAGCTGGACGAGGGCGAGACGATGCCTGCGGAGCCGGTGGAGCTGCTGGCGTTGGCGCGGGAGGCGGCGGAGAGCCTGCAAGGTGCCGCGGCAGCGCGGCATGTGACCATCACCGTGGAGGGCGAGCCGGTGGAGCTTACCGGCGTCCGGCGGCTGCTGCACGAGATCGTATTTAACCTGTGCGACAACGCCATCAAGTACAACACCGACGGCGGCCGCGTGCAGGTGACGGTGACGAAGGAGAACGAAACGGCCGCCGTCACCGTGCGGGACACCGGCATCGGCATCCCGCCCGACCAGCAGGATCGGGTATTCGAGCGGTTCTACCGGGTGGATAAGAGCCACTCCAAGGCCTCCGGCGGTACGGGGCTGGGATTGTCCATCGTCAAGCACGCGGTGCAGTACCTCCACGGCACCATCCACCTGCAAAGCGAGGTGGGGAAGGGCACGGAGATCCGCGTCACGTTTCCCTTGGCATAAGGAGAAGGCGGCGCACCCGGCATGGGCGCGCCGCTTTGGTTGCCGCGGCCATGCGCGGTCAGCGTCTTGACAAGGGAAAGGCGGCGGGCGTATAATCCGGCTGGATATGTAAGGAGCCACACAAGACACGAGAAAAGAGGTGTAACATATGCTGAAAATTGAGCATCTGACCAAGACCTACGGGGAGAAGAAGGCGGTGGACGACCTGAGCCTGCACATTCAGGCGGGGGAGCTGTACGGCTTCATCGGACACAACGGTGCGGGCAAGACCACCACGCTGAAGGCGGTGGCGGGCATCCTGCAATTTGACGCGGGCGAGATCTGTATCGACGGCAAGTCCATCCGGACGGAGCCGCTGGCCTGCAAGCGGGAGCTGGCCTACATCCCCGATAACCCCGACCTGTACGATTTCATGAGCGGCATCAAGTACCTGAACTTCATCGCGGATATCTTCGGCGTCAGCGCCGATGACCGCCAGACACGCATTCGGGACTACGCGGCGCGGTTTGAACTGACGGAGGATCTGGCCCAGCCCATCGCCGCCTATTCCCACGGCATGAAGCAGAAGCTGGCCATCATCGCCGCGTGGCTGCACCAGCCGAAGCTGGTCATCATGGATGAACCCTTTGTGGGGCTGGATCCCAAGGCGTCCCATCTGCTCAAGGGCATGATGCGGGAGCTGTGCGACCGGGGCGGCGCCATCTTTTTCTCCACCCATGTGCTGGAAGTGGCGGAAAAGCTGTGCGACAAGGTAGCCATCATCAAGGGCGGCCGGCTCATCCGCTCCGGCACCATGGAGGAGGTCAAGGGCGACGACTCGCTGGAGCAGGTTTTCCTGGAGCTGGAGGATGAGGCGTGATGCTGAAGATTCTCGTGAAAAAACAGCTGACGGAGATCTTCCGCAGCTACTTCTATAACCCCAAGACCAACAAGGCCCGCTCCAAGGCGGCGTTGGCGGGCTATATCGCCCTGTTCGCGGTGGTGATGGTGGGCGTGCTGGGCGGTATGTTCACCATGCTGGCGCTGGGGCTATGCGGGCCGCTGGCCGCCGCGGGCATGGACTGGCTGTACTTTGCATTGATGGGGCTGCTGGCCGTGCTGCTGGGCGCGTTCGGCAGCGTGTTCAACACCTATTCCGGCCTGTATCTGGCAAAGGATAACGACCTGCTGCTGAGTATGCCCATCCCGGTGGACACGCTGATGGCGTCCCGGCTGCTGAGCGTATACCTGATGGGCCTCATGTACAGCGCGGTGGTGATCGTGCCGACGGTCATCGTCTATTGGGCGGTGGCACCGGTGACGGCGGGAGCGGTTCTCGGCGGCGTGCTGCTGGTGCTGCTTATTTCCGTTTTCGTGCTGACGCTGGCGTGTGCGCTGGGCTGGGTGGTGGCGAAGATCAGCCTGAGGCTGAAGCACAAGAGCTTTGTCACCGTCCTCGTCTCGCTGGTGTTTTTCGGCGGCTACTATTTCTTCTATTTCAAGGCGCAGACGCTCATCGAGGACCTGCTGGCCAACGCGGCTGTGTACGGTGAAAGGATCCGGGGCGCGGCCTACCCGCTGTACCTGTTCGGCAGGGTCGGCGCCGGCGATGGCGTGGCGATGCTGGTGGTTTCCGCGGTGGTGCTGGCGCTGTTCGCGGCGCTGTGGGCGCTGCTGCGGCGCAGCTTCTTGAAGATCGCCACCGCCACGGGCCGCACGGAGCGCCGTCGGTACCGGGAGCAGGCCGCCGTGCGGCGCTCCACCGGTGCGGCGCTGCTGCACAAGGAGCTGGGGCGGTTCACCGCCAGCCCCAACTATATGCTCAACTGCGGCATGGGGATCCTGATGCTGCCGCTGGCCGGCGGGATGCTGCTGTGGAAAAGCGGCGAGCTGACGGCGGTGCTGCGCGCCGTACCGCAGATCTATGACGCATTGCCGGTGCTGCTGGCGGCGGTGGTGTGCATGATGGCCGCCATGAATGACATGGCGGCGCCCTCCATCTCCTTGGAGGGCAAGTGCCTGTGGCAGATGCAGTCGCTGCCGGTGACGCCGTGGCAGGTGCTGCGGGCCAAGCTGACCATGCAGCTGCTGCTGACCGCGGTGCCGGTGGCGGTGTGCCTTGTCTGCGCGGCGCTTGCCCTGCCGATGACGGCGGCGGAGCTGGCGGTGCTGACGGCGGTATCCCTGCTGTTTACGGCATTCTCCGCGCTGCTGGGGCTGTTCCTCGGCCTGCGGATGCCCAACCTGACATGGACGCGGGAGATCATCCCCATCAAGCAGAGTGCCTCCGTGGCCATCGCCCTGTTCGGCGGCTGGGGGTATGCGGCGGTGCTGGGCGGCGGCTACCTGCTGGCGGGCTGGCACTTGGGTACGGTATGGTATCTGGGCTGCTTCGCCGCCGCCACACTGCTGGCGTGCCTTGCGCTGTACCTGTGGCTGAAGAAGCGTGGCGGTGCGGTGCTGGCGGCGCTGTGAGTATATGAAAAACGTGCGCTGTACGTAGAGTACAGCGCACGTTTTTTTTTGCGTGGCTCAAAGGTTTTTCCGGGCGTGGCGGCAGATGGCATCGAAGCTGGTCTGGCTGAGATCATGCTCCAGCTTGCACGCATCGCTCTCCGCCGTCTCCTCGTCGACGCCCAGCGCCATGAGAAAGCGGGTCAGAGTGTGGTGCCGGTCCAGCATACTGGCGGCAATGGCCATGCCCTGCTCCGTCAGGGTGATGAGGCCGTCCTTGTCCATGGTGATGTAGCCGTTCTCCCGCAGCCGCTTGGTGGCGTAGGTGACGCTGGGCTTTGTGACCCCCAGCTTGTCGGCAATGTCGATGGAGCGGATATACCCATGCTCCTGCTGCATCATCAGCATGGCCTCCAGATAGTCCTCGGATGCCCGTAATATCTGCATAAGTTCACCAACTTTTCATTTCAGGATACAGATAGGTTAACATACTTTAACCAAATTTGCAAGGAGATAAATTTTTTTCCGCCGCACCCCTTGACAAAATGAGTTAGAGGCGCTAAACTAACCGCGTCAGTTAGATAAGACTAACGACCTGCGTCGGGCGGCAGCGACAGCCATTCTTTTTCAGATAACGGTTAGGTCAGACTAACCGCAGAGATCGGAGGGATCATTATGATGCCGTTGGCACTGGCCGACATAGGTACGGAGAACCTGATCCGCAAGGTGGGCGGCTCTCCGGAGGTGAGAAGGCATCTGGAGGAGCTGGGCTTTGTGGCCGGCGGTACCGCCACGGTGGTGGCCGCTATGAGCGGCAACATCATCGTCAAGGTGAAGGAAGCCCGCGTGGCCATCAGCGCGGAAATGGCGCGGAAAATCATGGTGTGAGCAATACGAAACCATATAGAAGGAGAGACAAGTGATGAAAACATTGCGCGAGGTGAAGATCGGCGAGACGGCCAAGGTGGTGAAGCTCCACGGAGAAGGGCCTGTGAAGCGCCGGATCATGGACATGGGCATTACACGGGGTGTGGAGGTCTACGTCCGCAAGGTGGCGCCGCTGGGCGACCCCATGGAGGTCACCGTCCGGGGCTATGAGCTGAGTCTGCGGAAGGCCGACACCGAGATGATCGAGGTCGAGTGATTTTTTACGATCAATGGTTAGACAAGGCTAACCGAAAGGAGAGAATATATGGAAAAACAGATCAAGATCGCGTTGGCGGGCAACCCCAACAGCGGTAAGACAACATTGTTCAACGCCCTGACCGGCTCCAACCAGTTCGTGGGCAACTGGCCCGGCGTCACGGTGGAGAAGAAGGAGGGCCGCCTGAAAAAGCACGAGGACGTGGTCATCATGGACCTGCCCGGCATCTACTCCCTGTCCCCCTACACGCTGGAGGAGGTGGTGGCCCGCAACTACCTGATCGGCCAGCGCCCCGACGCCATCCTGAACATCATCGACGGCACCAATCTGGAGCGCAACCTCTACCTGACCACGCAGCTGACGGAGCTGGGTATCCCCGTTGTCGTCGCCATCAACATGATGGACGTGGTTCGCAGGAACGGCGACCAGATCAACGTGGGGGAGCTGAGCCGCGAGTTGGGCTGCAAGGTGGTGGAGATCTCCGCCCTGAAGGGCGACGGCGTGATGGAGGCGGCGCAGGCCGCTGTGGAGGCGGCAGCCACCGCCAAGACCGTGCCGATGCACACCTTCTCCGGGCCGGTAGAGCACGCCATCGCCCACATCGAGGAGGCGGCGGTACATGAGCTGCCCGAGGAGCAGCAGCGCTGGTACGCCATCAAGATCTTCGAGCGGGACGACAAGGTGCTGGAGCAGCTGAAGATCGATCCCGCCGTCATGACCCACATCGAGGCGGACATCAAGGCCGCCGAGAAGGAGCTGGACGACGACGCTGAGAGCATCATCACCAACGAGCGCTATGTCTATATCGCCCAGCTCATCAAGGGCTGCTATAAGCAGAAGAAGGCAAAGGGCGAGCTGTCTGCCTCCGACAAGATCGACCGCGTCGTCACCAACCGCTGGCTGGGTCTGCCCATCTTCGCGCTGGTGATGTTCCTGGTGTACTGGATCGCCATGGTGGCGGTGGGCGCTCCCGCCACCGACTGGGCCAACGACGGCGTGTTCGGCGACGGCTGGCATCTGCTGGGCATCGACGGCGGCTACAACGAGGTCGCCGATACCTACGGCGAGGCGTCTTTGATCGTAGACGGCTACGAGGCCTATATCGAGGAGCACGGCGCACTGGCTGCCGACGGTACCTTCACCTACGACGTGGAGGACGAAGAGACACTGGCGGTCACCACGGAGACGGCGACCTTGGCGGACTACGAGGCGGCCAAGGCGACGTTGGCGGAGATCGGCGGCGAGCCGGATCCCGCTGATTACGGTGTGTGGGTACCCGGCGTTCCCGTCCTGATCGGCGACGCGCTGGATGCCGCCGGTACGCCGGACTGGCTGAACGGCCTGATCCTGGACGGTATCGTGGCGGGCGTCGGCGCGGTGCTGGGCTTCGTGCCTCAGATGCTGGTGCTGTTTCTGATGCTGGCATTCCTGGAGGCCTGCGGCTACATGGCCCGTATCGCCTTCGTGCTGGACCGGGTGTTCCGCAAGTTCGGCCTGTCCGGTAAGAGCTTTATCCCCATGCTCATCGGCGTGGGCTGCGGCGTGCCCGGCGTCATGGCGTCCCGCACCATCGAAAACGAGCGCGACCGCCGCATGACCATCATGACCACCACGTTCATCCCCTGCGGCGCGAAGGTGCCCTTCATCGCCATGATCGCCGGCGCCCTGTTCGGCGGCAGCGCGTGGGTGTCCACCTCCGCCTATTTCATCGGCATGGCCGCTATCATTCTCTCCGGCATCATGCTGAAAAAGACCCGGATGTTCGCCGGCGACCCCGCTCCCTTCGTGATGGAGCTGCCTGCCTACCACTGGCCCACGCTGGGCAACGTTCTGCGCTCCATGTGGGAGCGCGGCTGGTCCTTCATCAAGAAGGCCGGTACCATCATCCTCCTGTCCACCATCTTTGTATGGTTCACCACCTACTTCGGCTGGGTGGACGGCACATTCCGTATGCTGGATGAGTCCGAGATCGACAGCTCTATTCTGGCTGCCATCGGCGGCGCCATCGCATGGATCTTCAAGCCTCTGGGCTGGGGCAACTGGCAGGCGGCTGTGGCCTCCATCACCGGTCTGGTGGCCAAGGAGAATATCGTCGGTACGCTGGGCATCCTGTACGGCGGCGGCGACGGCACCGTGTACGACGCCATGGCGCAGGCCTTCACCGGCATCACCGCGTACAGCTTCCTGGTGTTCAACCTGCTGTGCGCCCCCTGCTTCGCCGCCATCGGCGCCATCAAGCGGGAGATGAACAACGCCAAGTGGACGTGGTTCGCTATCGGCTACCAGTGTGGCCTGGCCTACGTGGTCGCCCTGATGATCAACCAGTTCGGCGGCCTGTTCACCGGCAATGTCAATGTACCGGGCGTCATCGCGGCGGTCCTCCTGCTGGCGGGCATCCTCTATATGCTGTTCCGCCCCTACAAGGAGGCCACCAAGCTCCGCACCGCGGTCTGATCGGTGCGGGAACAATAAAACGCTAACAAAGGAGTGATTCTCATGCTGAATTGGATCGCGGAGAACCTTGCCACTATATTGATCTGTGCCTTCCTTATCCTCATCGTATTCCTCATCATCCGGTATCTGCTGCGACAGAAGAAGGCGGGGAAAAGCTCCTGTGGCTGCGGCTGTGCCAACTGCGCCATGCACGGGCAGTGCCACAGCACGCATACGAAATAATGCGCAAGCCCTCCGGCTCAGCCGGAGGGCTTGTCGTATCCAAATGTTGGAGCAGCCGGGCTTACCGGGCGGCGGACAGGCGCTTTTGCAGCAGTGGCGCCAGCGCCGCCGTGACGGCGATCTTCAGCATATCCCCCGGCAGGAAGGGCAGCATACCGACCCAGAGGATGGCGGAGAAGTCCATGGCCTTGCCCATGTACTGATTCAATATCACCGCCATATAGGGCAGTCCCACGGCGTACAGCACCGTCAGCCCCGCAAGGCACGCCAGCGCCGTCCGAATGGGGTGAGGCGGACGGCGGGCGGTGAGCAGGCCGATGACCCATGCGGCGGGGATCAGTCCGATGAGAAAGCCGCAGGTGGGCTGGAGCAGATAGGTGAGGCCGCCGCCCTGGGTAAAGATGGGCAGACCGATAAGTCCCAGCGCCACATATACGGCCTGACTGACTGGCCCCCAGACGGGGCCGAGGAGACACCCGGCCATGGCGGTGAAGAAGAATTGCAGCGTGATGGAGGAGTATCCCAGCGGGATACGGATAAACGCTCCGGCGGCGGTGAGGGCCGCAAACAGCGCGGTACGGGTCAGTGTGCGGGTATTCATGGCGACAGATCCTTTCCAATTTTTCCCCATTGTACCCTGATGCCCTGCCGCCGCGCAATAGACAGGGAAGCACAAAAAAGCCGTCACGTCGGGCGGCTTTTTGTCTGTCGTGACAGGTGGGGGCTTGCGGTCACGGCGGGGATATAGTAGAATCGTAGGAGAAGCGGCGGGACGCATCCCGGCGGAGAACAGGAGGGACAGCCATGGAGACGGCACGGTGCAGAGCGTTTTTGGCGGCGGCGGAGACGGGCAGCTTTTCCAAGGCGGCGGAGGCGCTGAGCTACACGCCCTCCGGCGTGAACCAGTTGGTTTCGGCGCTGGAGAAGGAATTTGGCTTTCCACTGTTCCGGCGAAACACCAAGGGCGTGTCGCTGACGGAGAACGGCGAGCTGCTGCTGCCGGTGATCCGCAAGTTCCTGCGGCAGGAGGATCGCATCTTCGAGCTGTCGGCGGAGATGAACGGCCTGCTCATCGGCAGCGTCAACATCGCCGCCTACTCCAGCATCGCCACCCACTGGCTGCCGGCGGTGATCAGCGCGTTCCAGCGGGACTATCCCCAGATCCACATCAACCTGCTGGAGGGCATCTGGCAGGAGGTGTCCCAATGGCTGGACGACCGTGTGGCGGATATCGGGTTTCTCAGCTATCAGGAGAATATGCCCTACGACTGGATCCCGCTGGCGGAGGATCCCATGCTGGCGCTGCTGCCCAGAAACCACCCGCTGGCCGATGCGGAGGTCTATCCGCTGGCCAACTGTGCCACAGACCGGTTCATTATGCCCGCCAGAGGCTGCGACGACGACGTGATGGCGCTGTTCCAGCGGACGGGCGTGACGCCCAACGTGCGCTTCACCACGCTGGAGAGCTTTTCCGTCATGTCCATGGTGGAGCAGCGGCTGGGCATGAGCGTCATGAACAAGCTCATCACGGAGAAGCGCATCTGTGACATTGCCATGCTGCCAGTGGACCCTCCGGCGTCCATTACGCTGGGCATCGCCCTGTACTCCCGGGCCGACCTGTCCCCGGCGGTGCGGCGGTTCCTGAAATATGCGGTCAGGATGCTGACAAAGCAGGAAAAGCACAAATAACAAAACAAGGCTCCCGGCCATGTGCCGGGAGCCTTATTTTTTATCCGATAGATGCAAATATCAGCGGAAGAAGGAAGCCGTGTCGACCTGCTGGTAGCCGCCGAAGCTGGAGGGGCAGGCGAAGATCTGCGCGGCCAGCTCCTGACCCAAAAAGGCATTGGTGATCTCGTTGGTCTTGGCGGTCATGTCCACGTCGGCGAACAGATCGGGATACACGCACTTGGCGGCGAACCACGTGTTGGCCAGCGCGATCTCATAGTTGGTGTAGTAGGCGTTGTAGGCCATCTCCAGATAGACGCTGCCGTCCTGCCACGCCTTGCAGGTATCCAGCATGGTGGGATCCTCCGCGTAGAGGGGGGTGATGTTCTTCACCGCTGCGGCGTCGATGAGTATGAGATCCATGCTGCCGCCCAGCGCGGCGAACTTCTCCGCCTCGATGGGCTGGATGCCGTCGGCGGCAAGGTCGTTGACCACGTTGCGGATGTTGGCCACGCGGAAGGCGGCATAGCTCTGGGCGGTCATCAGGTGGTTGGTGGTGCCCCAGTTGCCCAGACCGCAGACATAGACGCCGGGCTGGTCAGCCTCCGCCACATCGGCGGTGCGGCGGGTGATCTCCGCCGTCTCGGTCTCGATGAAGGTGATCAGCTCCTCGGCACGGTCTGCGCGGTCGAACACCTGCCCCAGCAGGCGCAGGGAGCCGGGGAACGCCTCGGCGAACACGCCGTCGGCACCGGCGCGCAGGGTGATGACAGGCACGCCCACCTGCTGCTGGAGAGCGTCGGCCTTCTCCACATCCTCATACTCAGAGACGATGATATCCGGCTGGCAGGAGAGGATCTTCTCCGCCTCAGCCGCCTGTGCGGTGGGGCCGCCTACGCCGCAGGAGGGCAGGGCGGCGAACACGTCGCCATAGGCCAGCACATAGGGACGCGCCACGGCGTCAAACATCTTGGGGCGCTCCGCCAACGTGGTGTTGTCGATATCCTCCACACCGCACAGCAGCGCGGTGTCGGCAATGTAGCTGTACATCCGCAGGGCGCCTGCGCCGATGCACACCACACGCTGGTAGCTGCCGGGGGTAACGGTGACCTGGCGGCCGATCATGTCGGTAACGGTGATGGTCTCCGGCTGCTTGGGGTCGTCCTGCTGTACATCGTCTTGCTGCTTGCCGCAGCCGAACAGCGTCAGCGCCGTGACCAGCGCCAGAGCCAGTGTGGTCAGCTTTTTCAGGTTCATAGGAAACTCCTCCTTATCCTCTTTTGCGATGCCCAGATTATACCGGAAATACGGTGTCCACGCAAGCGGGGGAGGGGGTTACGCAAAAAGAGAAGGCCTCCGCAAAGCGGAGACCTTCTCTTTTAGAATGCAAGCTTGAGCAAGTGAGATTACTTGGCAGACTCGGCAGCCTTCTTGTTGCGGCCGAGAGCGCGGACGCCTTCCACGACCAGGTCGATGGCAAGCACCACCAGCAGCACGCCGATGATACCGCGGATGTAGAACCACACCACGCCCTGACCACCGGCCATGATGCCGACGATCTGCGCCTTGATGGTGAAGGCCAGAGAGGTCAGGGTCACGATCAGCATGAAGAACATGGGGAAGTAGAACATCTTGTTGTTGCGGCCGATCTTGCCCAGCCAGCAGCACACAGCCAGCAGACCCAGAGCAGCCAGCAGCTGGTTGGCAGCGCCGAACAGAGCCCAGATCTTGGCATAGCCGGTCAGACCCAGAGCCACGCCTGCCACCACGGTGATGCCGGTGGCCACATAGGGATTGGTGATGACGCGCTTCCAGCCGGTCAGATCCTCGCGGGTCTTGCCGGGCTCCACGAAGAACTCAGCGAACATGTAGCGAGCCAGACGGGTGGCGGTATCCACAGAGGTCAGGCAGAAGGCGGACACGGCCAGGATCAGCATGGAGTACACCACGTTGTAGCAGCCGGAGCCGAACACCTTGGAGAACATGGAGGCCAGGCCGGTGGCGAACACGACGGTAGGAGTCGTGGTGGTGCCGTCAGCATAGGAAGCCCAGATGTAACCAACAGCGCAGACGGAGATCAGAGCCAGAGCGCACTCGATCAGCATGCCGCCGTAAGCGATGGGCTTGGCGTCCTTCTCCTGATCCAGCTGCTTGGAGGTGGTGCCGGAGCCAACCAGAGAGTGGAAGCCGGACACAGCACCGCAGGCGATGGTCACGAACAGAGCGGGGAACATATAGCCCAGGGAGGTGCCGGTGGGAGCCAGGGTATCCTTGAAGCCCAGGAAAGCGGGCATATCCACCACGGGATGAGCGCCGATGATACCCACCACAGCCAGAACCATCATGCCGTACAGCAGGAAGGAGCTCAGGTAGTCACGGGGCTGCAGCAGGATCCACACGGGGGTGACGGAGGCCACAGCGATGTACAGGCCGACGATGATCATCCACACGTTGTAGCTCAGATAGATGGGGTGCCAGTTCAGACCGATGATCATGCAGACCACGATACCGATAACACCGATAACGGTGGAGATGCCCAGAGGGGCATTGCGGCGGTATACGAAGAAGCCGAACAGGACAGCCATCACGATGAACAGGATGGAGATGATAGCGGTGGAGGCGTTGGCAGCGGAGGCAGCCAGATCCACAGCGCCGTCAGCGGTGTAGGTAGCCTTGAAGGTGTTGGCCACGATGGAGGCGAAAGCGGCAACCACCAGGATCAGGGTCAGGTAAGCGAACACGATGAACAGCTTCTTGGCCTTGGCGCCGATGGCGTCACCGATGACCTCACCGATGGACTCGCCCTTGTGGCGGATGGAAGCGAACAGGGCGCCGAAGTCATGGACGCCGCCGAAGAAGATACCGCCGATCAGGATCCACAGCATGACGGGGACCCAGCCGAAGACAGCGGCCTGGATGGGGCCATTGATGGGGCCGGCGCCGGCGATAGAGGAAAAGTGATGGCCCATCAGCACGGGAGCCTTGGCGGGACAATAGTCCTTACCATCTTCCAGCTCATGAGCAGGAGTAGGACGGGAGTTATCCACACCCCACTTCTTGGCCAGCCAGCCGCCGTAGAAAATGTAACCTACGACCAGAACGGCACAGCCAATGATCAAAAACAAAGCAGCATTCATTAAGCTCTCTCCTTTCTGAACAGTTTTTTCTTTTGCTTATGAAACAGGCCCTGTTTTAGGACCTGCGCTGCACTGTGTCCGCTGCGGTTGGTGCTGACGGATTCCTCCGGAAGCACAACCAGAGCGGTATGAAAATCCATCCAGCCCCAGTAGGACATACGGAAGCTCTTGTAGAGCTTGCAGCGCTTCAGCGCCTTCCGTGCATCCTCATCACAGCTGTCACACACAAACAGCGCCGTGATGTAGGTGTACATATGGGTGGAGCTGGGTTGAATACGGGCCATGCCCTGCTCGTAGGCCAGCTTTTCGCAGGCCTCGTAGATCTCCCGCGTCAGATGGGGGACGTTGAACAGGTACACATACTCAAAGCTCTTGGCCTCCCAGAGCTTTGCCTTTTTGGAGAGGACGAACTTCTCGGACGTGGCGTAGAAATCCATGGTGACCGCCAGCGGCTGGCCATCCTCCTCGCAGCGGTTGATGTCAAACTGGCTTTGATAAACGGTACAGAGCCGGTCAATAGCTTCCTGACGTGTCATGGTACGCCTCCTCTCACGCGAAATCTTTAACGGACATTTAATGACGGCTTAACGACGCCGAAACTACGCCGGGTACTTTTACAATTTCGCGTGTGAAAGGCGAAATTGAAAAAGCTGCGTTTTTTGCACTTGAAAACGTTATCAAGCCGTCAAAATCACGATTCATACTATACGCTTCCCATTTTTAAGTTTCAAGTGAAAAAGTCTACAATTTTTAAGTGTTAAGTTTGTGTGAATTTTCAGTTGTTTTCCACAAAGAAATGGTTTATACTCGAAATAATCACCGCCTATCGGATCAGTAGGCTGTCTGGAAAAGGAAAAACACCGCCCGTAAGGGCGGTGTTTTTGCACAAAAAACGGGTTTTCGCCGGTCACACCGTGCCGCTGACGGTCAGGGTGACGGTGCCGGGCGTCACAGCATAGGCGCCGGTGGCGGCGTTCTGCGTGAAGGTGGCGGCAGGCACAGTGATGACGCCGGGGACGGTGGCGAACCGGCCGGTGGCGGCGTCGTAGGTGTACTGGGCCGGGGTGGTCAGTGCCGCGCCGTTCAGCGTCACGGTCAGATCGCGGAGGATGGGGTCAAACACATCGGTGACCGCCAGATCGTCCGCGGCCGCTGCCGCGACGTTGCCGGTGTTCTGGATGACGAAGGTGTACGTCAGACGCCCGTTGGCGGCTACCTCCGTGGGGGACAGCGCCTTGCTGATGGCCAGCGCCGGCCCGGTCACGGGGGATACGGTCTCCGTGGCGGTGACGGCGTCGGGCAGTCCGCCGCCGGTGACGGCGACATTGTTCACCACGCGCGTCTCCGCGCCCAGCGGTGCGAAGGCGGTGGGCTCCGCCTCATAGGCGAGGACGGTGCTGCCGCCGGCGGGGACGGAGATACCGGTGACCGTCAGCGGCGGGCCTGCCGTGGCAGCGGGCGCGGCCTGCAATACGCCGTTCTGGTAGTACCGCACAGAGCCGGCGGTGTACGCCAGCGGATAGACGGTGCCGCCGTTAAAAGCGTAGCCGCCCAGATCGTCGGTGACAGTCAGGCCGTTGAGGGCCGCCGCGCCGGAGTTGACCAGTGTGATGAGGTAGGTGATGGGCCGACCGCTGCGATAGGTGGGTACGACCGCCGTTTTGGAGGCGGTCAGCACCTCCAGCAGCTCGCCGGTGGTGATATTGGAGCTGGTGGTGCCGCCGCTGTACGTCAGGGTGGCCTGATTGGTGAATGTTGCCATGGGATGACCTCCTGTGTCGGGATTGCGGGCTATTGTCCCGCAATCCATTGTATGCGCCGGGCGCGCCGGGTGCGCGAAGCGCAAAAAAGAAGAGACGTGCGTCTCCTCTTTTCGATATGGCAATAGGCGCGGGCGCTTACAGCTTGTGTACCCGCAGGGCGCGGACGGCGTTGAGCACCGCCAGCACCATGACGCCCACGTCGGCAAAGATGGCGGCCCACATATCCGCCAGACCTACCGCCACCAGCACCAGACACGCGAACTTGACCACCAGTGCGAATACGATGTTCTGGTACACGATGCCGATGCACTTGCGGGAGATCCTGATGGCCTTGGCGATCTGCATGGGCTCGTCGTCCATCAGCACGATGTCGGCGGCCTCGATGGCGGCGTCGCTGCCCATGGCGCCCATGGCGATGCCGATGTCGGCGCGGCCCAGCACCGGCGCGTCGTTGATGCCGTCGCCCACAAAGGCCAGCTTGCCGTGCTGCTGACGCAGCAGCTCCTCCACCTTACCCACCTTGTCGGCGGGCAGCAGGTCGCTGTGTACCTCGTCCACGCCCAGCTCCGACGCTACGGCGTCGGCCACCTTCTTCACATCGCCGGTGAGCATGACGGTCTTTTCCACACCCGCCTTGTGCAGAGCGGCGATGGCCTCCTTGGCGTGGGGCTTCACCACGTCGGAGATCACGATATGCCCAGCGTACCGGCCGTCCACCGCCATGTGGATGATGGTGCCGACGCTGCGGCAGTCGTGGTAGGGGATGCCCAGCTGCTCCATGAGCTTGCTGTTGCCGGCGGCAACGGATACGCCGTCCACCTTGGCGGTGACGCCGTGGCCGCTGAGCTCCTGTACATCCGTGACGCGGCTGCGGTCGATGGGCTTGCCGTAGGCGCGCTGCAAGCTTTTGCTGATGGGATGGGAGGAGGCGCACTCCGCCAGCGCCGCGTATTCCAGCAGCTTGGCCTCGTCCATCTCATTGTGGTGGACGGCGGTGACCTCAAACACGCCCCGGGTCAGGGTGCCGGTCTTGTCGAACACCACGCACTTCACCTGCGACAGCGTCTCCAGATAGTTGGAGCCCTTGATGAGGATACCCTCCTTACTGGCGCCGCCGATACCGGCGAAGAAGCTCAGGGGGATGCTGACCACCAGCGCACAGGGGCAGCTGGTGACGAGGAACGTCAGGGCGCGGTAGACCCACTGCTCCCACTGGCCGTCCATACCGCCCGCCAGCCGGATCACCGGCGGCAGCACCGCCAGCGCCAACGCGCTGTAACACACGACGGGGGTGTAGATGCGGGCGAACTTGGCGATAAAGTCCTCGGAGCGGGACTTGCGGGAGCTGGAGTTCTCCACCAGCTCCAGAATTTTGGACACGGTGGACTCGCCGAACACCTTGGTGGTGCGGATCTTCAGAACGCCGGTCATGTTGATGCAGCCGCTGATGACCTCGTCGCCCTGGTGGGCATCCCGGGGCAGGCTCTCACCGGTGAGGGCGCTGGTATTCAGCGTGGAGCTGCCCTCCGCAACGATGCCGTCAAGGGGGATCTTCTCACCGGGCTGCACCACGATGACGGTGCCGACGGCCACCTCATCCGGGTCCACCCGCACCAGCTGCCCGTTCTGCTCGATATTGGCGTAGTCGGGACGGATGTCCATCAGGGCGCTGATGTTCTTGCGGCTCTTGCCTACGGCGTAGCTCTGGAACAGCTCGCCGATCTGGTAGAACAGCATGACGGCGATGGCCTCGTTGTAGTCGCCGCTTTTCTCATAGATGGCCAGCGCGAAGGCGCCGACGGTGGCCACGGCCATCAGGAAATTCTCGTCGAACACCCGGCCGTTGAGGATACCGCGCCCCGCCTTCCGCAGAATGTCATAGCCGATGACGGCGTAGACCGCCAGATACAGCGCCAGCCGCAGCCAGCCGGTGACGGGGATCACATACAGCGCCGCCAGCATCACCGCCGTGATGATAATGCGTACCAGCATCTTTTTCTGCTTTTTCGTCATGTGTGACCTGCTCCTTTCGTGGTAGGATGCCCGCCCTCCGGGAAAAAACACTCCCTCCGCCACGGGGCGCGGGGGATCTTTTCCGGTGGGCTTACAGCTCGATCTCGCAGTCAGGCTCCACCTTTTTGCAGGCCCTCAGCACCTTTTTCATGACCTGCTTGGGGTCAGCGTCCTCGGCGAACTCAACGATCATCTTCTGGGTCATGAAATTCACCACGGCGGAGGTCACGCCCTCGGTCTTCCCGGCGGCCTCCTCCATCAGGCTGGCACAGTTGGCGCAGTCCACTTCAATGGCATAGGTCTTTTTCATGGGGGATGCTCCTTTCACACACATAAATCATTAAGCGCTTGTTTAATTATTATGGCCGTAGTATAATGCGGACAGACAGGAAAGTCAACGGCTTCGCCGCAGAGATGCCCAAAGCGGCGAAAAGCATTTCCGTTTGGGCGAAAGGGAGGAACAGCTATGGAGCATACCGGCCTGCCCCACGACCACGGGGAGGAGCAGAACCACACCGCCGCCATGCGGGAGCTGCTCCGCGGCGAGGCGCATTTCCAGAGCGTCGCGGACATCTTCCGGCAGCTGGGCGACCCCAGCCGCATCCGCATTTTCTGGCTGCTGTGCCACTGCGAGGAGTGCGTGGTGAACATCGCAGACATGGTGGAGATGTCCAGCCCCGCCGTGTCCCACCACCTGCGGGTGCTGAAGGACAGCGGCCTGCTGTCCAGCCGCCGGGAGGGGCGGGAGGTGTACTACCGCGCCGCCGACACGACCCAGAGCCGCTTGCTCCACGAGATGATCGAGCAGGTGATGGACGTGGCGTGTCCCCAGTGGCGGGAGGAGGCGGAGCAGGTGAAGATCATCCGGGAGATCCACGACCACCTGACCGAGCATATGGAGCAGCGGGTGACCATCGAGGAGCTGGCCCGGCAGTACCTCATCAACCCCACCACGCTGAAAACCGTGTTCAAGGAGGTCTATGGCAGCTCGCTGGCGGCTCACATGAAGGAGCACCGCATGGAAAAGGCGGCGGCGCTGCTGCGGGAGACGGACCTGAGCGTGGCGGAGATCGCCGGACAGGTGGGCTACGAGAGCCAGAGCAAGTTCACGGCGGCCTTCAAGGAGCAGTTCGGCCAGCTCCCCACGGCCTACCGGCGCACATGAAAAAAGGGACGGACGCAGCTGCGTCCGTCCCTTCCTTTATTCCAAGATGATCCAGTTGTCCTGCTTCTCCGTGACGTAGCCCACGGCGGCCGCGGCGGGGATGGTGTCCCGCAGCTCCCGCAGGCAGGTCTCTGCGTCCTCCTCCGCCACGGCCATGAGAAGGCCGCCGCTGGTCTGGGGGTCATACAGCAGATCCTGCATGGTGCGGCTGACGCTGCCATGGACGGTGACACCCGCTTCGGCGTATGCCCGGTTGCGGTAGGCGCCGGCGGGGAGGAGTCCCATGCGCGCCGGCTCCCATGCCTCCGGATGATAGGGGACGTCCGCCGTCCGGATGTGGACGGTGCAGCCGCTGCCCTGCGCCATCTCGAAGCTGTGTCCCAGCAGGGCGAAGCCCGTCACGTCCGTGCAGCTATGGACGCGGTATTTCACCATGATGTCCCGCGCCGCCTTATTCAGCGTGGCCATCTGGCGGTAGATGCGCTCCATCACCGCGCCGTCCGCCAGCCCTGCCTTGGCGGCGGTGGTCAACACGCCCACGCCCAGCGGCTTTGTCAGCAGCAGCACGTCGCCGGGGCGTGCGCCGCTGTTGGTCAGGATCTTCTTCGGGTGGACGAAGCCGGACACCGCCAGCCCATAGATCGGCTCCGCACCGTGGATGGTGTGGCCGCCGGTGATGATGGCGCCGGCCTCATACGCCTTGTCGTAGCCGCCCCGCAGCAGCTCCTGCACCATTTCCCGGGGCATGGACTCCGGCAGGCACAGGATGTTCAGCGCCAGCTTGGGCTCGCCGCCCATGGCGTACACGTCGCTGATGGCGTTGGCGGCGGCGATCTGCCCGTACAGGAAGGGGTCGTCCACGATGGGCGGGAAGAAGTCGGTGGTCTGCACCAGCGCCGTGTTCTCGTCCAGATAGTAGACGCTGGCGTCGTCGGAGCGGTCATAGCCCACCAACAGACGGGGGTCGCTGTGGGTGCGAAAGCCCTCCAACAGCTGCACCAGTGTACCGGCGCCTACCTTGGCGCCGCAGCCGGCGCAGGACGCCAGCTTTGTCAGTTTGATATCCGTTTCCATGACTGCCCCTCTCCTTTGCGGGCGCGCTGCACCGGCGGGAACGCCGCGCAGCCGCTTTTATAATAATGTGTCTTTATCCTACCACCGAAAGAGGGGGAAGTCCACCGCAAATTGGGGTGACGCCGCAAAACGGCCGGTTTTTCGCCGCCGCACACTTGCGCGGCGGCGGCAGATATTTTATAATAAGGAAAACATACGGCAGGAGGGTCTTGTGATGTACGAGCTAATTCAGGTATCCGGCAGCAGCTATTATGTGCAGAGTCCCGCCAAGATCGGTCTTGTGCGGCTGAACGACACGGACGTGTGCCTCATCGACAGCGGCAGCGACAAGGACGCCGGCCGCAAGGCCCGGCAGCTCATGGAGAAAAACGGCTGGCACTTGACCGCCATCTACAATACCCACTCCCACGCCGACCATATCGGCGGGAACCGGTATCTCCAGAGCCAGACGGGGTGCAGGCTCTATGCCCCCGGCGCGGAGTGCGCCGTTACCCGCCACACGGTGCTGGAGCCGTCCATGCTGTACGGCGGCTGCCCGCCCAGGGAGCTGCGCCACAAGTTCCTCATGGCGCAGGAGAGCGACGCGGCCTATCTGACGGCGGACGTGCTGCCGGAGGGCTTCCAGCTGCTGCCGCTGCCCGGCCATTGTATGGACATGGTGGGCTTTCGGACGGCGGACGACGTGGTGTATCTGGCGGACTGCGTATCCAGCCGGGAGACGCTGGAGAAGTACCGCATCGGCTACATCTACGATGTGGGCGCGTACCTTGCCACGCTGGAGACGGTCAAGACCATGACCGCCAAGGCGTTCGTCCCCGCCCACGCGGAGGTGACGGAGGACATCGCGCCGCTGGCCCAGTACAACATCGACACGGTGCAGGAGGTGGGCGGCGCCATCACGGCGCTGTGCGCCGCGCCGCAGACCTTTGAGGAGCTGCTGAAGGCGCTGTTTGACCGGTACGGCATGGTCATGACCTTTGAGCAGTACGCGCTGGTGGGCGCTACGGTGCGCTCCTATCTGACATGGCTGAAAGAGACGGGGCGCGTGACGGCGGAGTTTGCCGATAACCGGATGCTGTGGCGGCGGGTATGAGTCGTCAGTCGGCGGGGCTGTGCAGGACGACCCGTGTGCCGTCCACCTCCCGCAGGCGCAGCGCCGCCCCGAACACGTCGCAGAGCATATCCTCCGTGACGGCGTCCCGGGTGACGGCGTAGCGGATGACACCATCCTTCAAAAAGAAAAACCGATCCCCGAAGGCGAGGGCCTGATTCAGGTCATGCAGCGAGCTCAGGACGGCAATGCGCCGCTCCTGAGCCGCTTTTTTTGCCTCGCGCATCAGCAGATGCTCATTGGAAACGTCCAGATTGCCGGTGGGCTCGTCCAGCACCAGCAGCCGCGGCTCCTGCGCCAGCGCCCGGGCGATGGCTACCTTCTGCCGCTCGCCGCCGGACAGCTCCGCCACGCTGCGCGCTGCCAGCGGGGCAAGCCCCATATCCTCCAGCACACGCGCGGCGGCGGCGCGGTCTGCCGGCCCGGCCTGTAAGCCGAAGCGGGACAGCCGTCCCAGCAGCACGGAGTCGAACACCGTCAGCTCCCCGAACCGGATATCCTGCGGCACATAGGCGATATACTGCGCCCGGCGGCGGCGGGACAGGGCGGTCAGCTCCTGCCCATCGAAGCGGACGGAGCCGGAGTCTGGTGTGCAGATGCCCAGCAGGTTCTTGAACAGCGTGGTCTTGCCGGAGCCGTTGCAGCCCAGCAGGATACCGATCTCGCCGCTTTCCAGCGTCAGATCCACGCCCCGCAGCACCGGGGCGCTGCGGCGGCTGTATCGATAGGTCAGATGCTCCACGGTCAGCATGGCGTCGCCTCCCTTCGGGCAAAGATAATGGTCAGGAAAAACGGCGCGCCCAGCAGGGAGGTGATAGCGCCCACCGGCAGCGCCGAGCCGCTGCCCAGACTGCGGGACAGCAGATCCGCCAGCAGCAGCAACAGGCTGCCGCTGAGGGCGGAGGCGGGGATGGACCAGCGGTGATCCTGCCCCATGAGACGCTTGACGGTATGGGGGCAGATGATGCCCACAAAGCCGATGATGCCCAGAAACGACACGCACACCGCCGTCATGACGGAGGCGGTCAGCAGCGATACGAACCGCAGCAGCGCTACGTTGACGCCCAGCGTGCCGGCGGTGTCACCGCCGCTGAGCAGGGCGTTGTAGCGCCACGCCAGCAGCATGAAGAAGACCGTACCGGCCGCCACCACCGCCAGCATGATCCAGTCCGTGCGGTAGGTGGCGCGGCCCAGATCGCCGAAGCTCCAGATCACCGCCGCCGACAGCCCCACGTCCGTGGCGTAGAATTGCAGGACAGTGGTGGCCGCCGTCCACATGGCGCCTACGGCGATACCGGCCAGCACCACCACGTTGGGGGAGAAGGACCGCAGGCGGCACAGCCCCAAGATCAGCAGGATGGACGCGGCGGCGAACAGAAACGCCAGCAGCGACGTGGCGAAGGGGCTGACGCCCACCCCGTAGTTGGACAGATTGTTGCCGGTGGAGAGAAAGCCGCCGGAGAAGGCGATGATGGACAGATTGGCGCCGAACACCGCCGCATTGGACACACCCAGCGTAGACGGGGAGGCCATAGCGTTGCCCAGCGTGGTCTGCATGACGAGACCCGACACGGACAGCCCCGCCCCGGCGATCAGCGCCGCCAGCAGACGGGGGATGCGGATGTTCCAGATGATCCGCGCCGCCGCACCGTCGACCCGGCCCAGCAGGGCGTCGAAGCACTCTGCCACGGTCATGTGGGACGAGCCCACCAGCACGCAGGCGAAGGCGGCCAGCACCACCGCGACAGCCAATATGACGAGCACCGCCGTGTTTTTCCGCGTGCGCGAGGTCTGTCCGTCCATATGCGCCCTCCACCATACTATAAAAGATAAAATATTATACAGCGAACGAGAATTTCGCACAAGGGGGTAGGGGGGATGACAGACAGGTATCGTGTATTCTGCCCATTGACATTTTGCACATTCAGGGATAATATACGCTTTCTGGAAAGAAAACTGTGGTGGAGGCGCTGCTTATGGCTGAAAAAAAGACAAATATCCAACTTTTCCGCCCGTTGGATCTGACGCAGGGCTCCTGCTGGAAGACCATCCTGATCTTCTCGCTGCCGGTGATCCTGTCCTATCTGCTCCAGCAGGTCTATTCCATCAGCGACGCGGCCATCGTAGGGCAGACGCTGACGGCGCAGGAGGTGGCGGGCGTCAACGATACGAACGCGCTGGTGTTTATCTTCCTGCAATTCGCCTTCGGCGTCAGCGCCGGGTTCTGCGTGGTGACCTCCTGTCATGTGGGCGCACAGAACAACGCCGGCGTCCGCCGAAGCCTTGCCACCCAGATCATCCTGTCCGCCGCACTGACGGTGATCTTGACGACGCTGGCGCTGCTCCTGCTGAACCCCATGCTGGCGTGGATCAACGTGACGCCGAAGGATGCGGAGATCTACCGCGCCGCCTACACCTACTGCTTTATCATCTTCGTAGGCATCGGCGCGCAGCTGTTCTACAACTTCATATGCTCCTTTCTGCGCAGCATGGGCGATTCCGTGACGCCGCTGCTGTTCCTGCTGTTTTCCACCCTGCTGAACGTGGGGCTGGACCTGCTGTTCATCCTGAAATTCCACTGGGGCGTGGCGGGCGCGGCGGCTGCCACCGTATCCGCCCAGCTCATCAGCACGGCGGCCTGCTTCTGCTACGCCTTTGCCCGCTATCCGGAGATCCGCCTGAAGCGGGAGGACTGGCGCATCACAATGTACGATGTGCGCCGCCATGTGAGCCGGGGCATCCCGCTGGGACTGCAATTCTCCGTGCTGGCCATCGGCATCATCGTCATGCAGAGCGTGGTGGTGAAATTCGATATGCTGGACGGGCGCATGGTGTCCAGCGCCGCCCAGAACGGCTTCGGCGCGGCCAATAAGCTGTCCAACCTGATGATGACGCCCATGAACGCGCTGGGTACGGCCATGACCAGCTTTACCGCCCAGAATCTGGGGGCGGGGCGGTATGACCGCATCAGGAAGGGTACGCTTCAGTGCATGATCGTCATGGGCGTGATTGTGCTGTGCGGCGTGGGCCTTGGTATGCTGCTGACCGTCAACGACCTCTACTTCCGTGTGTTCCTCAGCGCAGATAAGGTGACGGCGGAGACGGTGCGCTTCGGCAATGCGCTCCTCTATGTGGACTTTGCCATGTACCCGTTTTTGGGCGGCGTTTTCCTCATCCGCAACTGCGTACAGGGCATCGGGCGGCCCTCCTTTGTGCTGGGCGCCGGTGCGGCGGAGCTGGTGGCGCGGATCGCCGTATGTCTGCTGCTGCCCGCCGCTGTGGCAGGCGGCACCGTCAGCGCCTCCGCACCTCCGCTGGCGTTCTACACGCTGTGCGCCGCCGATCCCATGGCGTGGATCGCCGCCGACGCGGTGCTGTGTGTGCCGCTGATCCGCAACATCATGCGGATGGACTACCGCTATCTGCGGAGCGGTCAGGCATAAGAAAAGAGACGGCGAGAGCCGTCTCTTTTTCTTTATCCCCGGTGGAGGATGGCGTCCATATCCTGCTCCGGCGCGGTGATAGGCTGGAGCCCGTAGGTGTCCACCAGGATCTTCACCACGGACTCTGACAGGAACGCCGGCAGGGTGGGGCCGAGGTACATGTTCTTCACGCCCAGCGCCAGCAGGCTCAGCAGGATGCACACCGCCTTCTGCTCATACCACGACAGTACCAGCGTCAGCGGCAGATCGTTGACGGTGCAGCCGAAGGCCTCCGCCAGTGCCAGTGCCACGGTGACGGCGCTGTAGGCGTCGTTGCACTGGCCCATGTCCAGAATGCGGGGCAGGCCGCCGATCTCGCCCAGATCCAGATCGTTGAAGCGGTACTTGCCGCAGGCCAGCGTCAGCACCAGTGAGTCCATGGGCGTCTGCTTTACGAACTTCGTGTAGTAGTTGCGGCCGGGGTGGGCGCCGTCGCAGCCGCCCACCAGAAAGATGTGCTTCACGGCGCCGCTTCTGACGGCGGCGATGATGGCCTCCGCGTGGGACAGCACCGCCGCATGGCCGAAGCCGGTGGTCAGCATGTGGCCGCCGTTGATGCCGCTCATGCTGTGGTCATGGTCGTAGCCGCCCAGCTCCAGCGCCTGCCGGATGAGGGGGGAGAAGTCCTTGCGGCCGTTTTCGTCGGCAGTGATGTGGGTCAGACCGTCGTAGCCCACCACGGAGGTGGTGTATACCCGGTCGGCGTAGCTTGGCCGGGGCGGCATCAGGCAGTTGGTGGTGAACAGCACCGGCGCGGGGATAGCGTCGAACTCCGTCTGCTGGCTCTGCCACGCCGTGCCGAAGTTGCCCGCCAGATGGGGATACGCTTTCAGCCGGGGATAACCGTGGGCGGGCAGCATCTCGCAATGGGTGTAAATGTTGATGCCTTTACCGTTTGTCTGCTCCAGAAGCTGGTGCAGATCCTCCAGATCGTGGCCGGAGACCACGATGAACGGGCCTTTTTTGATGTCCGTGTTCACACGGGTGGGCACCGGATCGCCGAAGGTGCCGGTGTTGGCGCGGTCCAGCAGAGCCATGCACTGAAAGTTCACCTGGCCGAATTCCATGATGAGGGCCAGCCAATCCTCCACGGAGTGCTCCTGGTTGACGGCGCACAGACCCCTGTAGAACCAGTCCGTCACTGCCTCATCCTCATACCCCAGATTCAGGGCATGGTGGGCATAGGCGGCCATGCCCTTCATGCCGAAGAGCAGTGTGGAACGCAGGGAGACGATGTCCGTCTCGCCCTTCCAAAGATCGACCACCGGCGTTTCGCCGCCGCCCAGATGTTGACGCTCCGCTGTGACCCGGTGGGTGAAGCGGCGGATGGCGGCGTTGTCGAAGTTCACGTTGGTCAGCGTGGTGAAAAGCCCGTCCATCAGCAGGCGGGACGCCTCGCGGCTGTGCTGGCCCCGGCGCTCCGCGGCCTCCGCCAGCCGGATCAGCTCACGGAGCAGGTCATCCTGCAAATTGGCGGTTTCGGGCTGCTTGCCGCATACGCCGGTGCGGACGCAGCCCTTGTTGCCGGCGGTCTGCTGGCACTGGAAACAAAACATGTCGGACATGCTGATACCTCCTGATCAGTTTGCTGGTAGTATTTTTCAGATTTTCGATTTTATTCTTGACAGATGCCGGGGGATGTGCTAATATAATCGAGCTGACGATTTGAGCGGAGGGCGTACGCGGGTGTAGCACAATGGCCAGGGCACCAGCCTTCCAAGCTGGGGATGCGGGTTCGATTCCCGTCACCCGCTCCAACTTGACAGATACGCGCCAGTAGCTCAGTTGGATAGAGCAACTGCCTTCTAAGCAGTAGGCCAGGGGTTCGAGTCCCTTCTGGCGTGCCATTTTCCCCTTTGCGGGATGTCAGCGCGATCCCAGACGGATGTATATGTGGTGGGTGTAGCTCAGTTGGTTAGAGCACCGGATTGTGGTTCCGGGTGTCGAGGGTTCGAGTCCCTTTACCCACCCCACAAAAAGAGAGGGATGGGATTTGGTCCCAGCCCTCTCTTCCCAATAGGGGTGTAGCCAAGCGGTAAGGCAAGGGACTTTGACTCCCTCATTCGCTGGTTCGAGTCCAGCCATCCCTGCCAGAAAAATCCGGATGGCTTGCCCATCCTTTCATATGCTTCGTTAGCTCAGTAGGTAGAGCACCTGCCTTTTAAGCAGGGTGTCCGGGGTTCGAATCCCCGACGAGGCACCAAGTTAACAAACAGGTTTAGATGCCATGCGGTGAAAACCGCATGGCATCAAGCCTTTCCGGGGTTTTCCACGCCCCGATTTTAACGGTTTTGAGCATGGATGTCAGAGCCGTCTGAGAGGCGTTCAACGTGATTTGAACCCCTTTTTTTCTGCTTTCTGGCGAAATGATCGGATGCAGCCCCCTTTTGTACGAGGAAATTCCTCGCAAAAAGGGGGCTTTTTCATAGAAAAGTTTCACAAAGTTTAGAGCGTCGGTTTGTTGGTTTCGTAGAACCATCGAACCGGCGCTCTTTTTGCATTTTCAGGATAAATAATCGGGCGTGACCCGAAAGGAGGAACGAATGATGCATGAAAGCAGACGCAGCGTAGCCAAACGCACCTGCACGGCGTTTGTGCCGATGCCGCCGGAGCCGGTGTTTTGCACCGAAAACGAGCGATGCCGTGGATGCCCGTATCCCGCCCACGGTATTGTCTGTTGGCACCGGGGTGGAGGCTGTCTGCGCACAGATATGGAAGAAGTAGAAAGGAGACGCAAATGATGATGCAAGCGGTTCTCAGTAATCCCAGCCACCCGGAGTACGGCGTGGCAACTATCCCGTTCCCCATCCCCCGCGACCAGTACGCACACTGCATGGAGCTGCTGGAGGCGTTGGAGATCGGCAACGCGGTCAAGGCGGACTGCAAGCGTGGATGAGCTGAACGCGCTGGACGGCAAGGGAACCACCCGGCAGCTCATTGAAAGCGGCAGCGGCACGGTGACGCCCTACGGCGTGGTCTATGACAACGGTATGAAATTAGAGCAGATCTACGACGGCCGGTTCTTCCCCTGCTATTACTATGAGCCGAACACAATCACCGTTGCGGTGACCTCCAAAAGTGAGCCGGAGGACACAGAGCACATCACATGGCTGTTCCTCCCCATGGTGCAGGAGGAGATCGACCGCGCCCTCCAGCGTGCAGGCGGCACAGATCAAAAACCTTGTGGAAAGCCTTGATCTGTTTGATTTTACCCCCAGTGTCAGCACACCGGAGGAGGACGGGATGTTCACCGACCGGGGCTACATTGCCTATAAGGGCTATATCAGCATGGAGGAAGTGATGAACGGCAGCCAGAACAGCCGCATGGTGATGGGAGGGATGATGTAAGCGAAAGCGGCTTGATCCATTTGAATCAAGCCGCTTGATAGGCAGACAAACTGGAAGTTATCTTAATCTTTTCTGCACGTAATATTAAACTGCCCGCTTTCCTCTTTCATAGAAACAATGTTAAGACCAGCGTTCTTCAAAAGTTGACTGATTGAATCCGAAGATTGTGGGTCAAGTTTTACAATGCCATAGGAAGTATGGATTCTCTTATCAGTAAACTGAATATCTAAATCTACAACAAAAGGTTCTGGATAAGCAGAGGAGATAGCGCAATCCCAAATGCACATTATTCCTCCAGTTTTCAGAACACGGGTAGCCTCGAAAATGGCCTTTCTCTGTGTTTCTTCTGACATATACATCAGCGTATAGAAAAAAGTCACGTTATCAAACGAACCGTCGAAGAATGATAGTTTCTCGGCATCCATTAACAACTTTGTACAGCAGTGCGGCGCCTCGTCAAGTTCTTCCTGACGATTATCTATTGCGGTGACCCTATCGCCATACACTTGCCCGATAATAGCTTCGCCACCTCCGCCAATATCAAGAATCGAACCTTTCAAATCATAGTCTATGTTTATAATCATTTTTATCTTCACCAACTTCCGATTAGTTTGCCACATCATAGCACACCCCCAAAAATGTGTAAAGCCAAATTCCACACCGAAAGGAGAGCTTAACCTTGAAAAATACAACACAATTCCATATCCGACCTGCCCGCCCGGAGGAGGCGGGCTTATTTTATACCCCGCACCCCGAAGAAGATAAGCGGCTGGGTACGGCAAGAAATACTGCCATGATTCGCCCGCCGTGGATGAGCAGCAGCTCCAGCAGGCCATCCTGCGGGTTATCAACGGCGTAATGTCTGAGAAACCCGCACTGGTGCGGCGGGTCACGGAAAATCTACAGGTGGTGATACGCCCCAGCCGAAGTGGAGAACTTACCATCGCGGATATCGACCACCAACTGGAAACTCTGGCACAGGAGTTTGACGCCACCTTCGCCACTGTGGCCTCCGGCAATAGTACCGACTACATTGAACGTTTCAGGACAATCCTTTCCCAGCAGGCAGAGCTGAAGGCCAAGCGTGTCAAACTGGAGCGACAGCAAGCAGAAGATGCGGAACTGAACAGCCACATGAAACTGGCCGCAGACACTCTGAAACAGGCCGATACTGCCATTATGAAGTGGGACGAATACCAAATTCGTGCGTTGGTCGAGTCGGTCAGGATATTGTCTAAAGATGAAATACTGGTGCGGCTAAAAAGCGGGATCGAGAAAATTGAAAAGTTACAGAAGTAGACATAGCTCATGAACGCTATAAGTATTATCTAACTGATGGTAGAGATTTTCCAAAATGGAAAGTTTCTTTTGCGGGGGAACATTTTCTAAGCATTGAGAAAGGCGGATGATTTCCATTTCATGTTCCAGTTTCGTTAACCGTCTTGAAATGACATCAAACTCCTTTGGTGTGTAGGTGCGGTTTGTCCCTTGGATGGAACAGTACTCCTTCCGCCAGCGGTATCAGGATGAGTGCGAGCGCGTGGAAGTGGAGCGCAGATTCAGTCTGGCGAAGCGTAAATGTGGCATGGGGCTGGTCACTGCAAAGCTGCGGGAGACTGCGGCCCATGTGATCGCCATGTCCGTTCTGGTGCTGAATCTCCGCAAGATTCAGCGCGCTCTTTTGAGAATGCTCGCATATCTTCTGGAGATTCTCGCTCAGAACAAAAATTGGGCACTTGTTCAGTGGACATTAATTTAGAAGCCATTTTTAGGATTGATGTTTCTATATGATGTGCAGGCTTGCCATAGTAACAGCCCTCTGCCAGGGAAAAGGCAGAGGGCTGAAATTTAATCTATGGGTTTATATTTCGTCACAGTTTTCAAATAGGTTTTGGGGTTTCCGTTCAAACAAGGCCTGCATATCCATTTGGCCCAAGATTTTATCCGTATCTCCGTTTGGTTTCCCCCGGTTTATGTGATACTGTTTCCGTCAATAAGTGGAAAGGCGGCGAGTGAGCTATGGCAGCGCAATACGGCTACATCCGGGTAGCGAGGATCGCTTAAAGGGCAGCCATCGCTATCATTTTCTACAAACATATCACCTGATCGACACCCATAGCGTTGATCTCCGTGGGGTCGTGGGTGACCAGCAGCACTGTGCACCCTTGGCACCTTCTGCGTGTCTCGTAGATCACGGCCGTCTTTGTCTCCTCGTCCAGCCCTTTGAACGGCTCGTCAAGAAAAAGGATATCATAGTTGGCCATCAGTGCCCGCAGGAGCGCCACCCGCCGTCGCATTCCGCCGGAGAGTTCCCGGCAGGGCTGTTTTTCACAGCCGCGCAGACCAACGGCTTGCATGGCAGAGAGCACCTGCTCCTCATCGAGGGATGGAGTAACCAGCCGAATATTGGATACCGGCGTGAGCGCATCACACAGCCTGTCCTCCTGAAATACCGCGCTTTTCCGCAGGGTGTGCAGCCCGTGGATTTGTCCGCTGTCCTGCCGCTCCAGCCCCATCAGGATGTGCAGTAGCGTAGTCTTACCGGCTCCGGAGGGTGCCATGATACAGGTGGTTTCGCCCATCGGGAACACAGCAGAGAAATTCTTCAGCACTTCCTTGCCGTGAAAGGATTTGCTGATCTTGTCCAACACAATGGCGTCCATCGCTCACATCCTCTCCAGGCGTTTTGCCGTCCACGACAGAAGGGCAAGAACAGTTTTCTCAAAGGCCAGACTGACCAGAACGATCACCAATGTCCAGGCGAAAAGGTCCGGCATATCCAGATAGATTTTCGCCTGCTGCAGATGCTCGCCGATGGAGCCGCTGGGGGTCCCGATGACCTCCGCGGCGATGCCTGACTTCCAACACAGGCCCAGAGCGACCATACAGCCCGACCGGAAAAAGGGTATCACCTGCGGGAGATAGATATACCGAATTCTTCGCCCCACCGGAATCAGGAACACCTCCGCCATCTCCAGCAGCTGCCGGTCTGCCGCCTCGATCCCGGCGAGTACATTGGTATAGATGATGGGCAACACCATCAGAAACGAGATAAGTGCCGCCAGACTGCGGGAGGAAAACAGAATCAGCGCCAGAATGATGAAAGATGCAACTGGGATAGTCTTAACAGCCAGCACGACGGGAGCCAGTATATCCTTTACCTGATGAAAGCGGGCTGAGAGCATGGCCAGCAAAATACCAAGCCCGGCTGCGAGAAAAAAGCCTGCAGCGATCCAAAGCAGGGAAAAGCAGATGGACGCCCAGAAGTCTGTTGTGAAAGACAACTGAGCAACGCGCACCAGTACCTGCACAGGGGACACCAGCAGGGGCAGCAGGCTGTCCCGGTTTAGGATTACACTGCCCAGTTGCCAGATCGCCAACCAGAAGGCCGCCGCCCAGACCCGGATCGTCCGCGGATTTTTCATCAGCGGCTGAAGTAGAAGTCATCGCCGGGCAGAGCGCCGCCGATAGACCGGGGATTCTGCTCAAACAGAACGGCCAGATACCCCGACAGCTTCTCCTGCATCTCCTTGCCCTCAATAAAGGTGATGTTGCAGGCGGGCAGCGCCTTCTCCGCCACCTCAGCGGTCACGATCTCATATTGGCCAACCATCTGGGCAGCCCCATCCGTATTGCTGTTGACATACTCCACAGAGGTTTTGTAGTGATCCAAGAACGCAGACACCGCATCCGGATTCTGCTCCACAAACTCGCGGCGGGCAACTACTACGCCGGTGATTAGTGCGGACGGGGTCTCATTGCCCTCCTGCAGAGCGTCCCACTCCTGAGTTAGATCGAGGGCGACACGGATCTGATCGCTCTTTGTCTGGGCCATAGTCACAAAAGGCTGGGGCAGCATGGCAATGGCGTTCTCCTGAGCCATCAGTGCGGACAGGCACTCGGCGTGCTCGGATTTCCACTCAATGGTGACATCGGCGGTGGGATCAATTCCGTTGGCACTCAGGATGTAATTCAACGCATACTCCGGCGTGGCACCCTTGCCGCTGGCATAGATGGTCTTACCTCGCAAGTCTTCCATGCTCTGGACAGTATTCCCGCTCTCTACGATGTAGAGAACGCCCAGAGTATTGATGGATAGCACCTGAAAGCCCGCGCTGTTGTTATTATACAGGACGGAGGACACATTGGCCGGTATGGCGGCGATATCCAGTTCCCCCTTGGCCAGCATGGGTGTAACCTCGTCAATGGCGGCGGCGATGCTGAAGGTATAGTTGTTATCGGTCAGCACGCCAGAGTCTACTTGATCCATGAACTGAACCATGCCCATGGCCGTGGGCCCCTTCAATGCCGCAACGCGGACGTTAACAGGATCAGCGGTTGGAACATCGTCGACGGTGCCAGCCTGTGAAGTACCGGCACCGGAATCGGAGATATCACCGGAGCCGCCGTCCTGGTTAGAGGAAGCACAGCCTGCGAAAAGCGCGGCGCAGAGCGTCAATACGCAAAAAAGAGAAAGCAATTTTTTCATTTGAAGGATCCTTTCTTATCTTAGAATTGATTTATTTAGCTGACGAATAGAGAATCTGCTCCAGACCGTCAGAGTCTGTAATCACAAAGCCCTCGCTCTGGGCGGCGATTACTCCGGCCGCTTGCAGAGAGGACAGTTCCCGGAACAGAGTGGCCCGACTGACCCCAAGCTGTCGGGCCAAACCATCCCGGGAACAGGAACTTTTGACCTGACCATCAGCCGACCTGTGTGCCAGGAGATAGGCGGCGATCTTGCCGCAGCAGGTCTGTGTGGTGAGCTGTTCGATGCGCTTGATCAAAAACTGCAGCTTCGCATTACAGAGCGCGGCATACTGAAACGCCAGCTTCTGATCGGTTTCCATCCACCTCCGAAGCGTGACTTTGTCGATATAACAAATCACAGTATCCTCCCCGCAGCAGAGCACGGTTTCCAGATCACTGGCTGCGACCAGATTGTAGATCCCAAAGCACTCACCGGTATATAGGGAATTTAGCCAGACATCCCGGCCATCCACCGCTACAGAGTAGACATCAATCCGCCCGGCCGCCACGGCGCCGACGGACGGGACCCCCTTGGGCGTGTCATGGACGACCTGCCCGGCCCGATACCGCGAGACGGTAAACGCTCCCTCCGGAACCGAGCAGCCCTGAAAAAGCGGCGATGCCGCCAGCATTTTGGCCACGATACAGTCAGCCAACAGATCACCTCCACGTGTGAGTTAGACAACTCTAACTCACGGGTATTTACTTTGGTTAGCCCAAGCTAACCACTCGTTTATTATATCTTTTCCGCAAAGGGAAGTCAATACATGCTGAGTTATGCGAAAGTCTCAAATGAGACTGACAGTAAACGGCGCCTTGTGGTAAGATATGACTAACCTGTGTGCAGAAAGTGGGTAAAGCAATATGCGGAACATGATCCTGTTTTCCGGCTCTTCCGCCGTGGGAAAGACAACGGTTTTGAAATCGCTCCTGCCGATGATCCGACAGCGAGGCGGACGACCCGCTGTATGTAAGATCGACTGCTTGGGGACGGATGACCACAGGGCCTATCGTGCTATAGGCTTGCCGTGTGTGGTGGGGCTGAGCGGGGACATCTGCCCGGATCATTTTCTGGTGTCCAACCTGCCGGAGCTTTGGAACTGGACAGAGCGTGTCAAGTGCGATCTGCTGTTTCTGGAGACGGCAGGGCTGTGCCACCGGTGCTCCCCTGCCACCCGGCGGACGGTGGCCGGCTGTGTGCTGGACTGCACCTCCAGCTGCCGCGCTCCGGAAAAGCTGGGCCCCATGTTGACGCAGGCGGACTTTGTTGTGCTAACGAAAATTGATATGGTCTCCCAGGCCGAACTGGAAATCGTGTCCTGGCAGGTGAAACGGCTCAATCCATCCGCAGCCCTTTTCCCGGTGGACGGACTGGCCGGCTACGGGACTGAGCTGTTGGCACAATGGATCATGGACCGTCCCGGTACAGAGGACTATGAGGGAGACATCCTACGCCACAGTATGCCCAGCGGTGTCTGCTCCTACTGCGTGGGCGAACAGCGAATTGGCAGCGCCTATCAGCAGGGGGTTGTCGGGAAGATCGACTTTGAGGAGGCGGTGCCATGAAGAATCTAACCATTTTGCGAGGTCACGGAAAAGGCGGAGTGCCAGAACCCTTCCAATCTATTGTGCTCTCGCGGGGAGAGTTATGGACAATTGTAGGAAATACCGGTTCCGGGAAAAGCCGTCTGATCAAAGACATTGAACAGCTATCGGACGGGGATTCGGTGACCGGACGCCATGTGCTGTTGGACGGTGCCGCCGTCCCTATAGACTGCCGCCAGCGAGAATCTACACGGCTGGTGGCGCATTTGGGGCAGAATATGCGGTTCGTGCTGGATACCACGGTGGAGGATTTCCTGACGCTCCATGCCCAGTGCCGGGAAAAGGCCATCTCTCCCGCTGCGGTATTGGAACTGGCAAACGACATCACGCCGGAGCCGGTGTTTGCCTCGCATAACCTCAATCAGCTCAGCGGCGGCCAGGCCAGGGCGTTGATGATCGCGGATATCGCGCTGGTCTGCGACAGTCCTGTGGTCCTAATCGACGAGATTGAAAATGCCGGTGTGGATAAGGAGAAGGCGTTCCTGCACCTCAAAAACCAAGATAAACTGGTGCTGGTGGTCACACACGATCCCCATACCGCCTTGATGGCCCATAAGCGAATCGTGCTGCACGGCGGCGCAGTCACCGCAGTGGTGGAGCGTTCTCCCCAAGAAGCAGAACTGTATGGAGAACTAAGCCTTGCCTACCAGCAGCATCAAACCTATCAATCCCTGCTCAGGAAAGGAGCACACCTACTATGACGACTGTTTTACTCTACTGGAACCATATCTGTGTTCTGCATAAGGGAGAAAAGCAATTCCTCGATCGACTGGCTGAGCGCCTGTCAAACGAGGACATCGACCTGCGAGTCCGCTATTTCGGGCTTGGATACCCGGAACATATGTCGGAATACATGGCCAGACCGGATGCCATTCTCCCGGATCTGATCGTCTCCGCTGATCTGGAGGTCTTTGAAGATTCCCGCATTTATCGGAAGCTGGAGAAGGACCTCTATCCCGTTACCAAATGGTTCCCGCTCCGGGACGGCGGTGCGCTGGATGCGGTTAGGCGGGACAATCGGCTCCTGCCCTTCGTGTCCATCCCGCTGGTCTACTACACCCGGCAGCCGGACATATGTGAGCGCACCGCCCTCAAGGATTGGGACGGCCTGGCCTTTGGCGGCATCAACAACTCCGCCGCCAAAACGGTGGTTAAAGCAGTCTGGAATCGATGGGGGGAGGAGGCTGCCTGTGGCCTGCTGGAAAGAAGTAATATTGCAGATATGCCGATTGGCGCGTTTCAGGCGGTTCGTATGAGCCAGAGCCAGACGGCGCTGGTGCCATCTATCTACGCCCTCCGGGCGGATGGGCGGGAGACTTTTCTTCGGATCCCGCAGGAGGGGCCTGTGCTGGTGCCATCATACTTCTGCGCCCGCACCTCCGTACCGGAACCAGCAGCCCGCCGGGTGGCAGAGAGCATTCTGTGTCCAGAGCTGTGCCAGTTTTATGTGGAGCAGGGGGACCTGATCCTCTACCCGGATTGTCTGGACATACATAGCCGGCAGGAAGGCGCGCGGTATATGGTTCCATCCACACGATGGCTCTCAGAAATTGATCCAGAACACTTCTGCGAGGTTTACTGCGGGCGGCTTCCCACAGCGAAGTGCCCGGTCCGGCATGGTGCCGAAATGTATGCTGATCGTACGCTCCTGTAGGGCTTTCACAGACATCTGGCTCAGCTGGTGTTATGCTGTATTCACAGTTTTGTTTCCCTGACTTGTAACTACGCTCTGCGTGTTGATGAAACACTGGACGGCCGCTTGGCCAAGCGGCCCATTTGCTGTTTCCTGAGGTCAGGTGAGCAACGTTCCTTGGGCAGTGCCTTTTTCTGCTAATATGCAGACATCTCTGCCTGAAAATTCGGTTGCGAGTGCTTTTGCGTTATAGTACAATAATCATGCTAATCAACGTTTTTTGAGGTACGATATGGATGAGCACAATCGTATATTATGTGCTGACACAGTGAGGAGGGTTCGCGGTGAAACATACAAGAACCAAGATGATTTGTATTGTCATAGATCATACTATCGGAATTGCATTCGATAGTACATATCTAAAAAAGGATCACGGAGTGAAGTATGGCATATTTAGTGTTCGGCTTCATTTCAATAATAGTGCAGAAGGCAACGACTGACTTAAATGCATGAGATGTTATACCGAGAATGGTTCCTGGAGACACATTAGGGCGATGAGATTGAGGTGAAAATAAGTGGCTCAGAATGACAAGATCCAACTATTCGAGGACAAACGCATTCGTACCGCATGGGACGAAGAAAAGGAAGAATGGTACTTTTCCATTGTCGACGTCTGCGAGGTGTTGAGCGGCACAGATAATCCTCGCCGTTATTGGAGCGACCTCAAGAGGGAACTAAAATCTGAGGGCGCAGTCGAACTGTACGAAAAAATCGTACAGTTGAAAATGACTGCTCCCGATGGCAAAAAGCGCCTGACCGATGTGGCTGACACTGAGCAGATTCTCCGAATCATCCAGTCTATTCCCTCGCCCAAAGCGGAACCGTTCAAGCTGTGGTTGGCACAGGTTGGACGGAAGCGCATTGAAGAAACCATTGACCCAGAGTTGACCATCGAGCGAGCTCTGGAAACGTACCACAAGTGAACAAACAGGTTTAGATGCCATGCGGTGAAAACCGCGTGGCATCAAGCCTTTCCGGGGTTTCCCACACCCCGATTTTAACGGTTTCGAGCATGGATGTCAGAGCCGCCTGAGAGGCGTTCGACGTGATTTGAACCCCTCTTTTTCTGCTTCCTGGCGAAATAATCGGATGCAGCCCCCTTTTGTACGAGGAAATTCCTCGCAAAAGGGGGCTTTTTTCATAAAAAAGTTTCACAAAGTTTAGAACGCCGGTTTCCTGCCGCCGGAGGTGACAATTACAGCCGGAAGCACTTTTTCAGCGCCGTATACTCGCCCAGCACCAGCAGCGTCAGATTGCCGTCCAGCACGGTTTCCGGCGAGATATTCACGTCAGTTTTGTCGTTCCGCTTCACGCCGAGGATGTTGACGCCGTATTTTCGGCGGATGTCCAGCTCACCGATGCTGTGCCCCTGCCAGCTGTCCGGGACGGCGACCTCGATAATGGCGTGCTTTTCGCCCAGCTCTATGTAGCTGAAGATGTGGTTGGCGGTGTACCGGATAGCCGCCCACTTCGCCAGCTGCTTTTCCGGGTATGTCACCGCGTCCGCACCGTTACGCAGCAGAAATTTTGCCTGTACATCCCGCTCGGCGCGGGACACCACATATTTCGCTCCAAGCTCCTTGAGCAGCGACGTCGTTTCCAGCGAGTTCTGGAAGTCTCCGCTGATGGTAACGTAGCAGACGTCGTAGTTTCCAACGCCCAGCGAGCGCAGAAAATCCACGCGGGTGCTGTCACCGATCTGTGCGTTGGTGACAAAGGGCATACACTCGTTGACGCGCTCCTCGTCCCGGTCCACCGCCATGACCTGATGCCCCAGCTCGCTCAGCTGCATGGCAAGGTGCCGCCCGAAGCGGCCAAGTCCGATCAATAATACGTTTTTCATCGTGCGCTCCTTTCAACCTACGGTGATCATTTCCTTCGGATACCGGGCATAGGTCAGATCATGCCCGGAGAATGCGGCGTAGATCAGGGTCAGTCCCCCGACGCGCCCGAAGAACATCAGCAGAATGAGAATGCCCTGCGACAGCGTACCCAGTTGCGGCGTCAGCCCCAGTGTCAGCCCTACCGTTCCGGCAGCGGATGCTGTTTCATAGAGACAGGCGCCCAGCGGCAGTCCCTCCGCCGCACTGATGACCGCCGCACCCGCGAAGGTCAGCCCCAGATACAGCAGCAGGATGGCGGCGGCATTCCGTACAGCGGAGGGCTCCAGTCTGCGCTTGAAAAGCTGCGGATCCTCTCGCCTGCGGAAAGCGGCGACCGCGTTGGCGGCCAGCACAGCCAGCGTCGTTACCTTCATGCCGCCCGCCGTGGAGCCGGGCGCGCCGCCGGTCAGCATCAGCAAAATCGTGACCGCCTGTGAGGTGTCGCCCATTTTCGTCAGGTCTGCGGTGTTGTAGCCCGCCGTTCGCGGTGTGACCGCCTGAAAGAGCGACGCCAGAACGCGCTGTCCCGCGGGAAGCTCTGCAAAATCTGTCAGGAAGAAGAGCAAGGCCGGAAGCGCGATCAGGATGGCGGTTGCGCTCAGAATGACCTTGCTCTGCATCCGGTACCGCCGCAGGTGCAGCCGATGGGTGCAGACATCGTCCCATGTCAGAAAACCGATACCGCCCACGACGATCAACAGCATGATGACGATGTTGACCAGCGGGTCGGCCATGTACGCCGTCAGGGAAGGGTAGAGCGCATCCGCCCGCCCCAGAATGTCAAAGCCCGCGTTACAGAAGGCGGAAACGGAGTGAAACACCGCCATCCACACGCCCTGCAGTCCGTAGTCCCGGCAGAACGCCGGCAGCAGCGCAAGAGCCCCGACCAGCTCCACAAGGAATGTTCCCTTCAGGACAAACCGTGTCAGGCGCACGATGCCACCCACCGCCGGAGCGGAGATGGCATCCTGCATGGCGCTGCGCTCCTTCAGCGAGATATTTCTGCCGGAGAGCATCAAGAACGTTACAGCCGCCGTGATAACGCCTAAGCCGCCGATCTGAATCAGCAGCAGGATGACAGTCTGACCGAAGCCGGACCAGTAGCTGCCGGTGTTCTGCACCACCAGGCCCGTTACGCAGACGGCGGAGGTGGAGGTAAACAACGCCTCGTGAAACGGCGTCCACACCCGCCCTGCCGCCGAGATGGGCAGCATCAGCGCCAGTGCGCCCAGCAGGATCACGCCGGCAAAGCCGAGGATCATGATCTGAAAGGACGTCAGATGGCGTTTCAAATGGAAGCTGGATTCTGTCATAGGACACACCTCCTAAAATCGACTGCGTTCCCAATTGCGCGTACAGTATAGCACGGTTTTCGCGTTTCGGTCGTGCAGATTTTGTTAAGCATATTCTCGATGAGCCTCCGCCGCGTGACCACCACGGGCAGCGCGGCTGGCGGGGTCAGCCGCCGACCAGCCTACCGTTCGCCCGTTATAAATCAAATATAGCAGTTCGACCTCAACGGAGGTTCAAAATAGCAGCGCCTGCTTTTTTGCCTTGTAGTAAAGCAATCCGGCTAAATCCGCCAGACCCCAGCCGATCGGGACAGACCACCAGATGCCGGTGACGCCGATGGTGGGGATCGCGGACAGCAGATAGGCCAGCGCGACACGAGTTCCCAATGAGATGACCGTCAGGACAACGCTCATGCCCGGCTTTCCCAACGCACGATACAGCCCGTAGAGCAGGAACAGGCAGCCGATGCCGCAGTAAAATGCGCCCTCGATGCGAAGATACCGCACGCCCTCCAGAATGACTTCGGTTTCTCCGACATCCACAAAAATCGCCATAAGGGGTTTTGCAAATACGAAGACGAGGGCGGATATGACCACGCAGAAGGCCATGGAAATGCACACGGCGCTTTTCAGCCCCGCGCGTATCCGTGCGCTCTCCTTTGCCCCGTAATTCTGGGCGATAAAGGTGGAAAAGGCGTTGCCGAAATCCTGCACCGGCATATAGGCAAAGGCGTCGATCTTCACAGTAGCGGCAAAGGCCGCCATCACAATGGGGCCGAAGCTGTTGACCAGTCCCTGCACCATAAGGATACCGAGGTTCATGATCGATTGCTGCACGCAGGTCAGCGTGGAGAAGGAGACGATCTCCTGGATACGTCCGCGCCGCAGGGAGCGGAAATTCCATATAGAACGCACCTGCGGGAAGCGCACAAGCGTATAAGCGGCGATGCCGATCCCTGAAACATACTGGGCGATCACCGTCGCCTCCGCCGCTCCGGCAACGCCTCTGCTTAGCCCGATGACAAACCAGAGATCGAGGGCGATATTCAGCACAGCGGAAACAGCCAAAAAGCCCAGCGGGATAACGGAATTGCCGATCGCCCGCAAATAAGAGGCAAAGTAGTTATACAGGAAAACCGCGGGAATTCCCATGAAAATCACAAACAGGTATTCGCGCATATCGCCCCACACCTCGGCGGGAACCCGGAGGAAGGCACGAAGTCCGTCCAGACAGGCAAACGATAAGATGTTCAGGAGCACGGTGACGAGCGCGATAAAGAAAAACGATGCACAGAGGTTCTCGCAAAGAGCCTTCTCATCCCGCTGCCCAAAGCGCATGGAGAACAGTGCGCCGCTCCCCATGCACAGGCCGAGGATGATGGAGGTCAGAAAGGTCATCAGCGTAAAAGACGAGCCCACCGCCGCAAGCGCATCGCGCCCGAGAAATTGCCCGACGATCAGCGTATCGGCAATGTTATAGCACTGCTGCAATAGATCTCCCAAAATCATGGGGATGGCAAACAGCAGCATGGACCTGGTGACAGGGCCTCGTGTTAAATCCCGGTTCATGACACGCCTCCGTATCGTAAGCAATAAAGTACAAGCCGGGAGTATTATAGTGCGATGGAAACGCTTCGTCAATCTGCTGTGCAGCAGAAGAAGACAAACTGCATATAAATGACTGCTCCCGACGGCAAAAAGCATTTGACCGATACCAAACGCACTGATTCCCAGACAACAAAACATGCGGGTGGTCACAAGAAAATCCCAGTAATCGCAGCGGTTACAGGGATTTTCTTATTTCCTCCAAAACACGTTTGTAAGTAACGTGTAAGCAACGTGAGCAATGCCGGTGGTTTTTGCCTTCCCGTAGGAGCCTTCAGCGGCAGTTGCTGTTTGACATTCTCGCCATCGGCGGGTATACTGACATCAGAAGGTTTCGGCGAGGTTACTTCCGAATGCGTTTTTGCAGAGAAGGAGGCGGCGCTGATTACCTTCTTTTTTTCTATGTCAATAAGGTCATAGAGATAAGATTTTCCGTCGGAGTCATTGCGTATGAGCAGCGTCCCACCATAAACGGTATAATGGTCTATGTCTTTTTTTGCGTTCAAAATAGGAACCGCGAATTGCGTATCATACCGATACCATCCATTTTGCGCGTCTTTATCTCCTTATGTATGCCGAGCCGGTCTGTACGCGGCTGACGCTCCTGCTCCTGCCGCCGCTGCTGAAGCTGACCGGCGTCTGGCTTGCCACGCCCATCGCGCAGGTCGTGACCTTTGTGATCGAGTGGGCAGCCAAGCGGCGTGTGGACGCGAAAAATTAGAATATACGATGGGCGGGGCTGAAAATCGGCGTGCAGCGCTTGTGAATTGCACAGAATTCTATCCACGCCGTCTGCAAGGCAAAGAGAACAGCAAAAGGGTATGTACCGTAAGGCACATACCCTTTTTGTCAGCGATCCTTTGGGGATACCCTCGTTACAACGCAGGCGGCTGGTGCCGCACCGCATCTACAAAGAGAAGCGTCAGCCCGATATAGACGATGCAGGCCAGCGCCAGCAGCGCGCAGAAAAGAATGCAGAGGATGTAGGCGGTTTTGCTTCCGCGCAGATATCTGCGGCACAGCACGATGCCGGCAGCGGCCAGCACCAGCAGCACTACGGCCAACCAAAGGGGCATATCGTCCACCTCCTTTACATGCTGCGGAACACGTCGATCATATCCGTAAACCACGTCAGCTCGCGGACAAAACGCTCGCGCAGCTGCGCGGGGGTTTCGCGGCCCTTGCCAAGCTCAAAAAAGCCGCGTCCGCTGTGGACGGCAAGATAGAGCCTGCCGTCGGGGTTGAGGTTTACGGCGAATTTGCCGAAGGAGGCATCCGCCAGTGCCAGAAGCCGCTCCAACCGGCTGGGGGTCAGGATGCGAAGGGCGGCCGCCTCGTCGCCGCCTGTCAGATGGAAGCGCTTGTCAAAGGCCTCAATGCCTGTTTTGATGGTTCCTACGCCGGACAGCTTATCGATCGCTCCTTTCGGCCAGATGGTCAGCCACGTGGGAAATTCCCGGTTCAGCTGGCACAGCATCCACTGCCCGGTGTAGACCTCCCGCTCGTTCTTCTCCCACAGGCCGGTCTCCTCCCGCAGGAATTCATCCTCCTCCGTCAGCTTGATGGTGCACAACTCCGTGGCAGACCCCCGATAGACGCCCCGTATGTACCCGCTGCCGCTGCAATAGGTGTGGCGGGGCAGGGAAATGTTGGTGTCCTCTGCCTTCAAAAGGGGCGGGGTGGGGTTCATCTGTACGTTTTCGAGGACAGTGCCTGCGATATCCGGCGCCATGGCGTCGAAGGTCTGCTGCCCGGCCTGCACCTTGGATCTGCTCTGCACCGCCTGCCCCAGCGCAAGGACAATGCCGCCCACAACGATCAGCACAAGATTGCCGCCCAGAAGGATACCGGCCACGGCGATCACCACACCCAGCAGCGAAAGGAGCTTTCCGCCCCATTTGCCGCCCCTGCTCCTGCGAAGCTGCTGCGAAAGCGCCTCATCCGTCATGTTCCTGTTCTGTTCTGCCATATGTCTCTCCTTATTCCGCCGCGCCGGTCAGTCCAGACGCTCGTAGTAATCGTAGTCGCCGGTAACACCCCAGTAGAGTCCGTTTTCGCCGGCTGTTGCAATGAGGTAGGAGACGTCGTCAAAGCGCTCGGAATCGGCGGCATAGTGTCCCTGTGCCTCATCCAGCACGCGGAGCATCCCGCTGTCGACGGCGGTCAGCGTGTCGTCCGACTGTTCGTATAGGATCCAGTCTCCCGCCACGCCGATGCCGATGACGGACTCAGCCGTGTCCTCTCCCTCCAGATACCAGGTGCCGTCAAGACCCTGATGCGCGGTGTCCCCGTCCGCGAAATCCTCCACCAGAGATTCCTCCGGCTGGAACACAAATGTCTCCGTCTCCGTATCCCAGAACCACACCATCAGCGCCTGCTGCCCCTCCAGCTCGAACAGGATCGCCGCATCGCTGCTGCCGTCGCCGTTCCGGTCGGCAAAGTCGATGCCTTGAAACGCCTCCCACGGGTCGCTTTGCAGGGTGATGGGATAGCTCACATAGTCATACAGGGTCTGTACCTCGTCGTCGAGATAAAAATCGGCGCTGTCCGCATGGACGCACACCAGCACATCGGTGTCCTCGCCATTGCGGGTGATGGTGCCGCTGTCCCGGACGATGCCGGTAACACGCCAGTCGCCGCCCACCACATCGCCGGGGTCGTCGTCCCCGCCGCCGCAGGCGGCAAGACTCAGACACAGCGCCAGCGCCGCCAGGAGCGAAAAAAGCTTTTTCATGCGTTTCCTCCTTCCTGCGGCGTTACGCCATCTTCTGATAGTAGTCGTATTCACCGCCCCAGTAGATCACATCGCCGCCGACGAGGGTGAAGTCGTAGACAACGTCCTCATACAGGGAGGAGACGGCAAAATACTCTCCGGCACCATCCTGATTTACTTCAATGGTGCCGCAGTCCACCATGGTGGGGTCGCCGTCGCCGCCGGGCCGCTCCATCAGCTCCCAGCTGCCGGAGGCGTCGAACGAAAGGATGCTGGCGGCGCCGGGGTCAGCGTCCTGATACCATGTACCGGCAAGGTATCCGTAATCGCCGTCGCCGATGTTTTCGCCCGGCGTATCACCGGTTATCTTTGTAAAGGTGCCGAGAGAATCCACGTACAGCGTGCCGACCTCGTCGAACCAGCTGCGGTAGGCCACGCCGTCGTGCTCGTTGTAGAAGTAGTCGTAGTCGTATTCCGGCACGAACTGGATAAAGCCGCTGGCGGTCACCTCTTCGTCGGCGTCGTACAGCGCAAAGCGCACCTCGTCACCGGCGTCGCTGGTGGCGGAGATCAGCGTTTCGCCGTCCTCACCCCTCCACGCGCCGCCAAAGACATACAGATTCGACATCTGTTCACTGTCCTTGACCAGCCCCTCAAGGGAGTTCGGAGCGTTGTAAAAATTGTTGTCATTGTCGTCGTGGCCGTCCTCGCCGCCGCAGGCGGCAAGACTCAGGCACAGCATCAGCGCCAGTGCGAGGGACAAAAAATTGCGGAAATGTTTCATCGTATTCTTCTCCTTTTCAATATACAGGGTCAATGCTCCTGTTCCGCCATGGACAATATCTCATCGTGGCTCAGCTCCACATCGCCGAAGCGGACAAAGATGCCGTTGGTCACGGCGCTGTTCCACACCCGTATGTCTGCAAGCGGGCGAAAGCGGATCTTATCCAGATACGGCTTCATGTCCAGCAAAAGACGGCTTCCGGACACAAAATCCACCTGCAAAACATGGTCGGGCAGCGGCGTGACGGCTGTGAGATACCTTCGGTTCAAGCGCGTGTCCTCCTTTCCGGGAAAATAAAAATCCACCGTACAGACATTGTACGGTGGATGGGATAGAAGAAACATTAACCAAAGGTTAGGTCTTTTGCCGAAGCAGCCCGGCAAGCTGCGTCCGCTTGGTGCGGGTGTCGCCCTCGATATGAAGCTTGGAATAGATCTGGTTCACATACTGCTTGACGCTGCCCTCGGAGAGGTAGAGCTTTTCCGCGATCTCGCGGTTGGAGAGCCGCTGCCCCATCAGCTCCACGATCTCGTATTCCCGCGTCGTCAGCGCGTCGAAGACGGCCGGACGGAGAGGGGCTGCGTCCCGCACCCTTGCCGCCTCACCCAGCGCCATGATCTGCGCCGCAAGGGGGGACTGCGTTTCCTGCGCCAGCAGGGGCTTTATATAGTCGTAGTTTTCCACGAACGGCATCACAAGGCCGTCCGGCGCGGCGTCGGAAAGCGCCTTTTCCAGCCAAGTGCGGGCCTCCTCGATTTTCCCCAGCTTCCCATAGGCGGCCGCCGTCTGGATGCGGAGGTGCAGCGCCACCAGCGCGTAATGCATGGCCTCGCACACCGCCAGCAGCTCGGCGCTGCGCCCCACCACACGGGCATACGCGCCCTGCGCGAGGTACACCTGGTTTTCGATCATCTCCATCATGGGCTTGCCCGGCACCAGCATATTGACGGTGGAGAGCCGGTGCTGCGAGAAGACCTCCGGGAGCTTGTCCGTTTCGCCTTGCAGCGCATGGTAGTAGGCGCTGGTGGCGCTCCAGAGGTTGATCCACGCCGCGTCGTGATAGCGCAGAAGCTCCGTGTAGCGCTCGGCAAAGGTGTACCGCTGCTCTACATCGGTATACCGTGAGAGCCGCCGCGACAGGAAATCGCAGCACAGCGCCATGTTGACCTGCCCGTTGTTCTTCACCTGTGCGTAGGCGCGCTCCAGCTCGATGTGGGCATCGGTGAAGCGGCCCTGACAGAACAGCGCCTCGGCGCGCATGATGGTCTCCGCGCCCTGCCCGTGGTGGTTGGTGACCTGATAGTAGTGGGGCATACACTCGTCCATCTCTAAAAGCTCGTCTTCCAGCTCGCCCGGTGCGCGGTAGAACATCATCAGGACGGACGGCGAGCCGAAGGTCCAGCCGCCGCCGGACTGGATGCTGATGGCGGGGCGGGACATCTGCGCGCTGGCGCTGCGGTGCAGGCGGCTCATGGCGCTGATGTCGTTGTAGCAGAGAAAACTCAGAATAAGGTCGCACTCGCCCAGCAGGGTGCCGCGCTCCTCCTCGGACAGCTCCGGGTGCTCCTCGATGGCTGCCAGCAGCAGGGCCTTCAGCTCCAGCATCTTCGGGATCTGCCGCCAGGTGAACATCCGGCGCATCAGCACCAGAATGGCAAAGGGATAGTCCTTCAGCGTTTCGGTGGGGCATTTGTCCAGTGCCTCCAGCACGTCCTCCGGCTTCAGCGATGCCAGCAGGATGCCCGCATCGCTGCGGATGACCCGCAGCAGCGCGTCGTAATTCTCACTTCTCCGGTAGGCGGCGATGGCGTGGAGATACTGCCGTTGCTGTTCATACCAGATGCCGAAGCGCTCCCAATAGAGTCGCTGCGTTTCGGCGTCCAGCTTGAGAAAACGCCGCTCGGCGCACTCCTTCATCATGTGGTGGAAACGATAGGTCACGCCGTCCGGCAGCCGGGTGACGAAGGCATTCTGCTCGGTCAGCAGGGAGAGGATCTGCCCCGCGTCCGGGTCGCCGGTGATGCACTGGGCCATCTCGACGGTAAATTCATCTGCCAGCCCCATGACCGCCAGAAACTCCCGCTGCTTTTCCGGCAGCGGATCGATCATGGCGGCGGTGAAGGTGGCGTAGATGTCGGAGTGGCGGCTGGGCAGTACGCCGCGCTCGGAGAGCGTCCGCAGATTCAGGTACACGGCGGAGAACCAGCCCTCACTGGAATAGAGGAGGCTTTCCACCTGTGCGTCGGAAAGCGCCGTGCCGCATCGGTGGGCGTAGACGGCCAGCTCGGTGTGGTTCAGGCGCAGCTGCTCCGTGCCGATCTGATAGACCTTTGCCCCCAGCCGCAGCGCCTCTGCTGCGGGCAGAAAGCGGTCGCGGCTGGCGACGATCAGATGCACGTTTGCGGGCAGCCGGTTTGCCAGCATACAGAGAAACAGCGGGGCGCGCTTGTCCGTCAGCAGGTGGAAATCATCGATAAAGAGATAGCAGGGGGCCTCGCCCGCCAGCGCGTGGCAGAGGTCGTCCACCAGCAGTCCGCCGCCCGCTGCGTCCGTGGGGCATGGATATTCCCGCAGGAAATCAAAGCCGGCACGGGCAAACGCCTCCTGCACGCTTTTCCAGAAGATCGCGAGGTTGTCGGAATACACGCTGATGCGGATGATATGCAGCACCTCCGCCTTGGCGCGCTCGCCCAGATACCAGTTCACCGCCGTGGTCTTTCCGTAGCCCATGGGCGCCACCACGGTGGTCATGGCGCAGCGGGAGATAGGCCGCAGGCTCTCCTGCAGCCGCTCGGATATGTAGACGGTATTCAAATTCCATTTCGGCTTTGGCATGATGCGTACCTCCAGCGATTTGCTTTCCCGAGGGCTCCGGCGCAAGCGGCACGACGGCGGTTATCTGCGCCCTTGCCGTGCCTGATAGCGGCTTACGTTTCGCTAATTTGCTTGATTGTACCTTTTTTCGCGGTGAAATGCAAGATATACCGCATATCTGCTTTGCTAAGACGGGCGTTTCTTTGCAATCTCTCCGGGTTTTGGATTGTGAAAGACGCGGCTTTGTGGTAAGCTGTAAGCAGAGCATCCACGCAGGCGGAAAAACGCTGCGCATATCGTACAAAAGTCAAGGAGGACATATCATGCGGATCAACTGGTTCAAGGACGAAAATCATCTGGTGTATATCAACGGCGCCACCCAGCTGGCGGAGCTGGAGCGGACACTGCACTTCCCAGGTCTGGAGGAGGCGGCCAACGAGCTGCGGCAGCATCCCACGGCGGAGGGCTTTACCATCAAGGGCCCCAAGCGCACCAGCGGGCGGCTGTTTGTGCCCGACCTGACCTTCGGCGAGCACATCGAGATGGGCGAGAACATCTTCTTCTACATGGGCGAGATGCAGGAGTGCTATGTCATCTACTGGCTGGACGCGCCGGTGGCGAAATGACCGAAAGCGCGGCGATGCCGTGAACAACACCCCGTTTGTCAGGCGCACAGGCCGGCAAGCGGGGTGTCAAACTTATGGGCGATTTTTCTGCGGGCAGGTGTCCGCATCCGACAGCCTGCGCCGTTATATAGAGTGATGGCGCAGACAGCGCAGCTGTGCTATGGTACAGAAAGAATGGGGGTGAAGGGATGCTCCTTTACACACAGACCATCGGGGATGCGCAGCAGAGGCGGCTCTTTGAGGATGTATATACCGCCTATCGGGGACGGATGCTGACGCTGGCCCGGCGAAAGCTGCGTTCGCCGGAGGATGCGGAGGACGCGGTGCATCAGGCGTTCCTCGCACTGGCGGAGCACTTTGACCGGCTGGCGGCACTGCCCCGCACGGAGCTGGAGGCATACCTCACGGTGGTGGTGGAGCGTAAGTGCATCGATCTCCTGCGGCAGCAGAGCCGATTGTCCGGGATGCCCTTTGACGAGACGCTTTCGCTGGTGACGCCGGCGCCCTGCGGCGACGCGCTGGCGGACGCCATGGGACGCCTGCCGCCCCGCTACCGGGAGGCACTGCTGCTGCGTCATGCCTGCGGCTACTCCACGCGGGAGATGGCGGCGCTGTTGGAGCTGTCCCTTGCCACCGCCCAGAAGCTGCTGTACCGGGCGCGGGAGGCGCTGCGCACAGAATTGGAAAGGGAGGCGATATGCCCATGAACACCAACCTCAGCGATGCCGCGCTGCGTCAGGCGGCGCAGCGGCTGGCACATCAGTTGTCTGCCGCCTTGCCGGCGGAGGATGCCGGTTTTTCTGCCGGGTTTGACACGCGGATGGAGCCGCTGCTCCGCCGTGAGAGGCGCCGCCGCACGGCACGGCTCATCTGGCGGCGCACCGCCGCCGCTCTGCTGGCTATTGTGCTGGCCTTCGGCGCGGCATTGGCGGTCAGTCCCGCGGCACGGGCCGCGGTGGGGCGGTGGATCCGCCAGATGACCACGGAGGTCGTCGCCTATCGGTTTCCGGCCTCGCAAAGCGCCGGGACGTGGACGGGGAACGCCCCGACATGGCTTCCGGACGGCTATGTGATGGCGTCCGACTTTACAGGGGATAACGGTGTCCGCACGGTGCGGTACACCTCGCCGCAGGGCGATGTCATGCTGGCGGCGGTGGGCTTCCGCAGCGATCAGGACATCTCCATGGAGGTACGCAGCCATCGGACGGCCGGCCTGTCCGACATTTGCACCGGTCAGCGGCCGCAGGGGGAGCCGGGTGACCCGGAGGGCTGCGATATCCGGGAGGTGCAGGTGCGGGGGCGGGACGCCCGGCTCTATCAGCTCCGCCATCTGCCCGACGAGACGCGCTCCGTCAGCGTGTACAGCGTGCTGTTCTATCTGGACAGCCCGGACAGTGGCGCAGCGCCGTTTTACAGCGTGTCCATACCGGAGCGGGGACGGCTGCTGGTATGGGCGGACGAGGACGCCGGACAGGTATTCCTGCTGTTCGGCACCCCGGGACAAAAGGAACTCTGCCGCATGGCGGAGAGTATGTATGAGGAGGGGAGCAGATCATGAAAAAAGCTGGGATGCTGGCGGTGCTGGTGGCGGCGGTGCTGGCGCTGGCGCTGACCGCCTGCGGAAGGCAGGAGGATACCGGAAAGGTGGTCTATATCCCACTGTGGATGGAGCCGTACTCCGTGGTGTACTACGATGCCGACCTGAATCGCACCATCGCGGAGGGCGGCGACCTGACGGAGGAGGAGATCAACAGCCGGGAGGACATTCGCGCCGTGGGGATGTACGGCGACGAGCTGGCGGAGCCGGACACCAAGGTGGAGTACGATCTCCACGGCTTCATCCAGAACGTATACTACAAAACCGATGACGGCACCGGCTATCAGCTGGCGCCGCCGGACGCCCGGGGCTGAACGGGCGCAGCAGGAAAGCCGCCGAAAGGCGGCTTTTCTGCTTATAAAACCGCGCCGCTTTGCACATCCTATCACGGAAAAGGAGGCGCGGAGCATGACAGATGAGACAAAGGAAACCAGGCAGGCGTCGGACTGCGGCGAGCCGCAGGAGCAGCCCGCCCCGGCCATGCAGCAGCTGGTGGACATGGGCTCCTCCGTGGTGAAGAACCGCCACGGCACGGTACACTGCCTGACCATCGTGGGACAGGTGGAGGGGCATATGGTGCTGCCCAACAACACGAAAAGCACCAAATATGAGCACGTCCTGCCGCTGCTGGCGTCGCTGGAGGAGTCGGACGACGTGGACGGCCTGCTGCTGCTTTTGAACACGGTGGGCGGCGACATCGAGGCGGGGCTTGCCATCGCGGAGCTGGTAGCGGGGATGCGCCTGCCCACGGTGACGCTGGTGCTGGGCGGCGGACACTCCATCGGCGTGCCGCTGGCGGTGTGCGGCAAGGAGACGTTCATCGCCCCCAGCGCCTCCATGACCATCCATCCGGTGCGGATGTCCGGGACGGTCATTGCCGCGCCGGAGACATACCGCTACTTCGAGCGCATCCGGGAGCGGATCATCAAGTTTGTGGCGGCACACAGCCATATCAGCGAGGATCGGTTCCGGCAGCTGATGCTGTCCTCCGGCGATATGGCCAACGACGTGGGGAGCGTGCTGTACGGCGAGGAGGCGGTGACCATGGGCATCATCGACCGTGTGGGCAGCCTGTCCGACGCGCTGGACAGCCTGTACCGCCAGATGGATCGGCGGCGTGAGGAATAGAGCAGGGGGGAGACGGGTCACCGTCTCCCCCGCTTTTTGCATTTTTTGCCGCGAGAGGCACGGTTTTTCTTGAAAACAGGGGGCTTGCGGTGTATACTATCCTAGTTATAGTATGCAAATGCGAAAGGGGTGAGCCCTATCTACCTTAAGGCTCTGGAAATACAGGGGTTCAAATCGTTCCCCGATAAGACGGTGCTGGACTTCGGGGAGGATATCACGGCCATCGTGGGCCCCAACGGCTCCGGCAAGTCCAACATCTCCGACGCCATCCGCTGGGTCATGGGTGAGCAGAACAGCCGCCAGCTCCGGGGCGCCAAGATGGAGGACGTCATCTTCGGCGGTACGGAGAAGCGCAACCAGATGGGCTTCGCGCAGGTGACGCTGGTCATCGACAACACGGAGCATATTTTCCCCACCCGCGACGAGGCGGAGGTGGCGGTGACCCGCCGGTACTACCGCAGCGGCGAGTCGGAGTATTACATCAACAAGCAGTCCGTCCGGCTCAAGGACGTGAACGAGCTGTTCATGGACACCGGCATGGGCCGGGAGGGTTACTCCATCATCGGACAGGGCAAGATCGACGAGATCCTGTCCGTGAAAAGCGGCGAGCGCCGCGAGGTCTTTGAGGAGGCGGCGGGCATCAGCAAGTACCGCCACCGCAAGGAGGAGGCCGAGCGCAAGCTGGAGCGCACGCAGGAGAATCTGGTGCGGATCAACGACAAGATCGCCGAGCTGGAATTGCAGGTGGAGCCGCTGCGCCAACAGGCGGAGACCGCTAAGAAATTTCTGGTGCTGCGGGATGAGCTGCGGGTGCTGGAGATCTCCGTGTGGCTGGAGCAGCTGCAAAATATCCGCACAGCCAAGCTGAAGCTGGAGTCCGACGCGGAGCTGGCGGCGGAGGAGTGCCGCCGGGCGCAGACGGCGCTGGACGCCTCCTATGAGGAGAGCGAGCGCTGCGGCCAGCAGGTGCGGCAGAACGACATGGACGCCGAGGCGCTGCGCGCCCGTTTGAACGGGCTGGAGAGCGCCGTGGGCGAGGAGGAATCCGCCGTGGCGGTGCTGCGCACCGGCGTGGCCCACAACGAGGAGTCTCTGCGCCGTCTGGAGCAGGAGCTGGCCGACAGCGACAGCCGACGGGACAACCTGCAGGGGCAGATCGACGGCCAGCTGGCACGGGCAGCCGACATTGATGCCCAGCTGACGGCGATGGAGCAGGAGCTGGACGCCCTGCTGCATCAGGCGCAGGAGCTGGCAGACAGCGCCAAGGGCGCGGCAGCGGAGACGGAGACGCTCCGTGCGCGGGAGGCCATGGCCGTGGCCGCCGCCGCCGATGGGCGGGCGCAGCTGTCCGCCATCACCGCCGGCGCCGCCGAGATCGCCCAGCGCCGGGAGACGGTGGAGCAGGAGCTGTCCGCCGCCCGGGAGAAGCTGGAAAACAGCGAAAAAGAGAGTAAGGAAAACCGCCGCGCCCTGCGGGATGCGCAGGAGGAGGCGCAGGCGGTGCAGAATATCATTCAGGGACACAGCCTGAAGATGGACAGCCGCCGCAAAAAGGCGGAGGACGCGGCCGCAGCCAAGCTGAAGCTGACCATGGATGCCGCCGCACTGGACGACCGTATCCGTCTGCTGACGGAGATGGAGAAGGAGTATGAAGGCTTCTCCAAGGCGGTAAAGACCGTGATGCAGGCGGCGGAGAGAAATACGCTGCGGGGCATCCACGGCCCGGTGGCCGGCCTGATGACCACCAAGCAGGAGTACGCGCTGGCGCTGGAGATCGCGCTGGGCGGCGCATTGCAGAACATCGTGGTGGACAGGGAGGAGGATGCCAAGTCCGCCATCGGCTTTTTGAAGCAGCGGGACGGCGGCCGCGCCACCTTCCTGCCTCTGACCGCCATCCGCGGCGCGGAGCTGCGGGAGGATGTGTCCGGCGAGTACGGTTTTGTGGGTGTCGCCAGCCGTCTGGTGCAGCACGAGGCGCAATACGACAATATTTTCCGGGATCTGCTGGGCCGCACCGTGGTGGTGGAGGATCTGGACAGCGGCATCGCCATGGCGCGGAAGTACCGCAACGCCTTCCGCATCGTGACGCTGGACGGCCAGGTCATCAACCGGGGCGGCTCCATGACCGGCGGCTCTGTCAGCCGCAGTGCCGGCGTGCTGTCCCGCGCCAACGAGCTCAGCCGCCTGACGGAGAGACAGGGCGCCATGCACGAAAAGCTCCGCGCCGCCGCACAGCAGGCGGAGGACAGCCAGCGCGAGCTGCAAAAGGCGGAGTATGAGGTGCAGGTGGCCAAGGAGCAGCAGCAAAAGGCGGAGGCCGAGGTGCTGACGTTCCAGACCAAGCAGGATCACTACGATATCCTGGTGGACAGCCTGCGCCTCAGCTGCGAGACCATGGAGCAGGAGCTGTCCGGCTTTGAGCGCCGCGCCGGCGAGGATCAGGCCCGCATCCGGGAGGTACAGGCCGCCATCGACAAGGCGGAGTCCGATGCTGCCGCCCTGCGCCGGGAGGCGCAGGAGAAGCTGGCGGGACAGACCGACCTCAACGATGCCACCAACCGGCTGGCGGAGACAGTCAGCCGGAAGAAGGCGGAGCAGGCGGCGCTGCTGGCGGAGAAGGACGCCGCCCTGCGGGGCGCGGAGGATCTGCGCCGGGTGCAGGCGGATATGGCCGCCGACCGGGCGGGCCGCGATCAGCTGGCCGCACGCTTCCGGGCGGACAACGAGCAGGCAGCGGCGGATATCGCCGCCCACCAGACCCGTATCGATGAGCTGACCCAACAGGCGGAGACGCTGCGCGAGAAGCTGGAAAAGCTGGCACAGGAAAAGCTGGCGCTGGAGGCACAGCGCGAGCAGCAGAGCCGGGAGGGGCGTCAGCTCAACGAGGCACTGCTGAACGCGACGCAGGCGGAGAGCCGTCTGCGGCAAAAGCTGGAGGGCAGCGCTATGGAGGAGAGCCAGCTTCTGGACAAGCTGTGGGAGCGGTACGAGCTGAGCCACAGCGCCGCCCAGGAGCAGCGCATCGAGCTGGAGAGCGTCAGCAAGGCCACCCGGCGTATTGCCGAGCTGAACCGGGAGATCAAGGCGCTGGGGACGCCCAATCTGGGCGCTATCGAGGAGTTCCAGCGCGTCAACGAGCGGTATACCTATCTGTCCGACCAGCGGACGGACGTGGAGAAGGCCAAGGAGGAGCTGACCGGTGTCATCGACCAGCTCACCGTCCAGATGACGGATATCTTCGGCCGGCAGTTCAAGCTGCTGAATGAGAGCTTTCAGGAGACGTTTCTGGAGCTGTTCGGCGGCGGCAAGGCCCAGCTGGAGCTGGAGGATGAAAGCGATATTCTCAACTGCGGCATCGAGATCCGGGTACAGCCGCCCGGCAAGCAGCTCAAGACCATCACGCTGCTGTCCGGCGGCGAGAAGGCGTTTGTGGCCATCGCCCTGTATTTTGCGATTCTGAAGGTACATCCCACACCGTTCTGCGTCATGGACGAGATCGAGGCGGCGCTGGACGAGGCCAACGTGGTGCGCTACGCCCGGTATATGCGGCGCATCGCCGGGAAGACCCAGTTTATCGTCATTACCCACCGGCGTGGTACCATGGAGGAGGCGGACGTGCTGTACGGCGTGACCATGCAGGAGAAGGGCGTCAGCCGCATCCTCACCATCAATCTCAACGACATGGCCAAGGAACTGAGGATCAAGTAAGGAGGACCGCATGGGCTTTTTCAAGAAATTCAAGGAGGCATGGCTGGCGTCCATGACCTTCGACAAGCTGGACGACGAATTCTATGAGGAGCTGGAGGAGGCACTGATCCTTGCGGATATCGGCGCGTCCACCGCTGCCGATACGGTGGCGCAGCTTCGCAAGCGGGTGAGCCAGAAGCTGCTGACCCGCGCCGACGAGGTGAAGGACGCCCTCCGGGATATTCTGGCGGAGAAGCTGGATGTGGGCGACACGGCGCTGCACGTGGACACCCAGCCCAGCGTGGTGCTGATCATCGGCGTCAACGGTGTGGGCAAGACCACCTCCATCGGCAAGCTGGCCGCACGGCTCAAGGGCGAGGGCAAGAAGGTGCTGCTGTGCGCCGGCGATACGTTCCGCGCCGCCGCCGCCGACCAGCTGGAGATCTGGGCGAACCGCGCCGGGGTGGACATCGTCCGCCAGCATGAGGGCGCCGATCCCGGCGCGGTGCTGTTCGACGCGCTGCAGGCCGCCAAGGCCCGCCATGCGGACGTGGTGCTGTGCGACACGGCGGGACGGCTCCACAACAAGCAGAACCTGATGAACGAGCTGGCAAAGCTCCGCAAGATCATCGACCGGGAGACGCCGGACGCCGCCAAGGAGACGCTGCTGGTGCTGGACGCCACCACCGGACAGAACGGCCTCATTCAGGCCCGCCAGTTCAAGGAGACGGCGGGGCTCACCGGCATCATCCTGACGAAGCTGGACGGCACCGCCAAGGGCGGCATCGTCATCGCCATCGCCCAGGAGCTGCAGGTACCGGTGAAGTTCGTGGGCGTAGGCGAGGGCATCGACGACCTGCGGCCCTTTGACGCCAAAGAGTTTACAAAAGAACTGTTTTAAGGAGGCGCGACCATGGAACGAGCAGACGGCCGGAAGTATAACGAGCTGCGGCCCGTGGAGATGACGGCGGACTTTACGAAATTTGCGGAGGGCAGCGTGCTCATCCGATGCGGCGACACGGTGGTGCTGTGCAACGCCTCGGTGGAGGACCGCGTGCCGCCCCATGTGCGGCCCGGCCACGGCTGGGTCACGGCGGAGTATTCCATGCTGCCCCGCGCCAACCGGGAGCGCAGCCGCCGGGACGTGGACAAGCTGAAGCTGTCCGGCCGCAGCGCGGAGATCCAGCGGCTCATCGGCCGCAGCCTGCGGGCGGCGGTGGATATGTCCCTGCTGGGCGAGCGCACCATCACCATCGACTGCGACGTATTGCAGGGCGACGGCGGCACCCGTACCGCCTCCGTTACCGGCGGCTTTGCGGCGCTGGCGCTGGCCTGCCGCCGTCTGGTGGAGCGCGGCGACCTCCGCCGTATGCCCATCCGGCACTATGTGGCGGGCGTCTCCGCCGGCATCGTGGCGGAAACGCCCATGCTGGATCTGCAATATTCGGAGGATAGCCGGGCGCAGGTGGATCTGAACTGCATCATGAACGAGCTGGGCGAGATCATCGAGATCCAGGGCACCGGCGAGGGCCGCGCCTTCACCTTGAAGGAGCAGCAGGAGCTGGTGGAGCTGTGCGCCAAGGGCAACCGGGAGCTGATCCGGAAACAGAAAGAGCTGCTGGGGGAGATACTGTGATGAAATTTGTACTTGCCTCCCATAACAAGGGAAAGCTGGCCGAGATGCAGGCCGTACTGGCCGAGCTGGGCATCGAGGTGGTGATGCCCGCCGAGCTGGGCATCGACGTGGACGTGGAGGAGACGGGGGAGACATTTGCGGAGAACGCCGCGCTGAAGGCCAAGGCCATTATGGCCGCCAGCGGCCTGCCCGCCATTGCCGACGACTCCGGCCTGTGCGTCAAGTGGCTCAACGGCGCGCCCGGCGTCTACTCCGCCCGCTACGGCGGACTGGACGACGACGCGGCACGGTACCGGCTGCTGCTGCAAAATCTGCGGGGCGCCACGGACCGCAGCGCCTATTTCCACACCGCCATCGTCTGCGCCTTCCCCAACGGGGACGTGCTGACGGCGGAGGGCGACTGTCACGGCGCCATCGCCTTTGCCCCCATGGGCGACGGCGGCTTCGGCTACGATCCGGTGTTTCTGGTGCCGTCCCTGCGCAAGACCTTCGCCCAGCTGACGCCGGAGGAGAAGAACGCCATCTCACATCGGGGCAACGCCCTGCGGACATTTGCGGCGGAGCTGAAGGAATATCTGACCAATAACGGAAGTTTGGAGAAATAAGCTATGGAACTGACAAGCAAACAGAGGGCCCAGCTGCGGGGCCTTGCCAATGACATCGACACCATCGTGCAGGTGGGAAAGGACGGCATCGGCGACAACCTGATCAAGCAGGTCAACGATGCGCTGGAGGCGCGGGAGCTCATCAAGGGCCGCGTGCTGGAGAACTCCTTGCTCACCGCACGGGAGGCGGCGGAGCAGCTGTCTGTTGCCGCCCGCTGCGAGGTGGTGCAGGTCATCGGCAGCAAGTTCGTGCTCTATCGGATGCAGCACGACAAGAGCAAGCGGAAGATCGAGCTGGTGAAGGCCAGACGCACCGCCAACTGAGATGAGGATCGGCATTTACGGCGGGACCTTCGACCCGCCCCACAACGGGCATATCGCGGCGGCGAAGGCCGCCATGGAGCGGCTGGCGCTGGACAAGCTGCTGCTGATCCCCACGTTCATCCCGCCCCACAAGGCACTGCCGGCGGGGGCGGCGTCGCCCGCCCAGCGCCACGATATGGCGGTGCTGGCCACGGCGGAGCTGGGCAAAAAAGCCGAGGTGCTGGACGTGGAGCTGGAACGCGGCGGCCCCAGCTATACATGGGAGACACTGCACCTGCTGCGGGAGCGGTATCCGGAGGATGAGCTGTGGCTGCTGATGGGCTCGGATATGTTTCTGACCCTGCAGGACTGGCGGGAGCCGCAGCAGGTGATGGCGCTGGCCCGCATCGGCGCGTTCAGCCGATTGGAGAGCGGCGAGGAGGCGGCGTTTGCCCGGCAGAAGGCGTTTCTGGAGCGGGAGTACGGTGCGGACGTGACCATCATCCCCAACCCGCAGGTGGTGGAGCTGTCCTCCACGGAGGCGCGGCAGACGCTGGCGCAGGGGGGCGGTGCAGATATCCTACCCGCCGCCGTGTACGGCTATATCCTGCGGGAGAGGCTGTACGGCACCCATAGGGAGCTGACGGGGCTGACGCCGGACGAGCTGCGGCCCATTGCCCTGAGCTATCTCAAGCCCAAGCGGATGCCCCATGTGCTGGGCACGGAGCAGGAGGCGGTACGGCTCACCCGGCGCTACGGCGGCGACGAGACGCAGGCCCGCATCGCGGCGCTGCTCCACGACTGCACGAAAAAGCTGGAGCTGCCGGAGCAGCTGGCGCTGTGCAAGCAGTACGGCATCGAGCTGGACGAGCTGGAGCAAAAGGCGCTGAAGCTGCTGCACAGCAAGACCGGCGCGGCCATCGCCCGCAGCGTGTTCGGCGTGGAGGACGCGGTGTACGACGCCATCTGGTATCACACCACCGGTAAGCCGGACATGACCCGGCTGGAGAAGATCCTCTATCTGGCGGACTACATCGAGCCCAGCCGGGATTTCCCCGGCGTGGAGGAGCTGCGGAGGGCCGTGTACGAGGATCTGGACCACGGCCTGCTGCTGGGGCTGAGCATGACCATACAGGAGATGGAGGAGATGGGGAATCCCGTCCACCATCAGACCCGTGATGCGCGGGACTATTTATTGAAAAGAGGGATACGATGAAAACACCGAAGGAATTGGCACTGCTGGCGGCCCGCGCGCTGTCGGATAAGAAGGGCAAGGAGATCCAGGCGCTGGAGATCGCCGATCTGACCACACTGGCGGATTATTTCGTGCTGGCCACCGGCTCCAGCAACACCCAGATCAACGCGCTGGTGGACAACGTGGAGAAGGTGCTGCACGAGGAGGCCGGCGAGGAGCCGCTGCACCGGGAGGGCTACCGCGGCGGCACTTGGGTGCTGCTGGACTACGGCTGCATCGCCGTCCATGTGTTCAACCACGAGGCCCGGGAGTTCTACGGCCTGGAGCGTCTGTGGCGGGACGGCAAGCCGCTGGATCTGACCGGCGTCACCGACGAGCGGGAATAAGCAAAATAGATAAAGCATCAGGCCGCTGAAAGCGGCCTGATGCTTTATTTGGAAGATTCACTTTTTCCGCGGATACGGCTGCACCGTGTCGGTGCGGCACAGAAGATAGTCTACGCTGACACCGTAAAGATCGGCCAGCGCACACAGCAGGTCATCGGTCAGCGGCTGTGTCCCGGTCTCCACATAGCTATATTTGCGCTGCGTAATGCCGATGGCCTCCGCCACCTGCTGCTGTGTCATGTCATGGTCATCCCGCAGATCCTTGATGCGGTTCTTCATGCCAACACCCCCGTTGCCAGATAGTCCTGCCGACACTATAAGGTAGATAAAATTTATCTGTTGACATATAGACAAAATCTATCTAAAATAAGGCGGAGGGGGTGGGAAAATGGCAGACTATAAGGCCATGTATCTGGCGGCGATGGACGCCATGGAGCAGGCGGTGACGCTGCTCATCGAGGCCCAGTGCAGGTGCGAGGAGCTGTATGTGACCTCCTGCGCCCGCGAGGAGGAGCTGCTGCGTAAAAATTGTCATTTTGACGAAATACAGGGCTTGACAATCGGCAAAAAAGAGATAAAATAAGCTGTAATATCGCAATATGCGAGGATGGGAAAAAGACGAGGCAGGCCCGCCGAAAGAGAGCCGGCGGCTGGTGTGAGCCGGTGGGGGCGCTTCGTTGTACTGGCCCCGGAGCATTCCGCCTGAACAGGGCGGGACGGAGGCGCACCGTTACAGGCGTGGCCCCTTGTAAGAGGGGAACTGAGCGCCGCGCAGGCAACTGGCGGCGATAGCAGGGTGGTAACACGTTTTGACACGTCCCTGACCGTTGAAAACGGTCAGGGACGTTTTTTTGTAAGCACACAAATTCAGATAGAAGGAGAAACAGCATGAATTACGATTTTGCGGCCATTGAGAAAAAGTGGCAGGATAACTGGGAAAAAACCAAGCCCTATGCCGCCGTTACCGGCGACACGACCCGCCCCAAGTTCTACGGGCTCATCGAGTTCCCGTACCCCAGCGCGGCGGGCCTCCATGTAGGACACCCCCGGCCCTTTACCGCCATCGACATCGTCACCCGGAAAAAGCGCATGGAGGGCTATAATGTCCTGTTCCCCATCGGCTATGACGCATTCGGCCTGCCCACGGAGAACTTCGCCATCAAAAACCACATCCATCCCTCCATCGTCACCAAGGAGAATATCAAGAACTTCACCCGCCAGCTGAAGATGCTGGGCTACGGCTTCGACTGGGATCGCTGCGTGGATACCACCGATCCCCAGTATTACAAGTGGACCCAGTGGATCTTTTTGCAGCTCTTTAAGCACGGTCTGGCCTACAAGGCCACCATGCCCGTGAACTGGTGTACCAGCTGCAAGTGCGTGCTGGCCAACGAGGAAGTGGTGGAGGGCGTGTGCGAGCGCTGCGGCAGCGAGGTCATCCGCAAGGAGAAGAGCCAGTGGATGCTGGGCATCACCAAGTACGCCGACCGGCTTATCGACGATCTGGACGGCGTGGACTTCGTGGAGCGCGTCAAGACCCAGCAGCGCAACTGGATCGGCCGCTCCACCGGTACGGAGCTGACCTTCAAGACCAACACCGGGGACGACATCACCGTATACACCACCCGCGCCGACACGCTGTTCGGCACCACCTATGTGGTCATCTCCCCGGAGCATCCCCTGCTGAAGAAGTGGCAGCCCCTCATCCGCAACTGGGACGAGGTGGCCGCCTATCAGGACGCCGCCGCCCGCAAGAGCGACTTTGAGCGCGGTGAGCTGAACAAGGACAAGACCGGCGTGCGCATCGACGGCATCGAGGTCATGAACCCCGTGACCCACAAGGCGCTGCCCATGTTCGTCTCCGACTATGTCCTCATGGGCTACGGCACCGGCATCGTCATGGGCGTGCCCGGTCACGACCAGCGCGACTGGGACTTTGCCACCAAGTTCGGCCTGCCCATCGTGGAGGTGGTCGCCGGCGGCGACGTCACCAAGGAGGCGTTTGTGGCCAAGGACGATAAGGCCATCATGGTCAACTCCGGCTTCCTCAACGGCATGACCGTGAAGGAGGCCATTCCCGCCATGAAGAAGTACGCCGTGGAGCAGGGCTTCGGCAAGGAGAAGGTGAACTTCAAGCTGCGCGATTGGGTGTTCTCCCGCCAGCGCTACTGGGGCGAGCCCATCCCGCTGGTGAACTGCCCCAAGTGCGGCTGGGTGCCTGTCCCCGAAAGTGAGCTGCCGTTGGTGCTGCCGCAGGTGGAGAGCTACGAGCCCACCGACGACGGCGAGAGCCCCCTGAGCAAGATGACCGACTGGGTCAACACCACCTGCCCCTGCTGCGGCGGCCCCGCCAAGCGCGAGACCGATACCATGCCCCAGTGGGCCGGCTCCAGCTGGTACTTCCTGCGCTATATGGATCCCCACAACGACAAGGAGCTGGTGTCCAAGGAGGCGGAGGAGTACTGGGGCCCCGTGGACTGGTACAACGGCGGCATGGAGCACACCACCCTTCACCTGCTGTACAGCCGTTTCTGGCACAAGTTCCTCTATGACATCGGCGTGGTACACACCCCGGAACCCTATGCCAAGCGCACCAGCCACGGCATGATCCTTGGTAAGAACCCCCACTATGTGGGCAACGCCGCCACCGAGGAGGAGAAGCAGGCCCTGCGGGAGAAGTACGGCGCACAGGCCGAGCGCCCTGCGGTGAAGATGTCCAAGTCTCTGGGCAACGTGGTGAACCCCGATGACGTTATCAAGGCCTACGGCGCCGACACCATGCGCCTGTATATCATGTTCATCGGCGACTTTGAAAAGACCGCCTCCTGGTCGGATGAGGCCGTCAAGGGCTCCAAGCGCTTCCTGGACCGCGTGTGGAAGCTGATGGATATGGCCCAGCCGGACGAGAACATCTCCGAGGGCAACATGGCCGCCATTCACAAGACCATCAAGAAGGTCGGCGACGATATCGAGGAGCTGAAGCTCAACACCGCCATCGCCGCCATGATGGCGCTGGTCAACGACTTCTACGCCAAGGGCCTCACCAAGGGCGATCTGGAGCAGCTCCTGCTGCTGCTGAGCCCCTTCGTCCCCCACATCGTGGAGGAGATGTGGGAGCAGCTGGGCTTCGCCGCCAAGTACGGCAAGATGGCCATGCAGATGCCCTGGCCCGTGTACGATGCCGCCAAGACCGTGGACGCCACGGTGGAGATGGCGGTGCAGGTCAACGGCAAGCTCCGCGGTACCATTGTGATGCCCACCGACTCCGAGGAGGCCGCCGTGGTGGCCGCCGCCATGGAGAACGAGCGGGTCAAGAAGGCTGTGGAGGGCATGAACGTGGTCAAGACCATCCTTGTCAAGAACAAGCTGGTGAACCTGATCGTCAAGCCTGCCAAGTAAAATTGCAGTTTTTTTGCGGGAAATAGCTTGACAAGGTACGATTTCATCGGTATAATACACCCGTTAGTCATGCGAATGGCTCTTAAAGAGCGCCCTGGAAATAGCCGGGCGCATCGGAGGGAGGGAAATATAGATGTCTGAAGTTCACGTCAAGGAAGGCGAGTCCCTGGACAGCGCTCTGAAGCGTTTTAAGAGAAGCTGCGCCAAGGCAGGCGTTCTGGCCGAGGTGCGTAAGAGAGAGTGCTATGAAAGCCCCAGTGTCAAGCGCCGCAAGAAGTCCGAGGCCGCACGCAAGAACCGCAATAAGCGTTATTATTAATGGCAAAAGAGCCTGAGGGTCCGTCCCTCAGGCTCTTACTTTTTCCCCAGCAGACCCGGCAGCGCCTCCGCCGCCTCCGGCAGGGAGAGGATGCCGGCGGCGATGCCCAGCTCCGCGCCCAGCTCGATCTTCCGCCGCAGGGTGTCAGCGTCATCGAACAGGACGAGGTGCGTCATGCCCTCCTGCTCATAGGTGAAATACCGGGCGCACAGCTCCGGCGAGAAAAAGACGGGGCGCTGCGCCCGCAGCGATGTCAACTGCTGCGCCGTCAGCATCCTGCCGTCTCCGTAGGGAGCGGGGAGGGTGAAGTCTGCCCGGACGCAGGCCAGATCCAGTGTAACGGGGCGCGGCATAAAGTGCCGGCAGACCTCCTTCAGCCGACGGCGCAGCGTCCCGCCGGAAAGGGCGGTGCTGACCACCACGCAGGCGTCTGCGTCCGCCCCGCCCCGCTCCGGCAGGTACAGCGTGCGGCCATAGCGCCGGCAAAGCGCCGATAGAGCCGCCACAGCGGGACGGGGAAGCACCGGCTCCAGCACCACGCCGGTATACTGCCGGTGCAGGCATTCCCGCAGAATGTCCCGCGCCAGCGCCTCCGGCTGAGGCGGGGCGGGACAGTCCGTGCCGGAGACCAGCAGCAGCCCTCCCGGCGGGACGGCGGGCAGCGGCAGCGCCGATAACCGTCCGCCGCTGTCGATGCGGTAGGCGGCGTGGGCGATGGGAAGCCCCCAGCGCCGTGCCTCCGGCAGATGGCAGGGGGCGGCGGCCAGATAGAGCTGCATACGAAGCGTCACCCCCTTGTATTTATGGCCGGTAAATGGTACACTATCTATATGAAAGGAGGCGGCAGCCTATGCGATTTTCCATGCGGCCGGAGCGGGTCTACGACGGCTACGAGCAGATACGGGGCGAGGAGCTGGCCCGCCGGGGCATCCGGCTGCTGCTGTGCGATCTGGATTATACGCTGGCGCCCAAGTCCCAGCGGGAGCCGGACGAGACGGTGCGGCAATGGATCGACTCCATGCGCCGCGCCGGGGTCGAGGTGATGATCCTGTCCAATAACCGCAGTCCCGCCCGCGTGGAGCGGTTCTGCCGGGATCTGGGCATCACCTACGAGGGACACGCCCAAAAGCCGTCCGCCAAGGGCTTTCGCAGAGCCATGGAGCGGGTGGGCGTGACGCCGGAGGAGACCGCCATGCTGGGCGACAAGCTGCTGACGGATATGCTGGGCGCACATATCGCCGGGGTGCTGCCGCTGATGGTGGAGCCGCGGGGCGGTGCGAAGGGCGCGTGGAACAAGGTGCTCCACGGCCTGCAAAGACCGTGGAAGGCGGCGGCCAAGGAGAAATAGGGCCTGCGCGCAACTTTTTCTGCGGAAACCCTTGCCAAACAGACGCGTATCATGTAAAATACATAAGGCCAAATTTAGGCCGGTATCATTCATTCGAGGGAATCGCGATATTCCCTCATCAATATGGGAGGAATATCAATATGGCAACTATTACCGCCGGTGATTTCAGAAACGGCAAGACCTTCGAGATGGACGGCAAGGTCATGCAGGTCGTGGAGTTCCAGCACGTCAAGCCCGGCAAGGGCGCCGCGTTCGTCCGCACCAAGATGCGCAACGTGGTGACCGGCGCTGTGACCGAGACGTCCTTCAACCCCACCGCCAAGTTTGAGGAGGCCTTTGTGGACCGCCGCGACATGGAGTACAGCTACAACGACGGCGACCTGTACTACTTCATGGATCAGGAGACCTATGACATGGTGCCCCTGAACAAGGAGCTGCTGGGCGACGCCTTCCGCTTCATCACCGAGAACACCGTGTGCAAGGTGCTGAGCTACAAGGGCAACGTCTTCGGCCTGGAGTGCCCCAACTTCATGGATCTGGAGGTCACCGAGACCGAGCCGGGTCTGGCCGGCAACACCGCCACCAACACCCTGAAGCCCGCCACCGTGGAGACCGGCGCTGAGGTGAAGGTGCCCCTGTTCATCAACATCGGTGACAAGATCACCATCGACACCCGTACCGGCGAATATCTGAGCCGCTGCAAGTAAGTCAACCATCAACCCACCGTACAGAAAGGAGCCGAACATGGAGATTTCTGAAAAGGTAGCATATCTGAAGGGTCTGGCCGAGGGCCTGAACCTGGACACCGACAGCAAGGAAGGCAAGCTGATCGCCGCCATCATCGACGTGCTGGACGACATGGCCGAGAAGTTCGCGGACATTGAGGACGAGCTGTGTGACGTGGAGGACGGTCTGGATGCCGTCAGCGACGACCTCAGCGATGTGGAGGAGACGCTGTACTTCGCCCTGGAGGACGATGACGAGGACGAGGATGAAGACGACGAGGAAGAGGAGTGCTTCATGACCAACTGCCCCGAGTGCGAGGAGGAGGTCTACTTCGACGAGTCCGTTCTGGAGGACGGCGAGGTCATCTGCCCCAACTGCGGCGCCAAGCTGGAGTTCGATCTCAGCGATCTGGCCAACGACAGCGAGGACGAGGAGTAATCACTGCGAAAAAACAGCCGCCGCACCCTCGGTGCGGCGGCTGCTTTTTACGCTTGCCGATGTGCTGGTAGAACCGCAGGAAAATAGGAGAAAGCCGCCACAAGCGGCGGGCGTTCTCCGGCTTGACGCGGCGGCTGTTTTTGGGTATACTGTCCCAAACGGGAGGAGGATATCTATGGCGTTTGTGGCATTGATCGGACTGTACTTCGTGCCGCTGCTGTGCCTGATGGGTGCGGCGTGGTCGTATGTCCGCTATCAGAATGAGCATGAGGACAAGGAAATGGCGGAGAAGGATCACAAGCGGATGCGCGTGCTGCTGATCGCAGCGGCGGTGGCTGTGGTGGTCTTTCTGGCGCTGAAGCTTGCATTCCCTGTGACGTGAAAAGGAAAAGAGTCCCGACCCATGGGTCGGGACTCTTTATCAGTTTTCGGCGCCTGCGGGCATCCTGCGCAGGTCCTTGGGCAGCCATACCTTCCGCCACAGGCAGAGCAGGAACAACACGCCCCGGAAGCACAGCTCCACACACATGGCGATCCACGCGCCGTGCAGACCCAAGCGGGATGTGAGCAGCAGCGTCAGGGTGATCCGCACGCCCCACATACTGGTGAAGTTCAGCACGGAGCTGAGCAGGGAGCTGCCCGCCCCCTGAAACACGCCGGCGCACACGATGGCCGCGCCGAACAGCGGCTCGGCAAACACCACGATCCGCAGCACCTCCGTGCCCAGCGCTACCACCTCCGCGTCGGGACTGAGCATACCGATGATCCACGGCGCCAGAAAATACATGGCAGCCGACATCACCGCCATAATGGATATGCCCAGCAGAACTGTCACCCAGCCCAGCCGCGTCACCAGATCCCGCCGCTTGGCGCCTACGCTCTGCCCGATCAGCGTCACCGCCGCGCTCTGCACGCCGTAGCCGGGCATATAGCACAGCGCCTCCGCCGTGACGGCGAAGGAGTTGGCGGCGATGGATACCGTACCCAGTGGGGCGATGATGCCGGTGGTGACGATCTGACCGCCGGACATGACCGCCTGCTCGATGGCCACAGGGATACCCAGCCGTACCGCGCGCTTCAGCTGCTCCGGCACGAAATGGAGCTTCTCGCCCCGCCGCAGACCCAGCATGGGGGAGCGCAGCAGGCACGCGCACATGATGACCGCCACGACCACCTCCGCCAGCGCCGTACCCAGCGCAGCGCCGGCGACACCCAGATCGGCGCCCGGCAGGGTGATGGAACCGATCTGACGGGAGGGGAAGATGAGCAGCAGATTGAACACCACGTCCAGCCCGCACATCAGTACCAGCAGGGCGCTGGGCGTCCGCATATTGCCGCTGGCCTGCAGCAGCGCGGCAGCCAGACTGTTCATCTGTAAGGCGGGGAGGGACAGGGCAAAGATCAGGAAATACACGGAAGCACCCTGCCAGATGCTCTCCTCCGCACCCAGCCAACGGGGAAGATTGCCGGACACGGCGCTGCCCAGCAGTGCCAGCACCAGCCCGAAGAAAACACCCAGCACCAGACCCTGCCGCACCAGATTCCGGGCGTCCTTTTCGTCGCCCGCCCCGATGCGCTGCGCCGTCTGGACGCAGAAGCCCACGGTCAGAGCGCGGCACAGACCACCCAGCAGCCACGTGCTGGAGGCCACCAGCCCGATAGCGGCGCTGGCCTCCCGACCCAGATGTCCGACCATGGACGAGTCGATATACTGCATGGCAATGGAGGAGACCTGCGCCAGGATCGCGGGGATGCTCAGTTGCAGGGCCAGCAGCGTTTGCTGGCGCAGTGTCAGCTCCTCGCCGCTGCGCAGGGACAGCAGCAGATTTTTTTTCATAGTGTACCTCCGATAGCACGATCATACATCCCACACTATACCTGCTGGCGGAGAAAAGGTCAAGGGAAGAAAAGCCAACGCCCGCATTTTGCGGGCGTTGGCTTTTCTCAAATAGCTTTCTATGACCGGTCACTCTCTGCCGACCGCTTGTGGCGGCGGCAGACCTGCCGGTAGATGACCAGACCGGCACCGGCGATGACCGTGGTGGCGGCGAAGGTGATGGCGGCGAACTGGTAGTTTTGCAGACCCAGCGCGTTGCCGCCCACGGTGGAGGTGATGATGGAGGGCAGACGCCCCACGGAGGCGATCAGCAGCCACGATGACCAGCGCAGATCCGTCAGGCCTGCGAAATAGCACAGCAGATCCTTGGGCGTGCCGGGGACGGTAAACACCAGCCACAGCAGCGCCGCCCGTCTGGGGGAGGTCTTGAGGAAGGTCAGCTTGTCCAGCTTATCCTGCGAGAAAAAAACCTCCACCAGCGGTACGCCCCATTTCCGCACCACGGCGAACACCGCCACGCTGCCCAGAAAAGCGCCCAACAGACACAGCACCGTACCCCATACCGCGCCGAAGGCGTAGCCACCGGCGATCTCCAGCGGCTCGCCGGGGATGATGGCCACCAGCACCTGCAAAAACACCATGCCCGTATAGGCGGCCATGCCCAAAAGACCGTGATCCGCCACCCACGCCCGGAACACCTCCGGCTCCTTGGCAAAGCGGATCAGCGGGCGTCCCACGAACCACGCCAGCGCGGCGCCCAGCAGGAGAAAGACGGCGATAGCGCCGCCCGACAGTAGTTTTTTCTGTTTTTCGGAGAAAGCACGATGCTGCTTCATGGAGCAAATGCCCCTTTCTTTCGTTCTTTTACCATCCTACCACGAAACGCGGGGAAATATTTGAACAGGAAATGAAGATTTGCTTAAAAGCGCGCAGAGAGCCGGAAAAAGCGGCTCTCTGCGTGCCTTATCGGATACCGGCGATGAAGCAGGTGGGGTCGGCGGCAAGCTGCCGCTTGGCCCACGCCAGCATCTCATAGCTGTTGACGGCGGCGGTGACGACACCGCTGCCCCATGCATCGGCGGTGACGCTGCGCAGGAAGTCGTCCGGCGCGGCGGTACGCACATAGTAGGGGTGGGCCTCGGCGCTGCCGTCCAGCGCCGCCGGTACGGCCTTGTCCGCGTAGAAGGACTTGTCTCCGGCCAGAATGGTCAGGCAGTCCTGCACCACATTGCCGGCGGTGGGGAAACGCCCCGCGCCCTGTCCGAAGAAGCTCTGACGGCCCACGCCCTCGGCAGTATAGCTGATGAGGTTATAATTGGCGGGGACGGCTGCCTCCAGCTCAGACGATGCCACCAGCGTAGGCTCCACATAGGCGCACACGCCGTTCTCCGCGGCCTCCGCCGCCGCCAGCAGCCGGCAGACGAAGCCGTGGCTCTTGAACGCGGCGATATCCGCCGCCGTGACAGTACGGATGCCGAAGGTGGGGATGGCCGTCTCGTCCAGCACCGCGTCAAAGGCGATGTTGGCGGAGATGCACAGCTTCCGGCGGATGTCGTCGCCGTCGATATCGGCGGAGGGATCGGCCTCGGCGTAGCCCAGCGCCTGCGCCTCCTTGAGAATGGCGGGGAAGTCCACAGGGGCGCGGTGCATGGCGTCCATGATGAAGTTGGTAGTGCCGTTCATGATGCCGCCCACGGCATACACGGTGTCCAGCCGCTTGATCCGCGCCAGATTCACCAGCCACGGGATGCCGCCGCCCACGGCGGCGGTGCAGCGCAGCGCCACACCCTTTTCCTTCGCCAGTGCGGTCAGCTCCCGGTAATAGGCGGCGATCAGCGCCTTGTTGGCGGTGACCACGTTCTTGCCCCGCTCCATGGCGGCGGTGACGTACTCATACGCCGGGTGCAGGCCGCCCATGACCTCCACTACCGTGTCGATGTGCTCGTCGCAAAGAATGTCGTTGAAGTCGTAGGTGGCCAAGCCCTCCGGCAGCCCCGGCTTGGGGCTGCGCAGCAGCACCCGGGAGACGGTGATGTCGCCGCGGCCCTGTGTCAGCTCCAGCACGCCGCCGCCCACCACGCCGAAGCCCAGCAGACCGATGTTCATAGGAATACCCCCTGTCCATTTGATGTTGCCTCATTTTACCCAGTACAGCCGCCTCTGTCAATACGGAAAAGGAGCCGCACCGACGGGGTGCGGCTCCTTTGAGCGGTGTCAGTGGCCGCTTGGCATCTTCCAGCCGAAGTGGTCGGTGTGCAGCAGCATATGGGCCTTGTGACCCAGCGGCTGACGCAGATACTCCTTGTACAGCGCCTGCACGTCGGCGTTCTCGTGGGAGAAGCGGAGCTTCGTGTTCTTGTCGATGTTCCACAGCACGTCGCCGCGGCTGGCCGCCATCTCCACGTTGTCGTGAATGGGCTGTCCGCCGCCGCCGGCGCAGCCGCCGGGACAGGCCATGACCTCCACGAAGTCGTAGTCCACCTCACCGGCGTCGATGGCGTTCATCAGCTTCCGGGCAGCGCCCAGACTGCTGACCACCGCCACCCGCACGTCGCCTGCGCCGGGGATAGTGAACTTTGCCTCCTTCCAGCTGTCCATGCCGCGGACGGCGTGGAAAGCGTCGGGGTCGGGGTTCTGCCCGGTGATCAGATAATAGGCGCTGCGCAGTGCGGCGTCCATGACGCCGCCGGTGGCGCCGAACACCACAGCCGCGCCGGTGCCGCTGCCCAGAGGGCTGTCAAAGGGCGTCTCCGGCAGGACGGCGGGGTTGATCTGCTCACCCCGGAACATCCGGACGATCTCACGGGTGGTCAGCACCACATCCACGTCCGGGTCACCCTCGGCATCTCGCATGGTGGGCAGCGCCGCCTCCGCCTTCTTGGCGGTGCAGGGCATGATGGACACCACAAACAGCTTCTTCGGGTCCACGTTCAGCTGGTCGGCAAAGTAGCTCTTGACCACCGCGCCAAACATCTGCTGGGGGCTCTTGGCGGTGGACAGGTTGCCGATGTAGGAGGGGAACTGGCTCTTGACGAACCGCACCCAGCCGGGGCAGCAGCTGGTGAACATGGGCCAGTGGTACTTGTTCCGGTGGGTAAAGCGCTCAATGAACTCGCTGCCCTCCTCCATGATGGTCAGGTCGGCGGCGAAGTTGGTGTCGAACACAAAGTCGAAGCCCATAGTCTTCAGAGCGGTGACCATCCTCTCCGCCGTGGCGTACTTGGGGTCGAGGTGGAAATACTCCGCCCACGCCGACCGGACGGCGGGGGCCATCTGCACCACGGTGATGCGCTCCGGGTCCGCCAGTGCGTCGAAGACCTTGCCGGTGTCGTCGTGCTCCTGCAGGCCGCCCACGGGACAGTGGGTGATGCACTGGCCGCAGAACGTGCAGTCGCTCTCGCCCAGCGTGCGGGTACGGGCTACGCCTACGGTGGTGTGGGAGCCGGTACCCATCAGATCCCAGATGCCCATGGTCTGCACCTTGTCGCAGATCTGGATGCAGCGCATACATTTGACGCAGCGGTTCTCGATGCGCACCACGGGGTTGGAAAAGTCCGGGGGTGCGTTCCGCAGATCGTCGATGTAGTGCTCACCCAGCAGGTTGTAGTCGTTGGTGAGCTGCTGGAGCTTGCAGTTGCCGCTGCGGGTACACTTGGTACACTTGGTATCGTGCTGGCTCAGCAGCAGGCGCAGGTTCACACGCCGCGCCTCCCGGACGCGGGGAGAGTTGGTGCGGACCACCATGCCCTCGTCCACCACGTTGTCGCAGGCGGGGACGAGGCGGGGCTGTCCCTCCACCTCCACCATGCAGATGCGGCAGGCGCCGATCTCGTTGATGCCCTTCAGGTAGCACAGGGTGGGAATGTCGATATGTATGGAGCGTGCCGCCTCCAGAATGGTGGTGCTCTCCGGCACCGTGACGGCGCGGCCGTCGATGGTCAGCGTTACCATTTGACGTTCCTCCCTCCTCTGAAAATACCGTAGCCGAAGTGGTCGCAGCGCAGGCAACGGGATGCCTCGGTGCGGGCGCCCTCCTCCGTCAGGCCGCATTCGATGTCCTCAAAGTCGCAGCGGCGCTCACAGGCCTCCCGCTCGGTGGTGTTGATGCGCCCGTGGGGGCCGCGGTTGTTCAGCCGCGGGGACGGGATGTCCACATCCACCTCGATCTCATGCTGGAAGCCCAGATGCACGTCGATGTTGGCCGCCGCCACCTTACCGGCGGCGATGGCGCGGATGGCTGTGGCGGGGCCGGTGACGCAGTCGCCGCCGGCGAACAGGTTGTCCATATCACCCACCTGACCGGAAAGACCCGCCACGAACACGCCCCGCTTGATGGGGACGCCGGCCTGCTCAAAGCCCTGGATCTCGATGCCCTGCCCGATGGCCACCACGATGATATCCGCCGGGATGCGCCGCTCCGGCAGGTCGGCTTTGTTGGGACGGGGCCGCCCGGACTTATCGGCCTCGCCGATGATCTGGGGCTGTACCCACAGGGCGGCGGCGCAGCCGTCCTCGTCGGCCTCGATGCGGACGGGAGCCATCAGCGCCTCGATCTCCGCACCCTCCGCCATGGCGCCGGTGATCTCGTCGGGCAGCGCCGTCATGTCCTCGATGCGGCGGCGGTAAACGCAGGTCACCTTCTCCGCGCCCAGACGGATGGAGCTGCGGGTCACGTCCATGGCCACGTTGCCGCCGCCGATGACCACCACCTGCTTGCCGGTAAAGTCCGGCATCACATCGTCGCCGATGGCGCGGAGCATCTCCACGGCGGACATCACGTTCTTGCAGTCCTCGCCGGGAATACCCACCTTCTTATCCTGATGGGCGCCGATGGCGATATACAGGCAGTCGTAGTCCTTTTGCAGCTCCTCCACCCAGACGTCGGTACCCACGGTGGTGTTGGTGTGGGCCTCGATGCCCAGAGACAGGATGGAGTCGATCTCCGCATCCAGCAGGTGCCGGGGGAACCGGTAGCTGGGGATGCCGTAGCGCAGCATACCGCCCAGCTTCGCCCGTTCCTCGAATACCGTGACCTTGTGGCCCATCAGCGCCAGATAGTAGGCGCAGCTCAGACCGCTGGGGCCGCCGCCGATGATGGCCACCTTCTTGCCGGTGGGCGGGGCACAGGCGGGCTGCGGCACGTCCCCGGCATGATCCACGGCATAGCGCTTCAGCCCGCGGATGTTGATGGCGTCGTCGATCATATTCCGGCGGCACCGGGCTTCGCAGGGGTGCTCGCAGATGTAGGCGCAGGCGGTGGGGAAGGGGTTGTCCTTGCGGATCAGGCGCACGGCGTCGGCGCAGCGTCCCTCGCCCACCAGCGCCATGTAGCCCGGCACGTCCACGCCGGCGGGACACAGCGCCACACAGGGCACGGGCAGCTGCAAGCCGGCCAGACACCGGTGGTGTATGATATGCTCCTCATAGTCGTCCCGGAAACCGTCCAGACCGTCCAGCACCAGCCGGGCCGCATCCCGGCCGATGGCACAGTCGGCGGTGTTCACGATGGTGCGGGCCGTCTTTTCGATAATGTCGATGGTGCTCATGTCGGCGGTGCCGTCCAGCACCGTGGCGATGAGCTTGCTCAGCTGCCCCAGACCGATACGGCAGGGGACGCACTTGCCGCAGGACTGGGCGTGGCACAGCTGCAAAAACGACAGCGACATATCCACGGGGCAAAGACCCGGCGGACTGGCGGCGATACGGCGCTCCACATCACGGTAGAGGTTATCCACCACCGTCTGTGCGCGGCTGGGACTTTTGATATCAAGTCTGCTCAAGGCAGATCCCTCCTTTCGTCCGTGCCGTGCGGACATCACTCTGTCGGCACGGGACAATCGCTTGGATTGAGACAAGAATGCCACAAAAAACGAAAAATGTCAATTAAAAATAAAAAGTTATTAAAGTGATGCAAAAAACTTGAAAAACAGCGCGTTCCTATCTGCAATAATTTTCACATACCTGCGCCCTGCGTGTTGGAAAGACGTATTCTGACGAAACTGTTTACCGAGAATACCACTTTTTGCAAAAATCCCGTACCGGCGGGCTATCCCAACTTTTGTGTGGGTTGGGCGGGAAAAAGCAGGGAGCTGAGAGCTAAATCGTTTCGTGTGGGAACAGC
>CAKTPV010000010.1 GCA_934591815.1 uncultured Oscillospiraceae bacterium
CGGAATGTACACTCCGTAAAATAGAGAGCGGCAAGGAATATGCTTTCATTGTCAGCACAAAAGAGCTTTCCAACAAGTACGGGTATACAGGTGCACCATCTTTGATTATTACGATCCCATACGCGGAATAACACCCCCCTACCCCCCAAAAGCAAGAGAAAGACACTGGATACCGGTGTCTTTCTCTTGCTTTGAGGGGCTTTTTTATCACTCATACTGCCCGTTGTGGTCACGCGGCGGAGGCTCATCGAGGATATGCTTAACAAAATCTGCACGACCGAAACGTGAAAACCGTGCTATACTATACGCGCAATTGGGAATACAGTCGATTTTAAGAGGTGAGTCCCGTGACAGAAACCGGTTTCCATTTGAAACGCCGTCTGACGTCCTTCCAGATCATGATCCTCGGCTTTGCGGGTGTCATCCTTCTGGGTGCGCTGGTGCTGATGCTGCCCATCGCCGCCGCAAGCCGCACATGGACGCCGTTTCACGAGGCGCTGTTCACCTCTACCTCTGCGGTCTGCGTGACGGGGCTGGTGGTGCAGGACACCGGCAGCTACTGGTCCGGCTTCGGTCAGACCGTGATCCTGCTGCTGATCCAGATCGGCGGCTTAGGCGTCATCACCGCCGCCGTAACGTTTCTGATGCTCTCCGGTAAGAATATCTCACTGAAGGAGCGCAGCGCCATGCAGGACGCCATTTCCGCTCCGGCGGTGGGCGGCATCGTGCGCCTGACACGTTTTGTCCTGAAGGGCACATTCCTTGTGGAGCTGATCGGCTCGCTGGCGCTGCTGCCGGTATTCTGCCGGGACTACGGACTGCGGGGCGTGTGGATGGCGGTGTTTCACTCCGTTTCCGCCTTCTGCAACGCGGGCTTTGACATTCTGGGGCGGGCAAATGCGCTCTACACTTCCCTGACGGCGTACATGGCCGACCCGCTGGTCAACATCGTCATTATGCTGCTGATCATCGTGGGCGGCATCGGCTTTCTGACGTGGGACGATGTCTGCACCCACCGGCTGCACCTGCGGCGGTACCGGATGCAGAGCAAGGTCATCCTGAGCGCGACGGCGCTGCTGATCGTGCTTCCGGCGACCTTGTTTTTCCTGACGGACTTTGCCGCCCTGCCCACAGGGGAAAGGGTGCTGGCGTCTCTCTTTCAGGCGGTCACGCCGCGGACAGCCGGCTACAACACCGCGGACCTGACGAAAATGAGCGACACCTCGCAGGCGGTCACCATCCTGCTGATGCTGACCGGCGGCGCACCCGGCTCCACGGCGGGCGGCATGAAGGTCACGACGCTGGCGGTGCTGGCTGCCAACGCCGCCGCCGTTTTTCACCGGCGGGAAGAGCCGCAGCTTTTTGGCCGCCGGCTGGAGAATTCCGCGGTCAAAAACGCCGCCGCCATCCTGCTGCTGTATCTGGGACTGACCTTCGCGGGTGCGGCGGTCATCAGCGCAGCGGAGGGACTGCCGCTTGGCGTCTGCCTCTATGAAACGGCCTCCGCCGCCGGAACGGTGGGGCTGACACTGGGACTGACGCCGCAGCTTGGCACGCTGTCACAGGCAGTGCTGATCCTGCTGATGTTTTTCGGACGCGTGGGTGGACTGACGTTGATCTACGCCGCGTTTTCCGGGCACGATCTCACCTGCGCCCGGTGTCCCAAAGAAATGATCACCGTAGGCTGAAAGGAGCGCACGATGAAAAACGTATTATTGATCGGACTCGGCCGCTTCGGGCGGCACCTTGCCATGCAGCTGAGCGAGCTGGGGCATCAGGTCATGGCGGTGGACCGGGACGAGGAGCGCGTCAACGAGTGTATGCCCTTCGTCACCAACGCGCAGATCGGCGACAGTACCCGCGTGGATTTCCTGCGCTCGCTGGGTGTCAGCAACTACGATGTCTGCTACGTCACCATCAGCGGAAATTTCCAGAACTCGCTGGAAACGACGTCCCTTCTCAAGGAGCTGGGGGCAAAGTATGTGGTGTCCCGCGCGGAGCGTGACGTGCAGGCGAAGTTCCTGCTGCGCAACGGCGCGGACGCGGTGACATACCCGGAAAAGCAGCTGGCGAAGTGGGCGGCCATCCGCTACACCGCCAACCACATCTTCGGCTACATCGAGCTGGACGAGAAGCACGCCATCATTGAGGTCGCTGTACCGGAAAGCTGGCGGGGGCACAGCATCGGTGAGCTGGACATTCGCAAAAAGTCCGGTGTCAATATCCTCGGCGTGAAGCGGGACGGCAAAACTGACGTGACCATCTCGCCGGAAACGGTGCTGGACGGCAGTCTGACGCTACTGGTGCTGGGTGAGTATACGGTGCTGAAAAAGTGCTTCCGGCTGTAAGGCTGCATCTGTCATGATTGTGGTCGCCTCAAAATGTGATCATGGCGGCGGCCATGATCTCCAGTTTGAGACCGAGGACTACGCCGCCACAGAGAACATCATGCTGGCAATCACAGCGTCCGGATATGCCGGCGTATGGATGGACGGCATGATGAAGTTTGAGGGCAATGCCGAAAGGGTACGGCAGCTCCTGCATATCCCCGAGGACGAACGCCCGCGCACCATTATCCCCTTCGGCAAGCCGATGGAAATAGTCACGCAGAAGCCCAAGAAGCCCTTTGAAGATCGTGTACATATCCTTTGAGGGAGCTTTTCATGACGCTATATAACGCAGTCCCTCATGAGGAATACTCTCATGAGGGACTGCGCTTATTGCAATAGGATTCTGGACTCTATGCACGGGTGGCATTCATCTGTTATTCTGTGGCTATCGGTGCTTAAAACGGCACACCGCTGCCGCAGCCAATAGCATTCCAAACGCTGCTGCCAGCATCGCCATATTATCAACTGTTTTGAACAGATGTGTCTTGAATATAGTACAGGAAAGGCACCATCATAAGGTCTCGCATAGTGGCGCATAAAAGGAATTCGCCCCTCAAACGCCTGCGATATTGGGCAATATCTGCTTCCGATACAGGCGACGCCAACAGAATGTCAATACAGTGAGCAGCAGGATCCACGAAGCGGGATAAGATGCATAGACAAAACTGACAGGTACGGTACTTGTGTCGATCGCGGCAACCCATATAAGGCGCAATGCGCAGGTGCACAGCAGATTGATGACTACAGGAGCCACAGGACTGCCGCAGCCCCGGATCGCGCCGGTAAGTACATCGGCGATACCGAAAATGAAATAAAGTGTCGCCACCATATACAGATGCACTCCACCGGCGGCAATGACGGCGGGGTCTTCGTTGTAGATCCGCAGAAGCGGCTTATTGAGCAGTAGGGTAAGTGCGCTCAGCACCGCACCGGTCACGACCGTACACAGAATACATTTCTTCAAGATGTCCCGGATGCGGTCGTATTTTCCTGCACCGATATTCTGACTCATAAAGGTCTGCGCCGCCTGGTGGAACGAATTCATGGCGACATAGATGAAGCCCTCGATGCTGCCCGCGGCGCTGCAGCCTGCAATAACGACGCTGCCATAGGCATTGATAGCGCTTTGTATGGCCACATTGGAAAGGCTGAACAGGCAGCTTTGTATACCGGCAGGTATCCCGATTTTGGACATCCGTATCAGGCTGCGCCGGTCGATCCGCAGCTGTCGCCAGGAGAAATGAAGTTCATCATCAGTGCGCATGAGGCAGATCAGGATCAGCACGGCACTGAGAGACTCACTGATCACTGTGGCCAGCGCTACACCGGCCACGTCCATCCGGCATGCTATGACAAAGAACAGATTCAACGCTACATTTACCACTCCGCTGATAGTCAGGAAAATCAAGGGGCGACGGGTGTCACCGCGTGCCCGAAGGGCGGCGGCTCCGTAGTTATAGAGCATAATAGCGGGAGTGCCCGCAAAGTAGATATATAAATATGTCAAGGCAAGGTCGAAAATGTCCTCTGGTGTGGAGACGGCTCGCAGGATCCACTCTGCCGCCACACAGCCGATGCCGCCCAGCACGACGCCGCCGATCAGCGCCACGGCTACCGCCGTGTGTACGGCTGCGGATATCTCGTCTGATCGATCACCTGCGCTCAGATACCGGGCAATGAGCACATTAACGCCCACCAAAATGCCGAACAGCAGGTTGACCACGAGATTTACGATGGCGGTGGTGCTGCCCACTGCCGCAAGGCTTGCGTAGCTTGCATAACGTCCCACGACCACGACGTCCGCAGCGTTGAAAAGAAGCTGCAAGATATTGGTGGCCATGAGCGGCAGGCTGAAAAGCAGAAGGTTTTTCAGCAGCGGCCCTGTGACCATATCGATCGAATTGCCGGAAAACGGCTTGCTCTGTTTCATAATGACTTCTCCGCAAATTCCATGTTGTGCTTGGGTATTACGAAAATTATAGCGGGGATGAGCGGGGAATGTTTTGCATGCTCTCACATGATTTTTGCCTTCATTTGGCATGTGCCCACGGGCAAAGTGGACACATAGGCCGCGAACAGAGCACCCCCTATGGCGGTACGCCATAGGGGGTGCTCTGTTATCTAGATAAGATTGGTTCCGTGCCGCTGCCGGTTTTATGTGCGGGACCTGCGTACGGAAGCCGGAGGGATCTGAAGCTGGCTGCGATATTTGGCAACGGTGCGCCGTGAGATTTCAATATGGTCGTTCGCCAGAGCAGCGACCAGGTCCTCGTCAGACATGGGGTGAGCGGGATCCTCAGACTGGATCATGATCCGCAGTCGTTGCTTGATCGCCACGGAGGAAAGGGCTCCTTCTTCCCCGTATGTGACGGACGAAGAAAACAGTCCTCTCAATGGCATGACCTTTCCGTTAAATTGAATGTACTTATCCTGCACGGCTCGGCTGACGGTGGACGGATTGATCTCCAGCGCCTCGGCGGCGCTTTGTATCGTCATAGTCCGCAACTCTCCGCCGCAGAAGAATGCGTGCTGATAATCGGCGATATAGCGCAGCAGTCGTCTCAGCGTTTGTCCGCGGCTTTGGATCCCTTGTATCATATCATTGGCCTGCCGCAGCTTTTGCCGCAGATAATCGCGCAGCTCGGCGTTGTCTGCGCTGTCAAGCAGCATGCGATAATGCTCGTCCACTGAAATACGGGGCAGCGCCCGCTTGTTCAGGTCTATGGTAACGCTGTCATTTTGGCTGTAAATAAATGCGTCGGGGACGACGAAGCTGCTGCTTTCGTGGGAACCGAAGCCCTGCGCGGGGATGGGGTTCAACTGTGAAATAGCCGCGACGGCGGATAGGATCGTTTTCCGATCCGTGTGGAATCGCTTTGCCAGCTCGCTATACTGCTTTTTCGCGATCTGCTCCAGGCCGTCGCGCGCCAGCCCCAATGTCAAAGAACTGAAATGCTCACCCTGTGACAGCTGAAGGATCAGGCATTCGGACAGAGAGCGTGCGCCGACACCGGGGGGATCCAGCATCTGTATGGCAAAGAGAGCCTGTTCCAATGAGAATAACGAGAGGCCTGTTTCGTCAGCCAGCGCTTCCAGCGGACAGTCCAGGTATCCCCGGCTATCCAGACAGTCAATGAGAAAACGGCAGACGGGTTCAAGCTGTTCGTCGATCAACGCCGTCTGCCCAAGCTGCGCCAGAAGATGGTCGCGGAGAGAGCCTTCGTCTCCTGACGAAAGTGTGTTGAGTGCGTCTTGTTCTGCACTTGGCCCCTTCCTGCGTGCGAAGCAGTCGTCCCATGTTTCGTGTTCTGTGATCGTGGTTTCGTGGGCGGCCTGCGAGTCCAGTGAAACACTGGATAAAGAAGGCAGCTCAACCTCCAGCATGGGGTTTTCCAGCGCCGCCTCCTGTACGTATTGCAGAAGATCCAGCGCGGAAAGCTGAAGGCATTCCAAAGATTGCCGCATAGCGGGCGTCAGGCTCAACTTCTGCGCCTGCTCTTGCTTTTGTATAAATTGCACCCGCATCACCTTTCTTTTGTTTTTCTTTTGTGGTATTATACCAATAACATATTAAAAACTCAAGAGAAAAGGTTTCGTGCGGCAATTATGCCGATGCACGGAAAAGAAAATCTGAAAATTTGCACATTTTTTCCTGTGTACAGCATACTCTCTTATCCGTCCTTTGTGTATGATAAAAACATAACAGCGAATCCCACAGTTTTTTGAGGAAAGAACGAAGATATTTTGCTGGTGTATACAAAAAGCACCGATCCAGAGTAAAGTGAGGAATGATATTATGAAACAGCCTGTTGACAGACCCATCCGGTTAGGAATGCATACCTACACACTCCACTTCTTTGGCTTCGGCGAAAGTTGGGGATTTGGCAAGGACTACTATTTCGATCAGGTCATGAGCCTGTACGAGCTGATGGACAAGTGTGTGACGTGGGAACTGGATGGCCTGCAGATCACCAAGGTCGATTTGCTGGCGACCGGCGCGGCAGATCCCTTCAGCACAGAGAATCTGAAGAAAGTTGCCGCTTATGCCAAGAAGTGCGGCCTGTTCCTTGAGTTCAATTCCTCCTTTAATGCAGGGAGTGATTCCCGCGTGAACTGCACTGTAGAGGAAGCGCTGCGGATCGGCCACGATCTGGACGCGGAACTGGTCAAGTTCAGTCTGGATATCATCCGCCCCCGCGAACTGTTCGGCAGCTGGATGCACCCTGATGTGATGAAGCAGCTGCTGGTGCGTTATGACCAGTTCAAGGCGGCGATCCCCTTGATCGAGGAGTACGGCATACAGGTGGCGATCGAGAATCATACCGACACCTTTACGGACGAGATCCTCTGGCTGGTGGACAAGTTGAACCACACACAGATCGGCACATGTGTGGACAATATGAACGCCTACTATGTTACAGAGAATCCCCATTCGGCATTTGAAAAGATGCTGCCTCAGGCGTATTGCTGCCACTTCAGCGATGACCTTGTGTATACAGATCCTCTGGGCGTTCACATTGTCGGTGCACCTCATGGACAGGGCTCCATGGATTGCCGCCGTATGATCCGCATGATCCGGGAGCAGTCGCCTATGGATAAGATCATTATGGAGAATGAGATCGCTTTCCGCAGCATTGACGAGCCGATTGAGGAAGCGCGTGAGCGGGAGATGAAAGCCTGCGAAGAAAGCATCGCGTTTCTGCGCAATGAGCTGAAGCTCGGCATCCGCAACCGATAACGTGTGGCAACAATTATAAGGAGGTAATCAAGGCAATGAACATGAAGAGCAAGGAGCAAATGATCCACGAAGCGGCAATGGAGATCCTGCAGGATGTAGGTGTTGTTTTTCATAACGATGAAGCCATTCGTGTGCTGAAGGAAAACGGGATCCGGGTAGAGGACAATACCGCATTCTTTACAGAAGAGCAGGTCATGCATTGGGTCAAGATGGCGCCGTCCTCTTTCACGCTTTATGCCAGGAACCCCAAGTATAATATGACCATCGGCGGCGACAAGGTAAACGCCGCGCCGGCTTATGGCTGCGCGTTCATTGCAGAACGTGATGGGACCAAGCGCCCCGGCACCATTGCCGATTATGTGAAATGCGCCCGCCTGGTTCAGGAGGCGGAAGTCTATGACATTAACGGCGGCATTACCATTCAGCCCTGCGATGTTTCCGACGATACGGCGCCTGTTGATATGTTCTATGCGACCGTTCTCAATTCCGACAAGGTCATCATGCTTTCCACTTGCAACAAGAACATTATGGAAGCGCTGATGAAGGCAGGCTGCGAGATGTTCGGCGGCGAGGAGGCTATGGCCGAAAAGCCCCGCATGATCACCCTCATCAACACGAATTCCCCCTTGTCCCTGGACGGAAGAATGCTGGACTGCCTGATGACTCTGGCGAAGTACGGCCAGCCGGTCATTCTCTGCCCCGCCGCCATGCTGGGCGCGACCGGCCCGCTGCCTATCGCCGGCACGTTGGCCAGCGGCACTGCCGAGGATCTGGCGGGTATCGCGCTGGCACAGATGATTCGTCCCGGCACCCCGGTGCTGTTCGGTATGCAGTCTAACGCCATGGACATGAAGGGCATGATCTTTGCCTGCGGTTCCCCCGAGGGCGCGCTGATGCAGGGCTGGGGCGCACGTATGGCACGCTTCTATAACCTGCCCTCCCGCGGCGGCGGAAGCCAGACGGACGCGCCTGTGGTCAACGTTCAGGCAGGCTACGAGTCCATGCTGACTTTCTATTCCGCACAGTCCAACGGCATCAATCTGGTGATGGAGGCCGGCGGCATCGTGGACAGCGTCAATGCTACATCCTTTGATAAGCTGGTGGTGGACATTGATATCATTCGTCAGGTGAAGATCGCTACCGCTCCGCTGGAGGTCAACGAAGAGACCATTGATATGGAGGAGATCAAGGACTGCGGTCATGACGGCAGCTTCCTGACCTGCGATTATACGTTGGATAATTTCATGGATCTCTATATGCCGCATATTGGCGCCCGCGGCGCTAAGGGTTCGGCCTATATCGAGGAGAACATTGATAAGGAGATCGCGCAGATGCTGGAAGCTCACGCACAGCACGGCCCCAAGCTGGACGAGGACGTGAAGAACCGCGTGAAGGCACTGCTGGTCAAGGAGACCGGTATTTCTGTGGAACAGCTGGAGCATATCGAGACACTGTGACATGGTATATGGAGGCGCGGCGAAGATGATTCGCCGCGCCTTTTTCTCAAAAAGAGCCGGATAAGCGTTCTGGACAGCAAATCAGGTAAAAAGAAAAGGTGCTGCGGCAAAGCCGGACGTTGCTTGGAACGTTATAATCATGTATGATTAGGTAGATAAGATTTGGAACTCTTCTGTTGGAAAAGGCGGTGCATTGCATGAATACACAGTTTATTTCTATTCCGTTTCAGCCGCCCCTTGCTGAGACAATGACGATGCTGAAGATCGATCCGGAGATGGAAGACGAATTTCGCGACGTATATGAAGAATGCATATCGGTCGCATGTCCCAAGGCAGTGTTCTGTCTCGTGTCAGTGTATCAGGAGCAGAATCAGACAGTGATTGGCGAAGAACGGTTTCTGAGCCGGATCATGCAGGTCAATATGCAGAAGGTAGGCCGGGCTTTTCCCTATGCCGTCAGCTGTGGGCGGGAATTGTATGAGCTGGCGCAAAGCAAGACTGATCCGCTGGAGCGCTGGTGGGTCGATTGCTTCTCCCAGTACGCAATGCGCGCGGTGGACAAGGAAATGACTCGTGTCCTGACGGAAACGTATCGCCTCGGCCATACGGCAAGGATGAATCCCGGATCCCTTCCGGATTTCCCGATCACCTGTCAGCGAGCGCTGTTTCGTCTGCTGGGTGATGGGGCCGCTAAGATCGGCCTTGAGCTGACAAGCACCTGCCTGATGCTGCCTTATAAGTCCGTCTCTGGTATTGCCTATGAAACGGATGCAATATACGAAAACTGCATGCTCTGCCCGCGGGAGAACTGTCCCACGCGCCGGGCGCCGTATGACGCAGCGATGGGCTCGGCCACTTATCACCTGTCGGATGCCGACGGTGAATCAAGGGAGACCGCACAATGATCGGTATTGGAATTGATACGGGCGGCACCTGTACAGACGTTGTTGTTTATGATCGCCAGACAGATGAAATTCTGTTTTCCGCAAAGGCGCAGACAACGCGGCACGACCTGAAGATCGGAATATGTGAAGCATTGCGCAAGATCCCTCAGGAGCTGAGAAAGCGCGCTGACTATGTAGCGCTTTCTACCACTATGGCGACCAATGCCTGCGTGGAGAACGAAGGCGGACGGGCCGGTCTTATCCTGATCGGGGCGCACCCGAAGGTCGTTGCCCAGAACGGCGCGTCATATGGCCTTCTGTCCATTGACAGGCTCTGTCTGCTGCCGGGGAAGCCGGGACGTCCGCTTTCCGTGAATGAGCAAGCCTTCAGAAAAGAGCTGAAGGATAAATTCGCAGATTGCGCCAGCATGGCGATCGTACAGATCGACCCCATGGATGACGGCGGCGTGCTGGAACGGGAATGTGCCGCAAAGGTCAAGGATATTCTTGGCGTTCCCTGTGTCTTGGGAAACGATCTGTTCCACGAGCGAAATATTTTGCGGCGGGGCGCCAGTACGCTCCTGAATGCCCGGCTCCAGCCGGTCATGCAGCGCTTCCTCGACGCGATCCAGCTCTCGTTACAGGAGCTTGGCATTTCGGTCCCCGTCTGGATCGTCCGCAGCGACGGCACAATGATGTCCCGTCGGTTCGCCGCAGAGCATCCGGTGGAAACGCTGCTGTGCGGGCCTGCCGCCAGTGTGATCGGCGGACAGCATCTTGCGCATGAAAAGAGTGCGCTGATCGTGGATATGGGCGGCACCACCACCGATATATCCGTCGTAAGGGACGGATATCCGATCGAGGCCGGTGACGGCATACAGATCGGTCAATGGCGGACGATGGTACATGGCGTTTATATCCATACCATAGGTCTGGGCGGCGACAGCCGCATCCTCATGCAGGGCGAACAGCTTTCGTTGGACAGCCGCAGGGCTGTCCCTCTGTGCCTTTTGGCTGCGAAGTATCCCCGTGTTCTGTCGGTTTTGCGCAGTCTGGCGGAAAGCGGTATGCCGCATTTCCTGCCGCGCCACGAGTTTATTCTGCTGCTGGAAGCCCCGGAAACGCGCGGGAAATACGGGGAAGAAGAATTGGCTGTTTGCCGCGCACTGGAGGACGGGCCGCTGCAATTGGGGGAGCTGGCGGAGAAAACAGGACAGTCCGTATATGCGCTGCCGCTGGAGCGTCTGGAAAACGAGGGTGTTCTGATTCGCTGCGGCCTGACACCCACGGATATTATGCACCTGCGCGGGCAGTTTACCGCCTTTGAGGGGAAAGCCTCCCGCTATGCGGCGCAGTGGCTGTGTGCCTGTTTGGATATATCACGGGATACACTTTGCCAACGGGTCGAGACTCTGGTCGTCAAGAAACTGTATTGCCAGCTTGCCCGCGTCCTGCTGGAAACCAGCTGTGGCCTTCCGGCAACGCTGAAGGCACCCGGTATCTTAGACGCACTTGCCGAGCAATGCTATTCTGTGGCGTCGGGTGGCAACGCCGGTGCCAGTGCGCTGCGGCTGCACACGGATGCGGTCCTGATCGGCGTAGGTGCGCCGACGCGCTTCTTCCTGCCGCAAGCTGCGGCATTGCTGGGGACAGGTGTAAATCTTCCGGAGCATGCCAGCACGGCCAACGCATTGGGCGCAGCGGTCAGCAATATAAGCGCCAGCGTGCAGTTGACCATTCACCCCGTATCGGAAGACCTGACGACCTTTTATGAGGAGGGCTATCAAATCAGTGGAGGCGGCATTCCTCCACAGAGCTTTGACGACCTGGACGCCGCCATTCAGACAGCACGGAAGCTTTCGGCACAAATGGCGGAAGCGAAAGTTCGCGCCATGGGCGCCCTGGGCCGGATAGAGACAGCGACAACGGTAAACAAGGACTACGCGACTGCGTATTCTGCCACGCTGCTGGTTTCTGTCACAGTGGAAAGCCGCGCCTGTGTATCCAGTGATAACCAGCCGTAAATAGTCTTTCAGTCAGAATAAATCGTTTAGAATTACGAAAGAAAAGCTGAAATAGCAGTACAACTGCTCATGTATTAAATGCCAACGTCTCATATTCGTAAAATATCACCATTTTTCGTATTTATTTAATAGTTTTTCTGTGCTATACTGCCTATAATACTAAGTGAAGTAGGTAACAACATGTCAAGAAAAGACCACCGCTCAAATAAGCCGATCGACTTGCAGCATGCCGGCCAGATGGTAGAAGCATTTTCCCTTGCGTGCGCAACACCCTGCAGACTGTTGGATGAAAACGGTGACGTATTGCTTCCTGTGGAAGCGCCGGAACATACGCTTTGCGCACAATGTAAAGCCTTGCTGTGCCCGGCGCAGCAGTGTGAAGATCTGCATACATATGGCGGCAGACAGGCAGAGCGGTTTGGTGGACGGTATATCTACTTCTGTACCATGGGAATGGGTTGGATCGCCGCACCCGTTATGCTGGGCGGCAAGGTGGTCGGTTCGCTCTCCTGCGGCCCAATCATGATGATGGAGCTGGACGATTACATTGCCAGCACGCCGTCGCTTCAGAGCAGCATGTCCTTTGAGCGTTTGGAGCAGATCGGACATCTGCTGCGACAGTTTCCGCACCGGCCTCCCGAGGATCTGAATCACCTGTCATTGCAGCTACTGGCTTCGGCGCTCTATATCGGGGACAGCAGTATGGCGGTGATCGAGAAACGGAATCAAGCGGAGCAGTATCAGTCCATTGGTCAGTATCTTCAGCAATACAAGCTGGAGGATACCCCTACTGTTTATCCGATCGAAAAGGAGCAGGAGCTCATCAAAGCGATCTCCGAGGGCGATGAAAGCGACGCACGCCGCCTCCTGAATGATATTCTCGGCTATATCTTTTTTGCCACCGGCGGTGAATACCAGTCGATGCGCGTTCGCTCTCTGGAGTTGATGGCTATTCTTTCTCGGGCTGCGATCTCCGGCGGGGCGGATCAGGAGCAGGTGCTGTCGTTGAATCAGGAATTTATGCTGGAAAGCGACCGGCTCCACTCCGCAGACGATCTGGTAGGCTGGTTGACGCGTCTGATCACGCGCTATGCCGGACTGGTGTTTGAGCATAAAGATGTAAAGCGCAAGGATGTGCTCTACGACGCTATCAATTATATGAAACAGCATCTTGGCGAACGGGTCACGCTGGAGGATACAGCGCGGCAGGTCGGCTTCTCCGCGAATTATTTCAGCAAAATATTCAAGGACGAGATGGGCTGTACCTTCAATTATTACCTGAGCAAGCTGCGTGTTGACCGCAGCAAATCGCTTCTTCTGGTCAGTAAGCTCTCGATCCGTGAGATCTGTGACGCGGTCGGCTATGAGGAGCAAAGCTACTTCATTAAAGTATTCACGCGATTTACCGGTGTGACACCGGGGAAATTTAGGAAGAGAGGCGGGCGGCTGGACAGCAGTAAGGAACGCGACACCACCGTTCAGTGACAAAAAGAGGAGGAAGATTATATGAGTACCTTAACCGAAATTTCTGAAGCCATGCAGAAGGGCCGTGCAAAGCTCATCAAGACGTTGGTTCCCCAGGCACTGGAGGAGGGCATCCCCGCTCAGGAGATTCTGCAGGATGGTCTGCTGGCCGGTATGGACGTGGTAGGCCGTCGTTTCAAGGCCAACGAGATCTTTGTTCCGGAAGTGCTGGTGGCGGCACGCGCCATGAATGTGGGCGCGGAGCTGCTCAAGCCCTATCTGTCCGAAGCAGGCGTGGAGCCCAAGGGCAAGGTCATTCTGGGAACCGTCAAGGGTGACCTGCATGACATCGGCAAGAATCTGGTGCGCATGATGCTGGAGGGCAAGGGCCTGACCGTGATCGATCTGGGCGTCGATGTTCCCCCTGAGAAGTTCATCGATGCTGCCATTGAGAATGACTGTAAGATCATCTGTTGCAGCGCACTGCTGACCACCACCATGCCGGTTATGGGCGAGGTTGTTGAGAAGGCCGTTGAAGCAGGCGTGCGCGATAAAGTGAAGATCATGATCGGCGGCGCACCTGTAACGGAAGCGTTCGGCCAGTCCATCAACGCGGACGCCTATACGCCGGATGCCACTACCTGCGCTGAGGTCGCAATGCAGTTGCTCGCCAGCTGAGTTGAGCAAGGTTGACCGGTGTTCAATGCAGTGTGCCTGCGGCTATACCGGAAAGATATAACAGTACATGATAATGCGGGCAAAAACCCTTGCGGATCGCGAGGGTTTTTGCCCGTTTCCTTTTTGCAGTACGGTCAATGTCAGTACTGCGGATCTTGATAGGAGGTAATATATGCCCAACATAACGATTCACGGAGCCGACGGCCGGAGAGCGGTTCGTCAGGTGCCTGATGGAACGCTCCTGCTGCAGGTAATCGGCGAGGATCATCTGGAAACACCCTGCGGGGGAAGCGGGCGCTGTGGAAAATGCCGTGTAACGGTACAGGGACAGGCGTCTTCTCCCAGTGAGCAGGAGCGGCAGCTGCTGGGTGACGAAGCGCTGCAAAACGGCGTCCGCCTGGCGTGTCTTGCAGTTGCGGAAGGCGACGTGACTGTATTTTTGACAGACAGCAAGGCGGTTCAAGCCATCAGCAGTGAGGGCACAATGCCTGAGTTTGCGTTAGACCCGGTCTTTGAGAAGTTCGGTGCGGTCGTGGACATCGGCACCACCACATTGGCAGCCCGGCTGTATGCGCATGACGGGACGCTGCTGGCGTGTGCAGCGACGCCTAACCCCCAGCGGGTCTATGGCGCGGATGTGATCTCGCGGATCGAGAAATCTCTGGCGGGCGAGCAGGAGGCTCTCGCTCAATGCATTTGCGGTGGACTTGACGAACTGCTGCGTCAGATGGAGCGGGAGGCGGAGATATCCCCTGAGGAGGTGGATACAGTTGTTTTGACAGGAAATACCACCATGTTATACCTGCTTACCCACCGGGATGTGGACTGCCTTTCCCATGCGCCCTTTATTGCGGACGAGCTTTTTGGCCGCTGGGCCGATCCTGAGGAGCTTACGCTGGCCGCCGCGCCTGCCGCACGGATCTACCTGCCCCGGTGCATGTCGGCCTTTGTGGGGGCGGATATCACCTGCGCTCTGGTGGCGAGTCAGATATGCGCAAAAACGGACAGCGCACTTTTGGCCGACATTGGCACGAATGGCGAGCTGGCACTGTGGCATGACGGACGTCTGCTGTGCTGTTCAACGGCTGCCGGGCCTGTATTTGAGGGCGCGACCATCTCGCAGGGCATGCAGGCCAGTAAAGGCGCCATCGACCGTGTCACATGGCACGATGGACAAGTGTGCTGCCATACCATAGGCGACGCGCCTGCCGTCGGCATCTGCGGCAGCGGTATTATTGACGCAGCGGCTGTGCTCTGTGAGCAGGAGATCATTGATGAAACAGGTGCCTTTGCGGATGAAGAGGATGCATATTCACTGACGCAGGATGTGGCGCTGACCCAAAAGGATGTGCGTATGCTGCAGCTGGCGAAGAGCGCGATCTGCGCAGGTATGCTGACGTTACTGGAGGTAGAAAAGATCGACGTGGCAGAGCTGCCGCGGCTAGTCATCGCGGGCGGCTTTGGAAGCTTCCTGAATCTGCACAGCGCGGCGCGTATGGGCCTGTATCCGCCTGACCTGGAAAACCATGCGTCGGCCATCGGCAATGCCGCGCTGGTAGGCGCCGCTATGATGCTGCTACGTGGGGAGTATCTTACGCAGGGCATCGCACTGGCTGAAATGTCCGAGACGGTCGATCTGAGTTCCAACCCGATCTTTATGGATAACTACGTAGAGTGCATGTCGTTTTAAGCCGCACAGAATGAGATAATAGGAGTGATACATAATGAAATACAGTGACGTTTTTTTAATGGATGGCGCAGCGGGAACCACATTGTGGCATCTGGCGGATGCTGCCGGGATTGCCAGAGAACCGGTATGGAAATACAATATTGAACATCCGGAGCTTGTCCGTGAGCTGCATCGCCGCTATATTGACGCAGGCAGCCAACTGATCCAGGCGAACACTTTCGGCGCAAACGGCCCGGTGGTGACCAAGTCGTCACCGTATACCGTGGAGCAGGTGGTTTCGGCCGGTGTGCGGCTGGCCAAGAAAGCGGTACAGGGAACCGATGTGATTGTGGGACTGTCCTTTGGCCCGCTTTCGGTGCTGCTGGAGCCGTTCGGCGATCTGGAAGAGGACGAATGTGACGCCATCTATACCGAGATGATCGATGCAGGCGTAGCGGCTGGCGCCGACTGCGTGATCCTGGAAACCTTCATGGATGTAGAGATGATGCGCATTGCCGCACAGGCGGCCAAGCGCCACAACGTCCCCGTCCTGTGTTCCATGACCTTTGAAGGTGGAGGCCGCACCATGATGGGCAATACCGTTCAGCAGATCGTGGATACGCTGACGCCGCTGGGCATCAACGCGATTGGTATGAACTGCTCTCTCGGGCCGGCGGAAGCCATGACGGTGATTCGTCAGTTCCATGAGACAACAGATCTCCCACTGTTTTTCAAGCCGAACTCCGGAAAGCCGGTCATTACGCCTGATGGTCAGGAGATCGCGCCCTATACAGAGGAGCACTTCGCACAGGAGGTTGCACCCGCGTTGGAGTTTGTCCGTTATATCGGCGGCTGCTGCGGCTGTGACGACACCTATATTCGTGCGCTGAAGCGCTTGATGGAATAAAAGGTTTTTCAAAACGCCGGAAGGGTACACCGCATAAACGGTGTACCCTTCCGGCATTTTAGGATTGGATATAGATAGCTTTTTAGCGATGATAGAACTCGTCAACGGCGGCGAAGAAGGCATCGATATTGTCCCAGCTGGAGAGCGGCGGGATATCGCAGCCAGAAGAGATGACGAAGTTGGGATACTTGCAGCATTTCTCCATAACGTCCAGCGTAGCGGCGCGGACGGATGCAGGCGTACCGCCGCGGAACTGTTCGGCGGGGCTGACATTGCCCATGCAGATGATGTTGGAGGGAGCCTTTTCCATGATCTCTTCCATCTTGATGGCATTGCCGAAGTGGTAGGCATTTGCACCGCAGCTGAAAATGGAGTCCAGCGTCACGTTGGCGGTATTGCCACAGTTGTGATACACCACAGCAAAACCTTCGTCCTTTACGGCATCCACAATGCGCTTGCAGTAGTCGCCGGAGAATTCCTGCGCCAGAGAGGGAGACAGCAGGCCGGCCAGAGGCTCCGCGATCACAACGCCGTGAGCGCCGATCGCCTTGTAGGCCAGAATATACTTGGTGATGAACTCGGTGGTCTTTTCCAGAACCGTATGCATCATGTCGGGCTCATCATAGCAGTACAGCATGGCCTCGGTAACAGAAACCAGACGGCCAGCCAGAGAGAAGGGGCCGATAACGCCTGCCAGCACAGGACGGTCTTCGATCAGCTTCAGAGCCTTTTCGATGGCCTCGATGTAAAGGCCGGTACGACCAGTGCCGATCTCGGGAACAGCCAGCGCTTCGGCCTGCGCCAGACGTTCGTCCTCGTCCACCTCGGTGGAGATCACAGGGCCAACACAGGTAGGCACCTCGTCGTCGGACACATGGATGGGAGCGCCGAAACATTCTGCTTCAACAGACAGATCCATCAGGCTGACGGAGGCTGCCGCGTTAGTGCGGTCTGCCACCAGCTTCATGCCGCGGGCCTGCATATCACTGTCAGAGATAAGGTCGCGCACGGTGCAGTTCATCAACTGGATGGAGGGGAAAGAAAGCACGGGAAGAGCCTTCTTTACAGGCGCCGCCAGCACATCCGCGGTCCACTGATCCATATTCATCTTGCTCATAGTTGTTCCTCCTTCTGTTCTCTTTCATAAATATCGTTTGCTGTTTATGTGTATCACTGTAATGATTTAATCATAAAAGTCTGTTCTTTTATATGCCCTCACTATGCAAAAATAGTAAAATTCTACGAACTTTCAATGAGGTGATGTGTGTAAATCGGTAAATATGTATGATGGAAAATGTCAGTATTCAGACGGAAAAGCGGCACCAAGGCAAACGGGGTGGAACATGGTAGAAAGCTGCGGTATGATTGTCTTATTTACCGTTTTTCTGGTCAATACCCAAAACACGGCAAAGCAAATCCGGCCTAATGCACAGCGCTCAACTGCCGGTATGGTATCCTATTATTAGTAAAACCCCACAAAAAAATCTGTAAAAGTCTCTCTGTTATGATGCTGTTTTGCATGTGATGATGAAATGGTGTATAATGGGTAATAAGCCAACATCTTCTTTCGGGAATCGTTGGACTCTTTTCCGCCGGGCTTTGTACAGAATAATGCGAGGAGGAAATGCAGTGAAAAACAAAAAGGAAAATAAGGGGACGATCTGGCAAAAGATAGATATGCACATTCTGATCCCGGGGGCACTTTGTCTGCTGCTGATTGTTGTGCTGGGCGCTGTCATTCCCCGTGAGTTTGACGCGGCGCTGCTGAATGTGCTGGATTGGATCATGAGCCACTTCAAGTGGGTCTACGTTCTGTGTGTGCTGATGGTCACGGCGCTGTGCCTGTTTATCGTGTTCAGCAAATGGGGCAACATCCGCTTCGGCGGAAAAGACGCAAGGCCCAGCCTGAAAACCAGCACCTGGTTTACGCTTTCTCTGACAGGAACCATCGCGGTGGGCATCTGCTTTTACGGTGTGTCTGGCCCGGTCAACCTGTTCATGAACCCACCGGAATTTCTGGGTGTCGAGGGCGGCACGGCCGAGGCCGTGATCCCCACGTTGGAATACTGTTTCCTGCATTATGGTATTCCTCCGTTCTTCCTGATCTGCTGTGTCGCACTGATGATCGCGTTGGTCTACTACAACGGCAGACAGAGTCTGAAAGCAAGCTCCACGCTCTCTCCGCTGCTGGGTGACAAGTGTCACGGCATCATCGGTACCCTTATCAATATCCTTGTCATTATCTGCATGATTGACTGTGGTACGAATATGGGTCTGGCAGTCATTCAGTTGAACGCAGGTATCGGCACGGTGTCCGGCATGAGTGAGACTCCCAGTTTCGAGCCGTATATTGTGATTGTTTATACCGTGCTGGCGATCGTGTTCGCATGCTCCGGCGTACATAAGCTGATGGGTAAGCTCAGCAATTTCAACGCCATCTGCTACTTTGTTATTATGATTTTCGTGCTGCTGTTCGGGCCGGTAGGCGGCAACCGTCTGCTGACGCTGGGTTTTGAAGCTGTGGGACAGTATATCACGGATTTCCTCTCCATGATCTCCTTTGGTGATTCCGTGGCGCAGACAGGCTGGCAGAACAACAACACCATGTTCTACTATTCCTGGAATCTGGTGCCTGGCCTGCTGCAGGCGCTGTTCTATGTGTCCATTGCCTATGGGCGCAATCTGCGCCAGTTTATTCTGGTCAACTGCGTTATGCCTGCCGCCGTTACCGGTCTGTGGTATGTGATCTTCGGCGGTACGGCGATGCTCCAGATCCTGGATGGCAGCAACCTGTACGACCTGATGCTTCAGTACGGCGATGGTATCGCGACCTTTGCATTCCTGGACACGCTGCCGGGCGGTGCGTTCCTGAAGTGGTTCTTCATCGTACTGGCAATGATCACATTCATCACCTTCGCCGATTCTATTGCCTATTCAATCCCCATGCTCTTCATGAAGAAGACGGAGCTGGATCCTTCTCTGACAAAGGTGCCCAAGAGCTTCAACGCTACTGTTGGCCTGTTCATGGGCTTCCTTACCTTCGTGCTGCTGTATGTGGGCGGCTACGATGCACTGAACTCCGCCATCGTTGTCTGCGGCTTCCCTGCCGCGATCGTTACGATATTTGTGGTGATCGCCGCCGTCAAGTTCCTGAGCAACCGCAAAAAATATGACTATACTTACCGGGAGGAATTGGGTATTCCGGATGATGTCCCCGGTGAAGATCCGGGCGATCCGGTGCCGGAGGTACTGGAGATCATCGAATAATTATATCAACAATTTCTTTCATCGGACAGGGGCCGGGCGCTTTACAAAAAGCCCCGGCTCTTGTCTGAGCCTGTCATACATGCAGGAAGTGCAAAAAATTTTGCAACCTCAGAAAAGGCGTGGTATAATACTGTCGGAAGGACTGCGATCATTGGCAAGGAGGATAGCTATGCTAATAAATGAGACCTTACAGGTGCTGTCAGATTGCGGCTTGGGCGCCATTGTGGCGAATGATGACAGTACGATCGTAGAGGCGAATCCTGCCGCGCTGACACTCTTGCATGATGATATGCTGGTCGGAAAAGCATTGACAGATGTGGCTCCGTGCTTGTGGCAGGATGATGCCTGCAATCTGTATACGTCGCCGGCGTTTGGCGTTTATCTTCTGCGCTGTCCCACGCCGCAGGTGGACGGCCTTTCTGAGAACGCGAAGCTGATCATATTCCGCGACGCGACCCGCGACGCCTGCCATGATATGCTGGTGCAGGTGCTGGGTCAAGTCAGTGAATCGGTGATCCTTTTTGACCATCAGGAGCGCATCTATATGCTCAATGACGCAGCGGAGCACATGGATTCCATCGTGACGGATGATGTAAGGGGCGAGATCGATGCCAATGTATATATACCGAAGGCGGGCAGCAAGCTGGCCATTCCGGAAGTGCTGCGGACGAGACAGGCAATACTGAATTTGCAGCAGCAATACACGACTCGGTATGGAAAAGAAGTACATGTTATTACTGACCTCTATCCCATCGTACAGAATGGTCAGGTGCTGGGCGCCTTCAATGTCATGAAGGACTGGAGCATGATCGAACGGCTGCAAAAGAAGATCATGGATCTACAGCAAAAGCTGGTGGATCAACAGATGCCGACAGCCACAAAGAACAAAAGCGGGCTGACCGCAAAATATCAGTTCCGGGATATTATTCACGTCAGCGGCACTATGCATGAGCTGGTCGCGCAGTGCCGGCAGGTAGCAAAAAACGACTCCTCCGTTATGTTGTATGGAGAAACAGGCACTGGAAAAGAGCTGTTGGCGCAAAGCATACACAATGCCAGCCGTCGTGCGGATGGACCGTTTCTAGCAATCAACTGCGCAGCGCTGCCGGAAAACCTGTTGGAGGGCATTCTCTTTGGCACGGAAAAAGGCGCATATACAGGAGCGGAACGACGTCCCGGTTTGTTAGAGCAGGCAGACGGTGGCACGTTGCTTCTGGATGAGTTGAACTCCATGGATATTTCCCTACAGGCAAAGCTTCTGCGGGTTCTGCAAGACGGCGTAGTACGGCGAGTAGGCGGCATGAGCGAAAAGAGCGTGGATGTGCGGTTTCTGTCCAATCTCAATATTCCACCTTATCAGGCGATTGCAGAGGGTAAGCTGCGGCAGGATCTGTTTTACCGGCTGGGTGTAGTCAACTTTACGATCCCACCGCTGCGGCAGCGCAAGGAGGACATTCCGCTGCTGGCAAAGAGCTTTGTCGCAACGTATAATAAAAAGCTGCTGAAGAACGTGCGAAACATCGATGCGGAGACTCTGCAGTTGTTTATGTCGTACGATTGGCCTGGCAATGTCCGGGAATTACAGCACTGTATAGAGCATGCCATGAATGTCCTGCCGGATTCGCTGTCCACGATAACCGCAGCCTATATTCCGGCGCATATCCGCGGCGGACTGCCACATAAGGAAGCGGTGCAGACGAGCGTACAGACAACGCAGGAATTTGGCACCATGCTCCGCGGAATGGAACGGCAGGGTGTGGAGAACGCGCTCCGCCAGACGGGCGGCAACATCTCACAGGCGGCAAAGCTGCTGGGCCTCAGCCGTCAGAATTTGCAGTACCGGATACGGCGTTATCAGCTTGATCCAGCGGACTATACCAAAGCATAATGTAATAGGAAGAAGCCACGCAGAAACACGGCGTTTCTGCGTGGCTTCTTGCCCTTGCGACCATGCAGAGGAATTGCCTACAATATCCATAGGAAAAGACGATAAAGCATAGAAAATGCCCTATCTGCCAATAGCTGCCACTATTATAATGAAAGCTACAATCAGAACAAAGGAGAAGAAGACTATGAATTCTATGGAACGAGTTGTGGCGGCTCTGCAGCATCAGGAGCCGGATCGTGTACCGGTATATCCCATTCTCTGCGGCATTACCCGCAAGCTGACCGGCGTCAGCTATCCGGAGTGGTCGCAGGACGCCGACAAGTGCGCGGAAGCCTTTATCAAATCAACGGAGGAGTTTGATATCGACTGTATCGTGACCCTGATCGACCTGTCCGTTGAATGTGCCGCATGGGGTCAGAAGCTGATCTTTGACGAGAACGAGGCAGCGCATCCCGACTACAGCCAGTGCGTGATCCAGGATCTTGATGACTATCCCAAGATCAAGAAGGTGGACTACCGCACCTGCGACCGCATGATGATGCACATTGATGTGTGCAAGAAGCTGGTGGCAGCCAAGGGCGGCGAAAAGCCCATTGTGGCATTCGTGTTCGGCCCGCTGGGCGTGTTGTCCATGCTGCGCAATCAGGAAGATCTGTACATGGATATCTACGATGATCCTGACGCGGTAAAGGAAGCCGTCAAGGAGATCAACGAAACGCTGAAGGAATACTGCATCGCGCTGGCTGAAACGGGCATCAATGCGATCATGTTCGATACGCTGTTTGCTTCCGGTTCTATTATGTCCAAGGAGATGTGGGACGATATGGAGGGCGAGGCGATCGAGGAGCTGAGCAACGTTGTCCGCGAGCATAACTGCATGGTCATGATCCATAACTGCGGCGAGAAGATCTACTTCGACGCACAGATCAAGCGCATGGACCCTGTGGCAATCTCCTTCCTGTATCCGCCGGATGACTGCGCCAGCTTTGCGGAGTGCAAGGAGAAGTACGGCGACAAGGTGACGCTGATCGGCTGTGTGACGCCTGCCAACGCGGTGTTTGGTACCGACGAGGAGTGGGATAAGCAGTGCACAGATCAGATCGACGCCATGGCGAAGGGCGGCGGCTTCATGCTGGCCACCGGCTGTGAATATCCGGCTAACGCCACGTTTGACCGTGCGCAGCGGATGATCGATATTGCCAAGACCTACGGGGTTTATAAGAAGTAATGACAAAAATCGACCTTATCAACGGATTCCTGGGCAGCGGAAAGACAACGTTTATCCACCGTTATCTCCCGTGGTTGACAGCTCGCGGAGAGCGCGTAGCCGTAATCGAAAACGAATTCGGTACTGCGGGAATGGATACCGCGATCCTTTCCCAGACAGGCGTGCAAGTGCGGGAATTATCCGGAGGCTGTGTCTGCTGTGGGCAAAAGGTGAATTTCTACCGGCTCCTGCGTGAGCTCTGCGCCAGCGGAGAGTGGGATCGAGTGATCGTCGAGCCTTCCGGCGTATTTAACTGCGATGATTTTCTGGACATCGTGGAAAAGGTAGACATACGGGCGTGCGGCTATCTGAACGGTATCATAACGGTTCTGGCTCCTGCCGATATGAAATTGACGTTGCCACAGCAGCAGGAAATGCTGTACAGCCAACTGCACAGCAGCGGTGCAATCCTTCTGAGCCAGCGTGACGGCCCTACCGAGGGAATGAGTACGGCTGTCCGGACATGGGTCGATCAGATATTGGCACAGCAGGGGTGTGCCAGCTCATTTATGGGCCTGATAGAAGATACCGCGTGGAATAAGCTCACCGATGCGGAGATGGCGGAGCTCTCCTGCGCCGGTTGGCGGCGCAAGGAGCATTGGCGCAGCCATATGAACCACCAAAGCTTTGCGCAGAGCCTATCCATCTTTTCAAAACGCCTTTGGGACGAAGCGGCTCTGTCCTCTGCACTGATAAAGGCGATGGACGGCAGCTGCGGCACGGTATATCGGATCAAGGGCTGCGTTGAGGGCGCGGAAGGAGTGTTGTATCAGGTGAATGCTGCACCCAATCAGTTGGGGATTCAGTCAGCAACAGAATGGCCGGGCGGCAAAATGCTCAATGTGATCGGGCGTGATTTAGATCGCACGGCACTGAAAACACTTCTGACATGAGTGTGGTACAAATTATCTCATAAGGGGAGAGAAAAGAAGGTTGCTTGAATTTCCATTCAGGCAGCCTTCTTGTTTCGATTATTAACAGTGCAGAGGAGAGGCTCGCAACGAACCTCTCCTCTGCACTTATTTGTTAGGGGGATTACTCTTCAATACCGGCAATATTCTTGGCTAGTTTCTTCTTGCCCTGGATGTTGCCCTGCCGGGCGATCATGACACGCTGGGCCTGGGGAGAGCCTGCGCCGTGCAGGGACTCGGTGCGGTAGCCGACCGCTGCCGCGCCCAGACACATGTTCTCAAGGAAGCGCAGCACCTTCTGCCGGTTCTCGGTACTGACGCCCTCGTGAGTGGCGAAATACTTGTTGCAGATCTCGCTGATGGTCTCGCCCTGATTGCCCACAGGCAGATCGGAGCTGAAGTCCTTCTCGCTGGGCATGGTGACCATCAGGCCGCCCGCAATATCCTCTGCCAGACGAACGATCTCATAGGGGAAGCGGGTGACGTTCTGCTTGCAGACGTTGGCCAGCAGCAGGTCAATCTGATAGTTGCCCGCCTTGGTGGGGCAGCCCTCGCAGGAGCAGGCGATGCCGCAGGAATACAACGTCTCATTCAGATGCGTCATCTCAATGAGCTTGTCCTTGATGTGGCTGGCCTTCTCCACGCCGTTGTACTCGGCGGCCAGCGCTGCCGCGCCGATGACCACGTCGCCCACGCCGACTTTGCAGCCGCCGTAGCTCTGGCGGTGATAACCGGCGAAGCGCTCCACCATCATACCGGCAAATTCATACTCGCCGTTGAGGAATACATACTCATTGGGGATAAACACATGATCCAGGACGACCAGTGCTTCCTGTCCGCCGAACTTGCTGTTGCCTACGTCGATGCAGCCCTCCTCCAGCTTGCGGGTATCGCAGGACTGGCGACCGTAGATCATGTACAGGCCCTCGGCGTCAGAGGGGCAGGCGAAGGAGACTGCGTAATCCTTGTCCGCCTCGCCCATGGCGATGGTGGGCATGAAGATGTGCCAGTGGGAGTTCACCGCGCCGGTCTGGTGTACCTTGGCACCGTTGACCACGATGCCGTCGGGGCGGCGCTCCACCACCCGCAGGAACAGGTCGGGATCCTTCTGCTGATGGGGCGCCTTGCTGCGGTCGCCCTTGGGGTCGGTCATAGCGCCGTCCACCGTCAGGTCGTTGTCCTGCACCATAATGAGGAACTTCTTGAAGTTCTCGTGGTAGTGGGTGCCGCACTTCTCGTCCACTTCATAGGTGGTGGAGTACACAGCGTTGAAAGCGTCCATACCCACGCAGCGCTGGAAGCAGGAGGCGGTCTTCTGGCCCAGCAGGCGCTGCATCTTTACCTTCTTCACCAGATCGTCCGCAGACTGATGCAGGTGGGTGAAGCGGTTGACCTTCCGTCCGGTGAGGTTGGAGGTGGCGGTCATGAGCTCCTCGTACTGAGGATCCTGCGCCAAAGCGTAGGTCATGGCCACACAGTTGATGGAGGGGCGGATGATGGGGTGATCCACCCAGTTGTCGATCTTCTCGCCGAACATGTACACGCGGGTGTTCAGCTTGCGCAGGGAGTCGATATACTCTTTCGCGGTCATCAATGCCATGGTTCGATCCTCCTTTTCTTATTCCTTTGCCAGTTTGACATAGCCTTCATAACGCTCCTTAGCGTCGTTGGCAGCCTTGTGATACAGGGCGTCCGCCTTCTCGGGGAAGGACAGCTTCAGGGATGCGTAGCGGTTCTCGCCCATGAGGAACTGCTGGAAGTCGCCGGTGGGCGCCTTGGAATCCAACTGGAAGGGATTCTTGCCCTCCTCCTTCAGGCGGGGATCATAGCGGTACAGGTGCCAGTAGCCGCACTCCACAGCCTTCTTCTCCTCAATCTGACTCAGGCCCATGCTGGCCTTCATGCCGTGCTCGATGCAGGGGCAGTAGCAGATGACGATGGAGGGGCCGTCGTAGGCCTCGGCCTCCCGGATCGCCTTCAGGGTCTGGGCGGGATCGGCGCCCATGGCCACCTGTGCCACATAGACGTAGCCATAGCTCATGGCCATCAGGCCCAGATCCTTCTTCTTGGTGACCTTGCCGCCTGCGGAGAACTTGGCGATGGCCGCGGCAGCGGTAGCCTTGGAGGACTGGCCGCCGGTGTTGGAATACACCTCGGTATCCAGCACCAGAACATTGATGTTCTTGCCGGAGGCCAGCACGTGATCCAGACCGCCGTAGCCGATGTCGTAGGCCCAGCCGTCGCCGCCGAAGGCCCACACGGACTTCTTGGTGAGAAACTCCTTGTTGTTGCGGATGAACTCGGCCTCATCGCTCTTGTCGCCAGCCACAGCCGCCAGCAGCGCATCGGCAGCCATGCGGGATTCGGCGGCGCTTTCGGCCTTGGCGATGTAATCCTTGCACACATCGGCGGCCACGCCCTTGTCGGCCAGCGTCTGGGCGGCGGCCTTCAACTGGCGCTTGATGGCGTCCTGACCCAGCAGATAGCCGTAGGCGTACTCGGCATTATCCTCAAACAGGCTCATGGCCCAGGCGGGGCCGCAGCCGTTGCAGTCGGTGCAGTAGGGGGAGCTGGGGGTGGAGCCACCGTAAGCGGAGGAGCAGCCGGAGGCGTTGGTGATGTACATATGGTCGCCGAAGAGCTGGGTCACCAGCTTGATATAGGGTGTCTCGCCGCAACCTGCGCAGGCGCCGGAGAACTCGAAGTAGGGCTTGGCGAACTGGGACGCCTTCACCGTCTTGTCGCTGACGGCGTCCTTCTTCACGGTGACGGTCTCCACGGCGTATTCCCAATTCTCTGCCTGACCGAGCTGGCTCTCCAGCGGCTGCATGACCAGCGCCTTCTCCTTGGCGGGGCAGACGTTGACGCAGCTTCCGCAGCCGGTGCAGTCATAGGGAGAGACCTGCATACGGTACTGATACTGAGCCAGACCGGTGGCCTTCTTGGTCTCGAAGCCGGCGGGAGCGTGCTGCTGCTCGCTCTCGTCCAGCAGCACGGGGCGGATGGCAGCGTGGGGGCAGACCAGGGAGCACTGGTTGCACTGGATGCACTTGGTCATATCCCACTGGGGCACTTCCACAGCGGCGCCGCGCTTTTCATACTTGGTGGAGCCTGCGTGCCAGGTGCCGTCCTCCAGACCGTACTTCTTCATGATGGACACCGGCAGGCTGTCGCCCTCCTGACGGTTCATCACGTCCACCACCTCGCGGATGAAGGCGGGGGCCTTGCGCTCCACGGGAGCGTCCTGGGCGGTGGCCCAGGCAGCGGGGATGGCCACCTCTGCCAGCTCGTTGATGCCGTGCTCGATGGAGGCGTTGTTCATGTCCACCACGGCCTGACCCTTCTTCTTATAGTAGGTCTTATAGATGGCGTCCTTCATCTCGGCCACAGCCTGCTCCAGAGGGATAACGTTGGCCAACTTGAAGAAAGCCGCCTGCAGAATGGTATTGGTGCGGCTGCCCAGACCCAGCTCGCGGGCGATCTTAATGGCGTCGATGGTGTAGAACTTGGCCTTCTTCTCTGCCAAAGCCCGCTTCATGGCGGCGGGCAGGTTCTTCTCCAGACCCTCGGCATCCCATGCGCAGTTCAGCAGGAACACGCCGCCCTCCTTCAGGTTCTTCACCATGTCGTACTTATGGACATAGGAGGGGTTGTGGCAGGCCACGAAATCGGCAGACTGGATCAGATATGGGGAGCGGATGGGCTCCTTACCGAACCGCAGATGGCTCTGGGTCAGGCCGCCGGACTTCTTGGAGTCGTAGACGAAGTACGCCTGACAGTACAGATCCGTGGCGTGGCCGATGATCTTGATGGAGTTCTTGTTGGCGCCCACGGTGCCGTCGGAGCCCATGCCCCAGAACTCGGCGCTGGTCTGCCCGGCGGGAGAAGTGTCGATCTCGCAGGTCACATCCAGAGAGGTATGGGTCACATCGTCCACGATGCCCACGGTGAAATTGTTCTTGGGCTTATCCTGCTTCAGATTATCCAGCACGGCAATGATCTGGCCGGGGGTGGTGTCCTTGCTGCTGAGGCCGTAGCGGCCGCCCACGATGACCATATCGCTGTCCAGCTCCTTGTATACGGAGCAGATGTCCTGATACAGCGGCTCGCCCATGGCGCCGGGCTCCTTGGTGCGGTCCAGCACCGCCAGCTTCTTGCAGGAGGCGGGGATGGCGGCCACGAACTTATCGGCGGCGAAGGGACGGTACAGATGAACGTTCAGCAGACCCACCTTCTCGCCCTTGGCGGTCAGGTAGTCGATGGCCTCCTTGGCAGTCTCGGCAGCGCTGCCCATGAGGACAACAACGCGCTCGGCATCGGAAGCGCCGTAGTAGTTGAACAGCTTGTACTCGCGGCCCGTCAGCTTGCTGATCTCGGCCATGTAGTGCTCCACCGCTTCGGGGATGGAGGCTACCTTCTCGTTGCAGGCCTCGCGGCACTGGAAGAAGATGTCGGGGTTCACGGTGGTGCCGCGGGTGGCGGGATGCTCCGGGTTCAGGGAGTTGCGGCGGAAGGCACGCAGGGCGTCCATGTCCACCAGCGGACGCAGCTCCTCATAATCCAGCGCCTCGATCTTCTGGATCTCATGGCTGGTGCGGAAGCCGTCAAAGAAGTGCAGGAACGGCATCCGGCAGTGGATGGCGCTGAGATGTGCCACAGCGCCCAGATCCATGACCTCCTGAGGGGAGGAGGACGCCAGCATGGCAAAGCCGGTGCTGCGTACGCCCATCACGTCGCTGTGGTCGCCGAAGATGGACAGGGCGTGAGCCGACAGAGTGCGGGCGGAAACGTGGAACACGCCCGGCAGCATCTCACCGGCGATCTTATACATATTGGGAATCATCAGCAGCAGACCCTGGGACGCGGTGTAGGTGGTGGTCAGCGCGCCGGATTGCAGGGAGCCATGCACCGTACCGGCGGCGCCGCCCTCAGACTGCATCTCCACCACCTGTACCGGCTGGCCGAACAGGTTCTTCTTGCCGTTGGCGGCCCACTCGTCCACATGCTCCGCCATGGGGCTGGAGGGTGTGATGGGGAAAATACCCGCCACCTCCGTAAATGCGTAGGATACATACGCGGCGGCTTCGTTGCCGTCCATGATGACCGCTTTCTTCTTGTCCATAAAGAAAGACCTCCTCGTGTAGGTTTTTTACAAGATTAGGGCATATTTGCGAATTTACAATTTCTATTTTACTGACCGGGCTATAAAAATGATTTGCTCCGTTTCGCTTTTTCTTTGCCGTTTCTCTTGCCTTGACGTGGGGTGTTCGTTTCGGTGTCGGGCGGCGTGGAAGGAGTTGACACTATATAAAATTAGTGCAGCAATACCCGAAGAAAAAAGAAAGCTGAGTATCCGATAAGCGGCAAAGAAAAAGAAAGATTGAGCAAAGCGAACAGCGGCGACATTCGATACAATGACCTCAGATGGTGGGTCGCGGCAATGAATTGCAAGTTGGAACACGACCCAATTTTACGGACTACTATTTTAAGGAGGATATCACAATGGATATGAGTTATTTGAAGGATATGCCTATCGCGATCCTGGGTGCTGGCGCTGTGGGCAAGACCATGGCTGCTGACTGCGCTCTGGCTGGCAAGGAAGTCCGCCTGTGGGATCAGCCCCGCTTCGCTAAGACCAACTTCACCAACATCGAGAAGACCGGCATCACTCTGGCCGGTGCACAGTTCAGCTACTTCGGCTATCAGCGCAAGGGCACTGTGAAGATCGCTCTGGCTACCGACGACATGGCTAAGGCCGTGAAGGGCGCTGGCATCATCATTGTGGCCGCCGTGGCCGTGGCCCACGAGACCATCTTCCGTGAGCTGATCCCCCTGCTGGAGGACGGCCAGGTCATCCACATCCTGCCCGATAACTGTGGCACCTTCATCTTCCGCAAGCTGATGCGTGAGATGAACTGCACCAAGAAGGTCATCGTTGGCGCTTGGTACACTGCTCCCTATGGCATCCGCATCGTGCGCCGCGGCGGCGTCGTCACCAACGAGTGCAAGGTGGAAGACCGTATCACCACCATCCGTGGTTGCGCTCTGCCCGACACCGACACCGATGCCTTCATGGCTTCCGCCTGGTACATTCCCGCTTTCGGCGCTATCATGGATGCTGACGGCGAGGTCACCATCTCCAAGAAGGGCGAGGAGTTCCACCACGGCTTCGTGCGCGGCAACACCGTTCTGGACATCAACCTGTCCAACGTCAACCCCGTCATCCATGTTCCCGGCGCCGTTCTGGGCGCTGCCGTGATGCAGAACTTCGATACCGTTCTGGGTCAGGATAAGAAGAACTACTCCCTGTACGGCTTCGCACTGTGCCCGGCTATCGCCGAGGTTCAGGCCAAGTTCTGGGAGGAAGAGAAGGCTCTGGCTGCCAAGATGGAAGTGGGCCTGTGCACTGTGAATTATGAGGACTTCTTCTCCCGTACTACCATGTACGGCAAGGAGTACATGGGCCCCGACTTCGCAGTGCCCTTCACCGAGAAGTACGAGAACTTCTACGGCGACGGCCCCTTCGATCTGGAGAACCGCTACATCACCGAGGATGTGCCCGTGGGCTGCTACCTGATGAGCCAGCTGGGCAAGAAGTACGGCGTAGCCACCCCCATCATCGACTCCATGATCCTGCTGGCCAGCACCATGCTCAAGCGTGATCTGGCTGCCGAGAGCAAGTACACTCTGGATTATCTGGATATCGGCCACATGAACCACGAGCAGCTGCAGGCTTACCTGCGCGAGGGCGTGTACACCGCTAAGTAAACAATACAGCGATTTAAGGTGTTGTTACCCTAGATGGGGTACGGCAGAGGTTGCCATTCTGTCGGCTCCTACCTCCTCATACAAAGCAATACACAGACATTGCCTCTCGATAAGAACTATCGTGCGGCAAGAGAAAACGGTACAGTTTCGGCTGTACCGTTTTCTCACTCTTGCCTTGATACAAAAATGACAGATTTTTTGTCAGAATCGACATAGCCCCTTGACAAACCGCAAAGGCGTGCCTATACTATGCTAGTCCCATCTGGGACTTGGAGGGCAATATGGATCGAGAATCACTCCGTTTGATCAACGACGTCAATAAAGCCATTATTCAATGCCGGGGCGTCTATTCCGCGTGGTCAAGTATACACGGCATCAGTTATCATGAGATGCTGGTGCTGTACACCATCCGGGAGTACGGCTATTGCACCCAGAAGCTGATCTGCGACAGCTACATTCTGCCGAAGCAGACTATTCACAATACCATTTCGGCCATGCGGGAAAACGGGACGCTGGTATATGACGCGGAAAAGAGTCGGGGCCGGGAAAAGGCCTTTGTCCTCACGGAAAAGGGCGAAGCCTACGCGGCGGAGTTGCTGTGTTCGCTTGGCGTGATAGAGGAACACGCACTGGCGGCATTGGGGAAAGAAAAGCTGCGGACGCTGACGAAGCTGCTTTTCGAGTTTGATTCTGCCTTGAATACGGCATTGGAGGAAACGAAATAGTCATGGAACAAACCGATCTGTTCGGAACAGAAAAAATCAGCAGGATACTGTTCCGGCTTGCGCCGCCGGTGATGCTGGCGCAGCTCATTCAGGCCCTTTACAACATTGTAGACAGCTTTTTTGTGGGCAAATACTCGGCTTCCGGCCTGACGGCCCTGTCCATCATTTACCCCATGCAGCTGCTGATGATCGCCTTTGCCGTGGGAACCGGCGTGGGCATCAATACGGTCATGGCGGCAAAGCTGGGCACGGGGAACCGCAGGGAAGCGGACGAATATGCCGGAGTGGGTACGCCGCTGGCGGTGGTGCTCTGGTTCCTGTTTGCTGCGGTCTGCTATTTCATCATGCCGTTTTATGCGCGAATGTCCACAGACTCCGAGGTCGTCATTCAGGACGTGATCACCTATGGCCGGATCGTCTGTGTGTTCAGCTTTGGCCTGTTTCTGGAGAGCATCTGGACGAAGGTGCTGCAATCCAACGGCGATATGAAAACGCCCATGTTCGCCCAGATCCTCGGCGCGGTGACGAATATCGTCCTTGACCCACTGCTGATCTTCGGCCTGCTGGGTCTGCCGGAAATGGGCATTGCCGGTGCGGCGGTGGCGACGGTGGCGGGGCAGATCGTGGCGGCGCTGGTGGTGATGAAAAAGGGCTTCCGCAAATCGCCGGAAATAAAGCTGCATGCCCACCACATCGCGGCGATCTTCCGTCTTGGCATTCCCAACATACTGATGCAGTCGGCGTACACCTTTTACATTTTGGGGCTGAACCTGATTCTGGCTACCTTCTCCGATGAGGCGGTCACGGCTTTGGGTCTTTACTATAAGTGGCAGACGTTCTTCTTTATCCCGCTGGGTGCGATGCAGACCTGCATCGTCCCTGTCATCAGCTACAACTACGCCGCCAGAAACATTGACCGCTGCAAGAAAACACTGTCCAGCGCTATTCTGTTCGGCCTAATATTGATGGCGGTGGGGGCACTGTGCTTCAACATCATCCCCACGCAGATGCTGCGGGTGTTCACAAAAGACGCGCAGGTGATCAAGATTGGCAGGTTCGGCTTCCACTTTATCGGTGTTAGCTTTCTGCCCATGGTCACCTCCCTGATCTTTCCGGTGTTTTTCCAGGCGGTGGGCGCCAGCCTGAAAAGCTCCTCACTGACCGTGATCCGGACGGTGCTGCTGTTCGTGCCTCTGGGGTATCTCTTCTCACGGTGGGGACTGAACTGGTTCTGGCTGACCTTCCCCGTGACAGAAGTGGTGACCAGCACCGTGGGAGTTGTGTTCTACCGGCAGTTCCTACGGAAGGACTACGTCAGCAGGCCGGTGCAGGCGGATGACGGAGATACCGTCGCCCTGAAGCCGTCAAAGCCCGGCGTCATCATTACCATCGCCAGAGAGCACGGCTCCTCCGGCAAGCAGATCGGCAAGGTAGTGGCGCGGAAACTGGGCATCCCCTTTTACTACAAGGAAATGGTGGCGCTGGCCGCTCACGAGAGCGGGCTGGACAAAGAGTTCATTTCCGACATCCACAAGAACGCGCCGGACGCCCTGCGTGACCTGTATCTCAACTCCCATGCCGTTCAGCGCGCCATGAGGGCGCAGGCCGACATCATCCGGAAGATCGCTGACAATGGCTCCTGCGTCATCGTAGGCCGGGCGGCGGACTATGTGCTGCGGGATTACAAGAATGTGGTGCGCGTGTTCATCCACGCGCCGGAGGAATACCGGATCGGACGTGTGATGGAGGTCTACGGCGACACGCTGGAGGAAGCCAGGCGCAACATTCGTCGCTCCGATAAAGCCAGAGCGTCCTATTACCGGCACATTTCCGGCAAGCGCTGGGGCGATGCCGGGAACTACGAGCTGGTGGTAGATTCCTCCATCGGCGTGGAAAAGTCGGCGGAGATGATATTGGACTATGTTTCCGGCGAAGGGCAAATGGAGCAATAGCTTCTACACAGACAAAAGGACTGACAGCGTGTCAGTCCTTTTGCTTGTTTGGAACAGTGAAGCGATTGCGGACAGATGTTTATGCTGCGTTTTGCACTGCTTTTGCTGCAAAAAATTTTGCGCCAAGTCGTGAGTGCAAAAATTTTTGCGTTATTTGTGCTGCAATCACGGAACAGGCTACAATCAAAGCTGCAGTGATGATGTGATATCAGAGATAAACCACCATTAAAACTGGTCGAATCCACCAATTAACATGGACGACAACTGACGAAACACACAAATTTTTTAAGAAGAGAAGCGAGGCGCACAGGATGGCACAGTTTGTGCTTAAAAATAGACACCAAAGTTTTTTGCCCGACTTATATACAGCGGGCGCAAAAAGGAGGAGCAACTATGGAAAAGGCATATATGACCCGTATTGAGGCGCTGCGTCAGCAGTATCTTGCCACCCGTGTGGATATGGACGTTTACAACGCGAAATATTTGACCGAGGGCTTCAAGGCGTCGGAAGGCCAGCCCTGGATCATCCAGAAGGCCACCGGCTTTTATCATCAGTGCATGAAGAAGCATGTGTACATTCAGGATCATGAGCTGCTGGTGGGCGGTCCCGGCTTCAAACCCCGCTGCGGCATCCTCTGCGCCGACAGCTCCGCCTCCATTCTGGACAAAGAGCTTGACACCATGAGCACCCGGCCCTATGACCCCTTCTATATGAGCGACGAGGCCAAGCGCATTTATGTAGAAGATGTTAAGGACTACTGGAAAGACAAGTGCGTGCTGGATCGCTGGAACAAGCTTGCGCCCAAGGATATGAAGACCCTGCGGGATAACGGCATGATTTATATCGATCGTAAGGCCGTCCGCGGTTATGGTGAAACGACGCCGGGTTGGGACTATCTGCTCAAAACCGGTATCGGCGGTATCCGCCAGAAGGCGGTGGATGCGCTTGCCGCACTGGATGATGCGCATGTGGGCGATCTGGAAAAGATTTTCTTCTATAAGGCGGAGATCATGGCTTGCGACGGTATTATTCTGCTGGCCAACCGCCATGCAGAGCTGGCGGAACAGATGGCTGCCGAGTGTCAGGATCCCACCCGTAAGGCAGAACTGCTGAAGATCGCCGAGGTCTGCCGCTGGGTACCCGAGCATCCCGCCCGGACATTCTATGAGGCCTGCCAGCTGGTGCTGTTCTATGAATTCGCTATTTTCATGGAGCAGAACGCTTCCTCCTACAATCTGGGACGTATCGACCAGTATCTGTATCCCTATTACAAGGCGGACAAAGAGGCTGGTATCCTGACCGACGACGACGCGCAGGAACTGTTGGACTGCATGTGGATCAAGATCGCGGAAATGTCCCTGTTCCAGGATGCCACCACTGCCGAGTTCGCGGCAGGCTACTGCATCACGGTTCAGGTCACACCCGGCGGTATCGACCAGTATGGCAACGACGCGACCAACGAATTGAGCTACATGGCCATTCAGGCGACGCAGGACGTGCGTTTCAAGGAGCCGAACCTGTCTGTCCGCTATAACATTTCCAAGAACCCCGATTCCTTCCTGCGCAAGGCCGTTGAAGCGATCCGTCAGGGCCTGAGTATGCCGGCTGTATATCACGACGATGCCGGTATCCGCATGCTGCTGAACAAGGGTGTTCCCCTGAGCGAGGCGTGGGACTGGAATCCCTGTGGCTGCGTGGAAACGAATCTGGCCGGACGCATGAAGCAGTATACGGACATGGCGGATATCAATATGGGCGGTATTGTGGAGATGGCACTGAATAACGGCGTAAGCCGCAAAACCGGCAAGCAGGTTTCCGTCAAGACCGGCGATCCCAGTACCTTCAAGACCTTTGAGGACTTCTTCAATGCTGTGAAAAAGCACGTGGATTACTTCGTGGATGTCGTGGCTTCCGGCGACCAGCTTCTGGATTATCTCAGCATGAATTATCGTCCCGTGCCCGCACTGTCTTTGGGCTTCCCCGACTGCATGGACAAGGGCCTTGATTACAGTCTGGGCGGTGCGAAGTACAACTGCGGCGGCGGTGTCATTACGGTTGGTCAAGCTGACATCATCAATTCTCTGGCGGCGGTCAAGTATCTGGTTTACGATGAAAAGAAGCTTACCATGGAGCAGCTCTGCACCGCGTTGGCCGCGAATTTCGAGGGCTATGACGACATCCAGAAAATGTGCATGGACGCGCCCAAATACGGCAATGACGATGAGCGGGCCGACTTCTGTGTAGGTGAAACATTCACCTATGTGATCGATCAGTTCGAGAAGTACGATACCAAGTTCGGTAAGATGACCACCGGTATGCTGCCGGTTTCCGGCAATACGCCTATCGGCAAGTGGGTAGGCGCGCTGCCCTCCGGCCGCTATGCATGGACGCCGCTGACTGACGGCATTGGTGCCACCGGCGGCACGGATGTCAACGGCCCCACGGCGCTGCTGAAATCCGTCAGTCATATTCCGCACGCACGTTACACGCAGGGTACGCAGCTCAACATGAAGATCGAACCGTCGATCCTGCAGGGTGAGGAAGGCCTGCAGCATGGTGTGAACCTGCTGAAGACCATGTGCACGCTGGATGTGTATCATGCACAGTTCAATGTGGTGGATCGCGAGACGCTGATCGACGCCCAGCGCCATCCCGAAAAGCACAAGGATCTGCTGATCCGCGTAGCCGGTTATACCGCGTTCTTCGTTGAACTGGGCAAGGAAACACAGGATGAGATTATTGGACGCACAGAGATCAACAGCTGGGGTGGCTGCGGAAGATAACAAGCAGCGCTGCATCCACAAAAAATTTGCAGGAGAAGAATTATGTCGTATATTCCTCCTTATGAAGGTCAACAGTTGGCCTGCACGGTGCTGCGAATTGAGCGAAGCTCCATCCATGACGGCGCCGGATTCCGTACCGTTGTCTTTTTCAAGGGCTGCCCGCTGCGCTGCCAATGGTGTTCAACGCCGGAAAGCCAGTCAAAACAGATCGAGACAACGAAGGACGGAGAAAAAAACTATGGGCAGGTCATGTCGGTGGAAGATATCCTGCGTGAAGTGCGGAAAGATATCCCCTTCTATTTCCATTCCGGCGGAGGTATGACGCTATCCGGTGGAGAAGCGTTGTCACAGCATACGGCTGTGGCAGCGCTGCTCCGGCAGGCCCGGCGGGAGGGTATCCATACCGCGATCGAAACAAGCTTTTTCGCACCGGTAACCGCAGTGGACGAGGTGCTGCCCTATGTAAACACCGCGTTTGTGGATCTGAAGCTGTATGATAAAGAAAAGCACCTGCAATATTGCGGAGTGGAAAACGGAAGCATTCTTTATAATCTGCTGCACACCAATGAGATGGACTGGAACGGACAACTAATCGTGCGTGTGCCGCTGATACCCGGCGTCAACGATGATCCTGATGAGCTGACACAGATCGGAAAGTTCTGCGCACAACTCAGCAAGCTGAATCATGTGCAGCTTCTACCGTATCATAAGCTGGGGGTTGACACTTATCGGAAGCTGGGCAGAACGTATCTGCTGCCCCAAGTGGAAGCACCTTCTGCAGAGCATATGGCAGACTGCCGGTCGGTCGTTCAGGAATACGTGCCGCGCGTGATATAGATTCGAGAGAAAGAGAAAACGGAGATCAGGAGGAGAGCAAAATGGTTCAAAAGCTGGATATTCAGGTGTATCATGAGTGCATGGGCATGCACGACCATACCTACCCTCAGATTCTGGTTCCGCTGCAGGGGACAATGACCATTTCCATTGGAGAGACGGATTATCAGGTCACGCCGCAGGAGCTCAGTTTTGTGCCGTCCGGTATGGCACATCAGTGCAACTACCGGGGTAAGTTGCTGGTAATCAATCTTGTCGGAGAGTTGACGGAGAAGCAGGACATGGTGCTGCTGTCTTACCCATTGATCGTCTCCATGAAAGGACAAATCATCCAACTGGTAGAGTTGATCCAGCAGGAACTGAAACAGAACCCCCAGAGCAAAACCGTTCGCTATCTCTACAGCTACCTTTATGGAAAGCTTATCGAAAATTGTGCGGCTCCCTCGATCCGTTATATTGCCGAGCATTACGATATGCCCATCACTGTGAATCAGCTGGCTGAAATCGAGAACTATAACGCAACTTATTACAGTGACTGGTTCAAGCAGCAGACAGGCGTCTCTCCCAGCATGTATCTACGCTACATCCGCATCAACCGGGCAAAAGAACTGTTGGAAGAAACCGACTATACCGTCATGGATATTGCGGTCATGGTGGGCTACAGCAGCAATTCCACATTCACCCGTGCGTTCCACAGTGTTACTGGAATGACTCCAAAAGAGTATCGCGAGGAGATCTGTCTCAAGCATGCTATGTAAATTATGAGCCGGACAGGAATCCCTGTCCGGCTCATTTTCTCGGTATGAATCTAGCAGGAAAACTCTGCTTATCCTGTATTACCAAAGCCCCATGACGTGCTGCATCAGCAGGCTGACGGCGGTGATGCCCGCCCAGCAGCAGGCGCCCAGCAGCAGAGGTTTACCGCCGCTCTTTACCAGCTTGACCACATTGCTGTTCAGGCCGATGGCCGCCATAGCCATGATGATGAAGAACTTGCTCAGCTCTTTCAGCGGCTGAAACACCGCCGACGGTACGCCCAGAGACGTGCAGATAGTGGTGACCACCGACGCGCAGACGAACCACAGGATGAACATGGGAAAGGCGTTCTTCAAACGGAAGCCGCCCTGCCCCTTCCCTGCCTTCTTCGCCTGGATCAACGATAGCACCAGCGTGATGGGAATGATGGCCAGCGTGCGGGTCAGCTTGACGGTCACGGCCTTGTCCAGCGTCTGGCTGCCCAGCTCCCACATGCTGTCCCATGTGGAGGCCGCCGCAGTGACGGAGGAGGTGTCGTTCACCGCCGTACCGGCGAAAATACCGAAAGACTCGCCGGAGGCGGTGTCAAAGCCGATGGCCTGTCCCAGCAGCGGAAACAGCAGCGCCGCCAGCACGTTGAAAAAGAAGATGACCGAGATAGCCTGTGCCACCTCTTCATCGTCGGCGTAAATCACCGGCGCGGTGGCGGCGATGGCGCTGCCGCCGCAGATGGAGGACCCAACGCCAATGAGGGTGCTGATATTCCTGTCAATATGCAGCAGCTTGTGGAGGGCGAAGGCCACCAGCAACGACGTGGCGATGGTGCAGACAATGATGGGCAGGGACTGCTTACCGGTTTCCAGCACCACGCTCAGGTTCAGTCCGAAGCCCAGCAGCACCACGGCGGTTTGCAGAATTTTCTTGGAGGTAAAGCCCACGCCCGGCTTGCAGACCGCGCCCGGCGTCCAGAACAGGGCGATGACCATACCGATCACGATGGAGAATACAGGCCCGCCGATGACCGGCACCAGCTTGCCCAGCAGCCACGAGGGCACGGCGATGGCAAGGCATACTGCCATGCCGGGAAGATATTTTTTGATGGTTTGCATATTATGGCAACATTCCTTTCTACTTGAGGGACAAGACTTCCCCTATTATAGCGAGTGGTACAGTTTTAGGCAAGCGGTATAAAGTGATTGAGACCACACATCCCGTGCGTGATTTGACAGATGCAAGATGCCGGCACTGCTTGAGATACTGCGATAACGGAAGCGCCGGGGATACACTTTGTATCCCCGGCGTTTCCTGCCTAAAATATAGAGGTGTATGGTAAGGAGTAGAGAAAATGGATAGATAGATTTACAGAGCCATACGATAGATCTCAGCGGCGATCTCCGGGGTCAGCTTGACGAAATTGCCGTGGTTGGGAGCGCCATGGAACATGTTCTCCACCATGACGGGAATATCTTCTTCCTTGCCGCCCAGCTCACTGATGGTGGAGGGCATGTTCAGCTCGTTCATGAACTCGCGGACACGATGGATACCTTCCATAGCGGTGACTTCGGGATGCTCGAAATCGTTCTGGCAGCCGAAGACGCGGGTGGCAAACTTCACAAACAGCTCAGGGCCGTTTGCCTTCATGGCGTATTCCATCCAGTAGGGGAACAGCAGCGCCAGGCCAGCACCGTGGGAAGCGCCGTAAAGGATGCCGATCTCGTTATCCATGTGGTGGGTACCCCAGTCCTGTGCGCGGCCAACGCCGGTGCTATTGTTCTGCGCAACCATGGCGGCCCACATGATATTGGCGCGAGCCTCATAGTCGTTGGGGTTCTTCATGACGCGGCGGCCTTCCTTGATGATGGTCAGCATAACGGCTTCCAGCATACGGTCGGTCAACTCGCAGTCCTTGGTATGGGAGAAATAACGCTCCAAGCAGTGGGCAAAGATATCGGCCAAGCCGCTGGCGGTCTGATAAGGAGGCAGGGTCATCATCAACTCAGGGTTCATGATGGCGAACAGGGGACGCAGGATATCACCGTCGGCGCAGCGCTTATACTGGTGACCATCCTCGGTGACAAGCGTCACCACAGAGTCGGTGGAGCCTTCAGAACCGGAGGCGGCGATCGTAACGACGCAGCCCACGGGGAGTGCTTCAGTGACGGGGCCCTTCTTGCCGCAGTAGAAATCCCAGAAATCGCCGTCGTACTTCACGCCCAGCGCGATGCCCTTGGCAGAGTCCATAACGGAGCCGCCGCCGATGGGCAGGATGAAATCCACACCCTCGCGCTTGGCCAGTTCAATGCCCTCGTAAACCAGATCGGCGTGGGGGCTGGCCTTGACGCCGCCCAACTCCACATAGGCGATGCCCTCTGCGTCCAGAGAAGCCTTGACGCGATCCAGCAGGCCGCTGCGCTTGACGCTGCCGCCGCCGTAATGGATCAGAACCTTATGGCCGCCGTAACGCTTTACATACTTACCGGTCTCATTTTCGGTACCCTTGCCAAAGACGAAATAGGTGGGGCTATAAAAAGTAAAATTATCCATAGTGACCTCCTGAAAATCATTTGTCCGGACAGCGAACGAGCACCTGCCGGTTATCATTATTCTATCGTGTTTGGGCCATAGAGAATGTGCCTTTCTTCACTTGTTTTTTGCCGAATCTCATCTTTCTGTCTGGCATTCGCCGCAGTATGTGCCGCAAGCGGCAAAGTTCACACGAGAAGCAGCAAACCATCCGGAGGCTGTCAATGGTATAATTTTTACAAAATAATGGAAGGAGGGGTCGTTACGCAAAGCAGACTCGATCAATTCTATGAGCAGTTGAATGACCGCCGCTGCTGCGGGGATCCCATAGATGTGGAAGCCTTCCTGCTGGATTGTATCAAGCAGAATCGTCCTCAGGACGATGTGGAATATATGGTGGCCGTCTGTGATGAACTGGGCAGCTTCTATCGCGGGAGCGAGCAGTATGACCATTCACTGGCAGCCTTTGAGCGAGCAAAAACGGTAGCGGAAAACGCAGGTGCAACGAAAAGCACGTTATATGCCGCGACGCTCAACAATATGGCGGGAACCTACCGGCAGATGCGGGATTATGACAGGGCGATCACATTGTTTCAGGCAGCGAAAAAGCTGTATCAGGAGCTCTGCGGAAAGGAAAGCGCCGCCTATGTCGGCATTTTAAACAATCTCTCCCTGACCTATCAGGAGGCGGGACTGACCACCTTGGCTCTTGCGTGTTTGGAAGATGCCGTAGCACTGATAGAGAGTACACCTGCACTCCGCTTTACACTGGGGATCACTTACAGCAATCTGACAACGCTGCACTATGCCGCCGGCGACCACGAACAGGCGATACGCTGCATGAACCGTGCCTTACAGGAGTACGAGCGCTGCCCGGACGAGGATCGGTGGCACTACGCAGATGCGCTCAACAGCATGGGCGGCTTTCTGTATGCGGAGGGGAACTACTGGCAGGCGATCGCGCTATACCGGAAATCAGCGTCCTATACGCTGCGCTGTGAAGGGGAAACGCTGGAATACGCGGCGATATGCCAGAATATGCGCTGGTGCTATGAGGGCTTGGGACAGCTGGAGCGTGGGCTCTCCGTGCTGAAGGAAGCGGTTCGGATCTATACCAGGCTTCTCGGCGCTGACCATGAACGAACCCGCACGGCGGCGGATGATCTGGTTTGCCTGAAGCAGCGGATCGAAGGAAACGGTATGAAAGCACAGAAAGGAGCGACCGGTGATGGAAGAGCGTGAAATGATAGAGATCACAGGCGCTGCGGAGAATAACCTGAAAAATATCCAACTTCGTATTCCCAAGGAGCGGCTGGTCGTGCTGACCGGTGTCTCCGGTTCCGGTAAAAGCTCCCTGGCCTTTGATACGATTGCGGAGGAGAGCCGCCGTCAGTGGCAGGAGACGCTGCCGCTTTACCTTCGGAGCCGTATGCCGCATCACAAACGGCCCAACGTGGAGAAAATTCAGGGTCTAACCCCCTGTGTCGTCGTTGACCAAAAGCCGATGGGCGCCAACGCACGCTCTACGGTTGGAACCGCCTCGGATATCGCGCCCCTGATCCGGATGCTGTTCTCACGTGTCGGCACACCCAGTGCGGGCGGCTCCATGGCATACTCCTTCAATCATCCTCACGGGATGTGTCCGGTCTGTACCGGGCTGGGACAGGAAACGTCCTTGAACGAGGAGGCAATGTTCGATCGGGATAAAAGCATCAATGAAGGCGCCATCCGCTTTTCGCAGTTTTCCGGCGGCAGCTGGCAGAGCATTTACTTCACCAATAACCCCTATCTTGATCCCGACAAGAAGCTGCGGGACTATACGCCGGAGGAGTGGGAGGTGCTGCGGATCGGCACAAAGGAGCCGTTGATCATCGACCACATCTATAAAAATACAGGGCAGGTCTCGCACCTGCCCTATGAGGGTGTTGTCACGCGGTTTAACCGCCTGTATCGGAATAGAGACATTGCGGGCCTGAAGAAGAGCGTGCAGGAGGAGGCGCTGTCCCTTATGTGCCGCCATACCTGTACCGCCTGCGGCGGCAGCGGCCTGAATCCGGCGGCACTGGCTTCGCGCATCAACGGATATAATATCGTGGATTATAACGATATGCAGGTGTCCCGTTTGATCCCTGTATTGGAAGCAATAGAGGATCCGCTGGGTGCTTCTTTGGCGCAGCAGATCTGTGTCGGTCTGCAGGCGATGGTTCGGGTCGGTCTGGGCTATCTGACGCTCTCCCGCCGCACGGATACACTGTCCGGCGGCGAGCTTCAGCGGCTGAAGATGGTTCGGCATTTGGGCAGCAGTCTGAGCAATATCACCTATATCTTTGATGAACCGACCGCAGGACTGCACCCGTCCGATGTGAAGCGGATCTGTGACCTTCTGCTTCAGCTGCGGTATCACCACAATACAGTGCTGGTGGTGGAGCATGATAAACAGGTCATTGCGCTGGCAGACCATATTATCGAGCTGGGCCCTCGTGCCGGCAGCGGCGGCGGAAAAGTCGTATTTCAGGGGACGCCCAAGGAGCTGTGCAGCGCGGAAACATTAACGGCAGAGGTGCTGCGCGAACGTGTGACGCTGAATGACACGCCGCTGCCATGGACGGAAAGCTTTCCGGTTTCTGATGCCAACGTTCACAACCTGAAAAATGTGGCTGTGGCTTTCCCCAAGGGCGTGCTGACAGCTGTTACAGGAGTGGCAGGCTCGGGAAAGAGCAGCCTTACCTGCTGCGCGCTTCTTGACCGCTATCCCGAGGCCATTCTAATTAGTCAAGCGCCTGTCGGTACGACCAGCCGATCGACACCCGCCACCTATACTGGCGCAATGGATGAGATCCGCAAGGTTTTCGCCCGTGAAAACGGCGTCAGCGCGCAGTGGTTCAGCTTTAACTCAAAGGGCGGCTGCCCGGTGTGCAAGGGCAAGGGTGAGATCATGCCGGATGTGGCATTCGCAGATCCGGTGGCAATCACCTGCGAGGAGTGCGGCGGACGGCGGTATAATCCCACGGCGCTGAGCTATACCTATCAGGACAAGACGATCGAACAGGTTCTGGCGCTGACAGTAACAGAGGCACTTTCCTTTTTTACTCAGCGGCAGATCTGCGAGCCGCTGCAGCTGCTGCAGGCTGTCGGTTTGGGCTATATGACCTTGGGACAGCCCCTCAGCACGCTTTCGGGCGGCGAGGTGCAGCGCCTGAAATTGGCCAGTGAATTGACAAAAAGCGGCAATATCTACATCTTCGACGAACCGACGACCGGCCTGCACCGTAATGATGTTCAGTTGCTGCTCAAGCTCCTGCGCCAGCTTGTGGATCAGGGAAATACGGTGATCGTCGTAGAGCATCGTCTGGAAGTGATCGCGCAGGCGGACTGGATCATCGACATGGGGCCGGGCGCCGGAGACCGCGGCGGCAGCGTTGTGTTTACGGGAACACCCCGGCAGCTGCTGGACTGCCGCGAGTCGGAGACTGCCCGATTCCTTCGTGAGGCGGTTGAACCAGCTGTGTCGGCGGTGTAATAACCGCAGCTTGTTGCCTGAATGCGCACAACACTTCTGGGGTATGTCCATTCAGCCGAAGTACCCGGCTTCAATTGTGAAAAAGCTTGGCAGGAAGCATGATCTTCCCTGCGCGGTGTTGATTGTTTTTACCAGATATTGGTTGGTGTTATTTGTCGGGCTTTTTTAGGCTGTAAAGTACTGTTGCAGTGTACAGCTTTAGAACTCGTGGTGGGGCAAACGGCCTGTGATTATGCGGGGCGCAGCGGCTATGACCGCCTGCACCGGACATTACGCAGTTCTTCACACGCAGGAGGTCACTGGTTCGAGTCCAGCAGTCTCCACCAAAAAGTTCCTGATTTCGTAAGAAATCAGGAACTTTTTCTGTTTATATCCTCAAATAGTGACGCGGCATTTTGGCGTTTTTCGCTTGACCCAAACCGTGACCCAAAAGCCGGTCAGTTCCCGCAGGTTTACGGTGAACTGCTGAATTGGAACGAGCCTGTTGCAAAATAGAGTTTTGAAAAACAGGTCAAAGAAAAAGTTAGCGAGAACCGTTAGAGCGGCGATTCTCGCTAATTTTCTTAATGCATAAATTTTGCGTTTGGGTCTAAAAACGGCATTTTGCAATAGGCACTTTTTGCATTCATCTAAATCCCGGTCTGTTTTCAAATGGCCAATACCGATCTGAAATCCTGTATTTCTTGCCGCATTTTATACACCTAAGGAAGCGTATGTCGTTCTCTGTCTTGCAAAACGGGCACACGACTTTTCCTGTTTCCGTAATGCTCGCCATAGGCATCTTTTCATCCTTTGCGTAATAGTGCGCGATAATCTTCTTTCTACACGATAAGATAAGAATTTCGCCAACAAACATCACGCTACCAGCAACAGCAAAAATTACATTCCAAATCTTTTCTGTTTCGCAGATTCCTCCAAAACCAAGAATAGCAATCACGGCTCCGGCAAAAAGAAGTGGTGTCGACCTTCTAATTTTCAGGCTGGCCTCTGTCGCGAGCGGATGATCAGGATATGCAGTGTAAGTAATAACGTGCTTCATTCAAGCGGCCTCCTTTGCCTACATCTTATGTTCTTCGATTTTGGATATTGTCCCACAATATGGGCAGTAAGCAGCATCTCTTGGCAACCTATTCCCACATTTTCTGCAAAATGCTGCTGAAGATTGCAGTCTACCAGTTGCCCTTTCCCCATGCTGCTCTTCTCCTGCAATGCACTCCTCTTGGGATGATGTATAAGCTGACGCGATATCTTCACTCTTCCATTGTTTTTCGCGAGCCAACCGTGCAATGGTGTCTTCAATTAAAATTATCGCCTCGACCGCATCGCGCCCAATAAATTCTTCGGTTGTTAGCGTGCTTATACACTTTTCCCGACAACTAATTTTCCGCGCAGCACCCTCTTCCCGCTTTCAAAATCATGCAATATTTCGTCTAAAGGGCACGCCAAAAGGGCTGCATCCAGAGAACGCTTTATTCTCTTTCGCTCAAGCACAACGGGTAATTCTATGTACAAGAATAGGATTATGTCACAACTTACGAAAAGAAAAACGTTAGTCGCAATATCGCCGTTATATCGGACGCAGTTCTCATATGTTCTATATGCGCCCACCAGCAACACCCAACACACACAACTATGCCCACAATCATTCTAACTTGTGAGTAAACGGCTAAATACTTTGTCAGAGTTCTTTTTCGCTTTTTCACACTTTCCACCGCCACATCATGTAGTATAGTCAGAATTACAGTTATTCTTATTATCATAAGCGAACCTTACTATAACCCTCGCTAAGCATTATTCTCAAGTAAAGTTTTTCTTTTTATTGCCCTTCAGTTATGTTACAATAAGCAAGCAGAGGGCAGACCGAAGAAAGAGGCCAGTGAAACCGTAAAACTGCCGCGAGTCGAGTTTATCGAGTGGTTAAAGAAAGAAGAGGTGTGACCGATAGTCACACCTCTTCCTGTGTTGCAAAAAGCAAGCAATGAGCGCACATTTAGGAAATGGCAAAACTCGTTTTCTTAATATGGCGAGTCATAATAAAAGTCTAAGAGCCCACAAGCAAAGGCGATACACCATGGGGGCGGCGTATCTGGTGTATAGCAGCTACATAGCCGCGTTGGGCGAAAAGCTGCGCAGGGCGCGGCAGGGGATGTTCCCCTGCCAGGCCTTGCGCAGCTTCTCCTTTTTTACTCTTTCAATCCACGGGAATACCCGACCCGCGCAGTATGGCAAAATCCACAAATTCAGTTGGCGCACCCATTTTTTTGCTATGCATATTTACAACATCTCTTGCGTGTGGTATGGTTAAAGTATCAACATATGCGCGTTAAAAAATATATGACAGGATGTGATCGCCATGTATCCTGCCCATATCCGCGAAACCGGAGAGCGGCAAACCGTCCAGGAGCATTGCCGGAACACGGCGGCGCTGGCCGCAACCGCACTGCGGCCACTGGGTCTGGAAAAAAGCGCCTATCTGGTCGGTCTGCTCCACGACGCCGGAAAAAACAAACAGGAGTATGCGCAATACCTTTCGGAGGCTGTCAGCGGCGGGAACGCCGTCCGTGGCAGTGTCAACCATACCTTCGCCGGCGTGCGCCTTCTGCTGGATCGTTGGCACGGCGGCTGCGGTACGTTCTCCTATTCCGACGTGACCGCAGAGCTGCTGGCCGTTGCCGTTGGCTCACATCATGGCCTGTTTGACTGTATCGACCCCCAGCAGCACAGCGGCTTTTTTCATCGCCAGACCAAGGAGGGGATCTTTTACGATGAATCCCGACAGGTCTTTTTGGCGGAGGTTGCTGACGAGGAGGAGCTGGAGCATCTGTTCCGCGACGCCGTTCGGGAGATGACCCCGATGCTGGATCGGCTGGCGGCTCTGTCCACCCAAGTGGACGACAATGAGGCGGATCGGGAGACTGCATTTTATATCGGTCTTCTGGCTCGGATGCTCCTGTCCGCCGTAATCGAGGGAGACCGCACGGACACCGCCGCTTTTATGGATGGGATAGAACCGCCCGTGTTCCCAGAGGATATGCGGCCAATCTGGACAGAACGGCTGGCGTTTATGGAGAAGAAGCTGGCGGCATTCCCGCGAAAAACGCCCATTGATCTGGCGCGCCACACCATCTCCGACACCTGTGCCGCCGGCGCCGCCCGGCCCGGAGGTGTCTACCGCCTGAATGTTCCCACCGGCGGTGGAAAAACGCTGGCCAGCCTCCGCTTCGCATTGACCCACGCGGCAAAATGGAACTGCTCCCGGATCATCTTCACCGCGCCGCTGCTGTCGATCCTGGATCAAAACGCCCAGGTCATCCGCGATTATATAGGGGACGACACCTTGATACTGGAGCATCACTCCAACCTTGCCGAGCCGAAGGAGACGCCGGAGCGCTTGCAGGCGCTGGAGCTGCTCACCGCCTCCTGGTCGGCGCCGATCATTATCACCACGCTGGTGCAGCTCCTGAATACCTGCTTCAGCGGAAGGACCTGCGCCATCCGCAGATTTCACGCGCTGTGCGGCAGCGTCATTGTGATCGACGAGGTGCAGACCGTTCCCGGCAAAATGCTGACGCTGTTCAATTTGGCGGTCAACTTCCTGTCCGAGGGCTGCGGCGCCACCATTGTTCTGTGCTCCGCCACCCAGCCCTGTCTGGAGGCAGCCGACCATCCCCTGCACCGCCAGCCCGTCGATCTGGTTCCGCAGCAAAAGGCACTGTGGGACGTCTTTAAGCGCACCGACATCCAAAATGCCGGATGTGCCAAGCTGGAGGAGCTCTCGCAGATCGTCACGGAGGTACTGTCGTCGTGCGACAGTCTGCTGGTGGTGTGCAACACAAAAAAGGAGGCGGCGTTTCTGTTCGAGTCGCTGCAAGCCGAGAATTGCCGGTGCTTCCATCTGTCCGCCGCCATGTGCATGCAGCACCGCAGGGAGACTCTGCAAGCCTTGCAGTCCGCGCTGGACAAGCCCTCCGCCGATAGGCAAAGGGTTGTCTGCGTCTCCACGCAGGTGATCGAGGCCGGTGTGGACATCTCCTTCCAGCGGGTGATCCGCTTCTCCGCCGGAATGGACAGTGTCGTGCAGGCGGCAGGGCGGTGCAACCGGCACGCCGAGCAAAAGGAGCCCGCCCCCGTCCGCCTCATCCGGTGTACCGACGAGCGGCTGCGTGGTCTGGACGACATCGTGCGCGGACAGAACGCCACCACCGCGCTGCTGACCGCCTTTTCCAAAACGCCGGAGGCTTTCCGGCACGATCTGTCCTCCGAGGAGGCCATCCGGTTCTACTATCGCCGGCTATACGCAGAGATGGAGCCCGGCTTCCAGGACGACCAAACCCAGGCGCACGGCTCCCTCTATCATCTGCTAGCGGACAACCCCCGGTATGCAGACGCCAACTGCGCGCAGGCGGAGCGTTACCTTCTGCGGCAGGCGTTCCGTCTGGCAGGCGGCCTTTTTCAGGTATTCGACGAGGACACGAGCGCCCTGCTCGTACCCTACGGAAGAGGGCGCGAGCTGCAAAACACGCTGCGAAACGCCGCTCAGGTCTACGGGCAGAAGGATTGGGCGGTCATTCGCGGCTGCATTGACGAGGCAAAGGGCTACTGCGTCAGCGTCTACCGCTATCAGCTGGAGCGGCTTGAGAGCCTCGGCGCCGTGACCTCACTGTTCGACGGCGGCATACTGCTGTTGTCCGATGGCTTTTATAACGAACATACCGGTTTTTCCCTGGAGGCCGGTACCCGTGATTTTCAGGAGGTGTAGCGATTGAAAACAGAACATCCCAACATCGTAGAATTTGAGGTATACGGTGATTACGCCCTCTTCTCCGACCCTCTCATGCGTCTGGGCGGTGAAAAGTGCAGCTATCAGGTACCCACCTATGAGGCACTGAAGGGCATTTTATCCTCTGTATACTGGAAGCCCACCTTCATCTGGCGGATCCTGGACGTGCGGGTCATGAACCCGATCCAGACCGAGGTGAAAGGCATCCGCCCCATCAAATACAGCGGCGGCAACGATCTGGCGTATTACACCTATCTGAAAAGCTGCCGGTATCAGGTACGGGCCTGCTTCGACTGGAACGACAACCGCCCAGAGCTGTGCGGCGACCGAAATGAGAACAAACATCACTGCATTGCCCGCCGAATGATTGAAAAGGGCGGGCGGCGTGATATTTTTCTGGGTACCCGGGAATGTCAGGGCTATGTAGAGCCCTGCGTATTCGGAAACGGCGCAGGCGCCTACGACGATCTGCCGGAGCTGGGCTTCGGGCTGATGTACCACGGCATCACCTACCCGGACGAGGCCTACTCGGAGGAGACCCGCGGACGGATGACTGCCCGGTTTTGGTACCCGGTCATGAAAAACGGTGTCATTCACTTTCTCCCGCCGGAGGATTGTCCGGGGCAGAAGCCTCTGCGGGAAATGCCTATGAAGATCTTTTCCGCCGGCGAGGGCAATTTTATCGGTCTGCGGGAATTTGGGGAGGTGGAGTAAATGGGACTGATGCAGCAGGCCTATGACACCTACTGTGCCATGGCGCCGCAATACGCCGACATCTACGGCAAGGCGAAGGAGCCGCTGGTTCCTGTTTCGCACCAAATCGTAAACGCAGAGCTGGAGCTCACTCTGGACGCGGACGGTCATCTGCTGGACGCCCGTTCCGTCGAGGCGGAGCAGGCCGCCACGATCATCCCTGTGACGGAGAGCTCCTCGGGGCGAACCGGCAAAGCCCCCGGCGCACACCCGCTATGCGACCAGATTCAGTTTCTCTCCCCGCTGTATCCCGCCAAATACGAAAGCTACCTGACACAGCTGCACCGCTGGGAGCTATCACCCTACGGCCACCCCAAGCTCTCCGCCATCGCCCGCTATGTGGAAAAGGGAACAATCGCAACGGATATGGCTCAGCGCGGCCTGATCGCACTGGATGAAAAAGGCTTTCCTGTCAAGGAAAAGCAGATCGTCCGCTGGCGTGTAGAGACAGGTGGGGAAAATGAGACGCCCGCCTGCTGGCAGGATCAGAGCCTCTTCCAAGCCTTCATCGACTACTATGCATCCACGAAATCTGAGAAGCCCGCGTTTTGCATGGTTACCGGTAAAAACGCCCCGCCAGCCAGCCAGCACCCCAAGAAGATCATCAACCTGTGCGCCAACGCCAAGCTGATCTCCGCCAACGACACCAGCGGCTTTACCTATCGGGGCCGCTTCACAGACGATTCGCAGGCTGCAACTATGAGCTACGAGGCATCGCAGAAGATCCACAGCGCGCTGCACTGGTTGGCGGCGACCCAAGGCGTCTTCATCGGCGGGCGCACCTTCCTGTGCTGGAATCCGCAGGGCATTGAGATCCCCAAACCGCAGGCCGCCTTCCTGCGGCGGGGAGCCGCCAAGCAGATAAAATACTCCGACTATCGAAAGGCGTTGTCGGAAACTCTCCGGGGCTGGCAGGAGACGATCCCGCGGGACGCCGGCGCCGTAGTGGCCGCCTTTGACGCCGCCACATCCGGACGTCTTTCCCTCACCTATTACAGCGAGCTTCCGGTCTCCGATCTTCTGGAACGCCTGCACAACTGGGATGCACTTTGCTGCTGGGAGCATTCCTCCTTCGGCATACAGTCGCCCTCGCTTTCGCAGATCGCGGACTGCGCCTTCGGCACGGTGCGCGTCTCCGACAAGCAGACAAAGCTGGAAACGGACGAGCGCGTCATGCGCCAGCAGGTACAGCGGCTGCTCTCCTGCCGGGTGGATCAGGGCAAAATGCCGGCGGATATCGCCCGCGCTGCGGCGGCCAAGGCGTCCAACCTGCAGATCATGGACGCCGCCCTGCGGGAAACGGTATTGTTCACCGCCTGCGCGGTGCTTCGGAAATACAAATATGATTGGTACAAGGAGGAATGGGGCATGGCACTGGAACCGCAGAAGAAGGATGTCAGCTATCAGTATGGACGGCTTTTGGCCGTGTTTGAAAAACTTGAGCGAGACACCTATGAGCCCAATGAGCAGCGGGAGCCCAACGCGATCCGGATGCAGTCCGTGTTCGCAAAGCGTCCGCTCTACGCCAGCCGGATCATCTGGGAGCAGTTGAAAAAGGCGTACTACCCCAAACTCAAGCCCGGCGCCAGAGTGACCTTTGAGCGCACGATCGAGCAGATCATCCAGGAAATCTCCGCCTTCCCGCAGGCGGAACAGGAGGAGTCCCTGAAGGACACCTATCTCTTTGGGTACTATCTGCAGCGCAGTGCGCTGTACACATCCGGCAAGACCGAAAACAGTCAGGAGGAAGAATAAATGAGCAGCTTGCAAAACAAGATCGATTTTGTGGCACTGGTCTCCGTGGCCCGCGCCAACAGCAACGGCGACCCTCTGAACGGCAATCGCCCCCGCACCGACCTGAACGGCTTTGGTGAGATCTCCGACGTGTGCATCAAGCGCAAGATCCGCAATCGAATGCAGGATCTGGGCAAGCCCATCTTCGTTCAGTCAGAGGATCGGTGCAGCGACGGCTGCGGCAGCCTCAGCGAGCGGGCCTCCGCCGCTATGAAGGGCATCAAGGATCGGGAGGAATATGCCCGGCACGCCTGCGAGACATGGCTGGACGTGCGTACCTTCGGGCAGGTCTTTGCCTTCAAGGATGCCAAGGGCTTCTCCTGCGGTGTGCGCGGGCCGGTCTCCGTGCATCAGGCGTCCAGCCTGTCCCCTGTGGAGATCGAGTCCCTCCAGATCACCAAGAGCGTGAATGGTGAGAAGAAGGAAAAGGGTGAGAACCGCGCCTCCGACACCATGGGCATGAAGCACTTTGTCCGCTTCGGCCTGTACGAGATCAAGGGCTCCATCAATGTCCAGCTGGCGGAAAAGACCGGCTTCTCCGAGGAGGACGCCGACACGGTCAAGGAATGTCTGCGCACCCTCTTTGTGAACGATGCCTCCTCCGCACGGCCCGACGGCTCCATGGAGGTGGTGAAGCTGTTCTGGTGGCGCCACAGCTGCAAGGACGGACAGTACTCCTCCGCAAAGGTCCACCGCTCCGTCAAGGTCGCGCTGCGGGACGCGGGTACCATCCCCACCTCCGCAGACGACTATGTGATTTCGCTGGAGGCGCTGCCGGGTCTGGAGCCGGAGGTGATCGATGGCGTATAATGAGGAGGACTTCCTACAGCTCTCCGGCTTACAGCATTTCCGGTTTTGCAGGCGGCGGTGGGCGCTGATCCACATCGAGCACCAGTGGGCGGAAAACTACCGCACCATTGACGGCGCGATCCTCCACGAAAACGCCCACGACACGGACCTTCAGGAGCGGCGGGGCGACCGCTTTATTACGCGCGGCGTCAGCGTCTATTCCGCGGAGCTGGGTGTATCCGGACAGTGCGACGTACTGGAATACCACCGTGGCTCCGTCGGGATCCCCCTCTCCGGGAAAGAGGGACTGTGGCAGCCGTACCCGGTGGAGTACAAGCGGGGCCGCCCCCGCGAGGACACTGGCGACAACCTGCAACTATGCGCGCAGGCCATGTGCCTGGAGTCCATGCTCTGCTGCGACATCCCTGAGGGCGCACTCTATTACGGGGAGATCCGCCGGCGAGAGAGGGTTTCCTTCACCCCGGAGCTGCGCATGGAGGTGCGGGAGCTTCTGACGGAAATGCACGAGCTGTACCGCCGGGGCTATACCCCCAAGGTCAAGCCCACCAAATCCTGCAACGCCTGCTCCTTGAAGGAGCTGTGCCTGCCCAAGCTGATGAAAAGCAAAGCCGTCTCCGCGTATCTCCGGGCGGCCATGGAGGAATCACCATGAAGCAGCTTCTCAACACGCTATTTGTCACCTCCGAGGACATTTACCTCTCGCTGGAGGGGGAAAATGTGCTGGCAAACCGAGACAAGACCGTCGTTGCCCGCTACCCGCTGCACACGCTGCAAGCCATCGTCAGCTTCTCCTACGCCGGTGCCTCCCCTGCGCTGATGGGCAAATGTGCGGAGGCCGGGATCGGTCTGGCCTTCTGCTCCCCGCACGGACGTTTCCTTGCCCGCACCTGCGGCGAGAGCAGCGGCAACGTACTGCTCCGCCGTGAGCAGTACCGTATCGCTGACGACCCCGCTCGCAGCTGTGAGATAGCCCGCACCATGATCTTCGGCAAGCTGAGCAACGGTGCCGCCAGCATCCAGCGCACCCTGCGGGATCACGCGCCCCGCGTGGCGGACTGCGGATTGGAAAAAGCCGCTGCCAACCTCCGGGCTATGCTGCCACAGGTGCTGGCTGCCGCTGACTTGGACTCCCTGCGGGGAATAGAGGGCGCTGCTGCCACCGCGTATTTCGACGTCCTCGATCATATGCTCCTGAGCCGGAAGGAGGCATTCTTCTTCCACGGACGAAGCCGTCGGCCGCCGCTGGATCGGGTAAACGCCATGCTGTCCTTTGCCTACAGTCTGCTGGCACACGACTGTGCCAGCGCCTTGGAAAGCGTCGGATTGGACAGCTATGTAGGCTTCCTCCACCGCGACCGGCCGGGACGGCAGTCGTTGGCGCTGGATCTGATGGAGGAGCTGCGACCCTGCATGGCAGACCGCTTCGTGCTGACCCTCGTGAACAATCGAATGCTGCGCCCGGAGGACTTTCAGATGCAGGACAGTGGCGCGGTGCTGCTGTCCGATGACGGCCGCCGGAAATTCCTGAAGACCTGGCAGGAGCGGAAGCGGGACACGCTGACCCACCCCTATCTGGGGGAAAAGCTGAGTTGGGGTATGATCCCCTATGCGCAGGCGCTACTGCTGGCTCGCTGCCTCCGCAGCGACTTGGACGGCTATCCGCCGTTTTTATGGAAGTGATGCTATGCTGGTGCTGATCACATACGATGTAAACACCGAGGACGCCGCCGGGCGCAAGCGCCTGCGGCAGATCGCTAAAAAGTGCGTGGACTACGGACAGCGGGTGCAAAATTCCGTGTTTGAGTGCCTGCTGGACGCAGGGCAGTGCCGCCGCCTGCAGGCGCAGCTCCTGTCCATCATGGATTCTGAGAAAGACAGTCTGCGCTTTTACTATCTATGGAAGCAATATGAGAAAAAAGTGGAGCATTTCGGTACGAAGAGCACCTATCTGCCGGAGGATCCCCTGATCCTCTGACACACGCCGCCCGGCGTAGCAGTGGTACGGCGCACGGGTATCCGGGACGCGCCTTCCCGCCCCCCGCGAAGTCCAAGTGACCAGAGATTTCCGGGAGGTTCGCAAGGCTTTTCCCGAGAAAACGCTGGTCTTTCTCCGGGTTTCTCAGGCAACCACCCCGTATTTTTCCCAAAAAACGCAAAAGTTCTACTTGTTTGTCAAAGATCCGCAGGTAAAACTGTGCATCTTTGCTGTCGCCCCCCTCGCGGGGGGCGTGGATTGAAATTGCCATGGCGAGCTGATGATGTCGCGAAGAACGCCGTCGCCCCCCTCGCGGGGGGCGTGGATTGAAATACTAAGATACCGCTGACTGTGGGCGAGGCCTTTGTCGCCCCCCTCGCGGGGGGCGTGGATTGAAATTGTTTCACCGTCGACGTGTTGCCTAACGCCTACGGTCGCCCCCCTCGCGGGGGGCGTGGATTGAAATGTTGGATACGTAAAGCGCGGGAGCACCAGCCGGATCGTCGCCCCCCTCGCGGGGGGCGTGGATTGAAATCGTCATATCCTGCATGGTACGGAAATTGACATGGGTCGCCCCCCTCGCGGGGGGCGTGGATTGAAATTCCACAGACCGCGCCGAGCAGGCGAAGTGTGATGTCGCCCCCCTCGCGGGGGGCGTGGATTGAAATGACCTATATTATAGCAGATACGGCTACCTGCCTAAGTCGCCCCCCTCGCGGGGGGCGTGGATTGAAATCGGAAAAGTATTTACCATAAAGGTTGCCGGTCAGTGGTCGCCCCCCTCGCGGGGGGCGTGGATTGAAATTCCATCAACGAGGTCTTGCGGGCGGCGGGTCTGCGTCGCCCCCCTCGCGGGGGGCGTGGATTGAAATGCCTGTTCCATCGCCTCCGTGATCGCCATGGCGGGTCGCCCCCCTCGCGGGGGGCGTGGATTGAAATTGTCCGTTTGCTTGATACGAACGGAGACGGCGAGGTCGCCCCCCTCGCGGGGGGCGTGGATTGAAATACCATATTGCCTATTTCCCGCTGGATCTGCTCGGAGTCGCCCCCCTCGCGGGGGGCGTGGATTGAAATCCAAATGGTCCGGAAGAAGACCTTCACGCATAGGGTCGCCCCCCTCGCGGGGGGCGTGGATTGAAATAGCCGCCCACACAGCTCCGCGCCGGTCACGGCCGTCGCCCCTTCGCCCAGTTTGCCCGCCGGGAGCGCCATCATGCCGTCCGGAGAAGTCCAGTTTCGTGCCGTCCGTGGTGATGTACCCAGTCTCGTTCCAGCTGTACGTCTTGCCGAAAAATTCCTTTGCGGATTTTACATGATCTTTTTTCTCCGCCTCCGAGTAAGCTTTCAGTGAGAACAGTGCTCCCTCGCCCAGTTTGCCCGCCGGTCTCTCTCTGTGGCCGAAATGCCGCAGCATCCCCTCCGGTAACACGTCAGGGAAATATCGATTGACATATGTGAGCAAATCGGCTATACTGATAGTGGAACCGGTTAGAGGAGCGGATTCGTCCGTGAACTTTGGCAGCGATGCAGCCGGTTCTTTTTTTGCGTTTATCGCATACAAAACATCCACGGACATGACCTCGTTGGAGGCACGATTTACAACGACCTGTACGATGTACGGCTCGTTGTTTTTGTTTTTGGCGACGCCCATCAGCACATACGTTGCGTCTACGGTGTCCGGTTTTCCTTGGAGAACTTGGCAAACAGGTCTGCGTCGTCCAGCATATCACCGGCGAAGTCCGCCGCAAGCTCGTCCATCACCTCGTCACGCGTCAGCGTCACGCCCTCCTGCTCCGCCGCCTCCCTGTACTTCTCCACGATCTCCGCCTCTGTGTCCGCGCCGTTTTCCTGCATCTTATCTATGAACGTGACCATCTGTTCCCGCAAAGCCGCCGAGGAACTGCTGCGTACCGATACGCTCTCCCGCACGGCGGCATCTCCGTCTTTGCCGACTACCGCTATTACCCTACTGTGATGCTGGTCAAGCCGCTGCAGCGCCAAAATGCCTTTTCGCCAATACTTGTAATGCTGTCGGGCAGTGTTATGCTATCCAAAAACTCACATCGGGAAAATGCCCCTCTTTCAATCCTCGTCACGCCCTCCGGGATCGTAATGCTGCTCAAGCTTCTGCAATCCGCAAAAGCCTGCCGCTCGATACTCAACCAGGCTGGCTGGAAGTACAACATTTGTTAATTCATAGCAGCAAGCAAATGCTAATTTCCCAACACTTGTTACTCCCTCGGGGATGACAACATCCGTAAGGTTCATACAGCAGTGGAATGTATACTCTTCAATGCGGGTCACTCCCGCAGGGATCGTGATGCTGGTCAGACGGTATACCGCTTCATTCTACGCGACGGGCTTGTCCTCCACGGCGCGTTCCTGAAGCATCAGGAACATCGCCGTCGCTCCGCCTCCTCCAGCTTGCGCATGATCTTCTGGCGCATCGCCTCCTCCGGATCCTCCGGCGGGGAATTCTCGACCTCCGCCGCGTCATACCTTGAAGCCGCCTCGCAGGTCACCGCAGGGTTTCTCTTTACAGCGGTACCGCGGATAGCCTGAATATCGGAATAGAGCAGGGTCTTCTTCATGACCAGCGCCTCTGTGATCTCTTTCAGAAACGCCTCGTTTTGAGCAAGGAGCGCCCTTGCCTTGCCGTAGTACCGCTCCAGCTCCGCCTGTATCGCCGCCTCGCTGCGGGCATTCAGGCTTTCGGACATATTGCTGGAGGAATCGCTTTCGACATTCAGCAGGGAGAATCCCAGCGCACCCTCCTTGGCTGCCGCCTCACGGATACAGTTGACCGCACGGGCGATATCGTCGCTGCATCCCTCCGCGACCTGCCCCGCATACCGCATCTCCACGGCGGCCTTGCCGCCCAGGGCGATGATGGCGCTTTGTGAATCGGAGACACCTTTGCAGCAGTGGATAAAGCCGCCGCACCGGTTTTCGTCGGAGGGAAGCAGGGAGGCAAAGCCGACGCTGCCGGGGCACAGCGCTTCGCATACCACCAGATGCCCCGCCTCGTGAAGCGCCACCTTTTCGATAACTTCATCCGAAACGCGAGGCATATCCTCTTGTGCGCCATATTGCTGCTTCAGCACCACACTCACCATGTCCTCCATGTCGATGCCGGTCTTGCGGACAAAGGCCGCACGAACCGCCGCTTCATTCAAAATAGTCTCCAGCTCGGCGCAGGAATTATAGCGCATCATCCTTGTCAGGTCTTCCATGTTGACACTGTCCGAAACCCGTTTCGTTTTCAGATAGTGGGTGATGATCTCCTCCGCGTCGGACGCCGTGGGCGCTTGAAGTCCGATTTTTCGGTCAAACCGTCCGGAACGCCGCAGCGAGCTCGGCAGCTTGCGGATATCGTTTGCCGTGGCGATCACGAACACAGCGGCGTCCTTCACGTCGTCGATCCCGGCCTGCACAGCAACGTATTCCGGCGCGTCACAGCGGGAGGTGTCCTCATTGGCGAATTTGTCCATGTCGTCTAAAAGGACGATGGACGGCGCTTCCGCCTTGGCCTTGGCAAAGGCCCGCGTGATACTGTCGACAAAGGCGTCGCCGCCCTTGTCGCGGCGTACTGTGATGGTGTGCAGCCCGCTCTCCTCCATAAAGCACCTCGCCAGAAGGGTCTTGCCCAAGCCCGGATCGCCATACAGCAGCAGTCCCCTGGGCAAATGCGCGCCCATCTGCTCGTAAACCGTCTGATCACGGAGCATATCGCAGAGCTGCAGCAGCTCGTGCTTGGCATTTTTGTATCCGATGACCTTGTCAAATGCACTCATGGTTATTTCTCCTTTTCGATTTTGCCGCCAGTATAGCACCTTTTTAATTAAGACCTTATTTATATAAGCCAAAAGGCGGGTTTTGGCAAAATTTCGTATTGGTGCACAATTTCCGTCGCATCGACACGCGCTTTTTGTGGCATATCGACGGTAAAGTGCAGAAGTTCTTGCCGTTTTTTCGCGCGAAAAAGAGTGACATAGGCCGATTTTCGTGTCAAACGCGCTCTGAATCATATAAATATTTAGGTCTTATGAAAAAAGGTGCTACACTGACCGCAAATCAAATTGCAGGAGGAAATGACCATGGATGTTACCTTTTCGCCGGCGCTCTCCGTGTACGCGGAATTGTGGGAGATCGCCAACCGGCGGCGGAGCGCGGACGCGCAGTTCGCGCAGGCGTTGGCGCATATCCGCAGCGGCACGCCCGACGCTATGGCGAAAGCATTCGATCTGTTCAAGCGTTCGGGGGCCCACAACTTTACCGAGGCGCAGTTCGCCGCCGGATGGTGCTGTGAGCACGGCTGCGGCACGAAGCGCAGCTATCCGCAGGCCATCCGTTGGTACAAGCGGGCGGAGAACAACGTGACTTCCGATGTAATGAGCGCTTTTGACCCTGTGGGTGAGGCGGAGAACGCCTTGCTCCGGCTGTATTTTGAGTGTGAGCCCTACGCGGCGACGGTAGATGCATTTCTGGACGCACAGGAACGGGGAGACAGCTTTATGGCTGACTACGAGGCGGCGGTGGGCGGCGACGCCATCGGGATGCTGCGTCTGGGGCATCGGTACTATTACGGGCAGGACGTGGCGTGCGACCAGGCAGAGGGCATCCGCTGGTATCACCGTGCCGCCAAAGCTGGCTGTGATGCCGCCATGTCGCGGCTGGCAGCGATCTATGAGGCGGACAAGCACTATAAGGAAGCGGCAAAGTGGTATCGCCGCTATGCCGCGGAGCGTATCCGCTGGCGCAACCAACGGCTGAATTGGTGAAAAAAGTTCCAAGAAAATGGTGAACTTGCGTTTTTCGACAACGGCTCTTATAATGGACGTACAGGCAATGGCACGCAAAATAATATGATGAGAAGGAGAATGAACGATGGAAAGCAAGCAACTGTTGGAGAACTTCCTGAATAAAAAATATTCACACACAGAGATGCACTTATCTGAAGAAGACAAAGTGTTTCTTTCAAGATATGCTGTAGATCGAAGGCAAAGCAATTCGGTCGCAATGCTGAAAGAGTTGGATATCGGCGAATCCTTTGATCGGTATTTTCGCGAGAACATATATGCACGCATTGTGCGGGACGATATTCAAATCATCTATAAGCGATTTACGGCCAAGTTGACGGTGAAAAACGAAAACCCATTTGACGGGAAATTTCCGGTTTTTTTGGACTGGTGGATTTCAAAAATGGATGCGGATGGAAATTGTCATTGCTGCTATTGCGAAGTAAGCGAATCCACTGTGCAAGCTGCATTTCGTGAAGGACTTATTCATTCCAAGAAGCCCAGTTTCAATGGGAATCTGCAAATCGAGCGAAAGAATCCTCTCGGCGGATATAATCGTGATAATTGCGAATTTGCCTGCGTCATTTGCAACAATGCAAAAAGTGACATGATCTCATATGATGACTTCAAAAAATACTTTGCCGGTGGTGTCAAGCAATATTGGGGTCATATAGAAGAACAATTTCACAGAAAATAATCTGACCATATGAGCCAAGAAGTATTCTACCTCTCCACTCTCCTCCCTGTGCTTTATCCAACCGACGCAGAGACACTGTTCGCGACGCTGGCGGCGCACGATGTCCCCTACGCCCTGCTGGATGGCACACGGGACATATGGCTGCGAGACTTCATGCCGGTGCGGACAGGCTCCGGAAAGCTGGTGCCCTTCCGCTATGAGCCGTCGTACCTCTGGGATTGCCCGGAGCTGCGAACGGACTTTCGGCGCGATATAGCGCCGCAGCTTGGCCTGCCGGTTACATACAGCCATATCAACCTCGACGGCGGGAACGTGGTGTTCTCGCCGTCCGGGGTGCGCGTCCTGATCAGCGACCGCGTCTTTTCCGAAAACCCGGAGTATCCGCCTGTCGCGCTGGTGCGTGAGCTGTCGGAGCTGCTGGAGGCGGAGGTGATCGTCCTCCCGTCGCTGAAAAGCGACATGACCGGCCACGCCGACGGCATGGCGCGGTTCCTCGACGACCGCACCGTGCTATGCAATCGGCCGCTGTCATCCTGCGGCTTTGAGCAAAAAGTAAAGCGGTCTGTGCGGGACTACGGCCTGGACGCGGTGGATTTTCCCTTTGTCCCGACCGGTGGGGTCAGCGCCGTTGGCTGCTACCTGAACTATTTGGAGACGGAACGGGTGGTTTTCCTGCCGGTGTTTGGCATCGAGCAGGATGCCGAGGCTGAGACTTCCGCGCGGCAGCTTTTCAGCAAAGAGATCGTGCCCATCAACATCCGGGAGATCGCCCAACAGGGCGGCTGTCTGAACTGCATCAGTTGGGAGGGACCTCATGCATAATGAACAGGATTTGAAGAAGACGCCGGAGTACCGCTCCGGTATGTTCCGCATCGCCACCTGCCCCGTCTGCGGCTATCCCACGCTAGATATGTACTGGATCTGTGAGCATTGCGGCTGGGAGTATGACATCGAGCTGCAGACGGAGGATGAGGAGTCTCCCTGCAACGGTATGTCCCTGCGGGCATACCGCGAACTATACAAAACTGGAGGTATATCTATGAACGTGACCATCTGTTCCCGCAAAGCCGCCGAGGAACTGCTGCGTACCGACACGCTCTCCCGCACGGCGGTGATCTCCTTCTGCGACCCACCCTCCGTCGGCAAGCCTGCCCCGGTGCCCCCGCTGGACTACGCCGGCAAAGCAGCGCGGGTGTTCACCGTGGTCGTTCACGATCTGGATCTGACAGCTCTGCCGGATGTAGGGCTGGACTACGACACCTACATGCCGGAGGCGGACGCGCTGGCGGCGTTTATCTGTCAGGCAAGGGCGGACGGGCTGGATATCCTCTGCCAGTGCGAGTACGGGCAGAGCCGCAGCGCCGCCTGCGCCGCCGCGATTTTGGAGTATTTCAACGGCACCGGCATCTCCGTCTTTGCCGACTACCGCTATTACCCCAACCAAGTGGTGTATCACAAGATCATGGACGCGCTGACCCGGTACGGGCCGGAGACGCAGTCATCCACTTGACTTTCCCGTCAAAGCGCTTTACCATATAAGCATAACCGAAGATCAGCCCCATGCAGTAGTGTACAGCTTAGAGTTTCGTACTTTGAGGAGGGCGGCGAGTCGCCGCTCTGTTTACTAAGAGGACGCACGCTTCGCAAGCGAAGCGACCGCCTGATACCGCTCCGTCGAATTCGCGAATCACCATATGATTATCAATTCGACTCCGCTCACATCAGGTCACTTTGTACTGCACGGGGCTGATTCTATGTCAGGGAGGCCTCTATGAAAATCGAGAAAGATGCGGTCACCTTCGAAATGCCGGACGCAGACTTCGTGGCCAAATTCGGTATGCAGGCCGCGGCGGATATGGTACTGGATTTTCACTGCTTTCACCCGCAGCTGCCGTTCCTGTACGACGCCCGGCAGTTGGCGGCGTTTCTCTCTACCAGCAGGCAGAAGCTCCTTTACTATGCGCGGCACACGGCGGCAGCATATCACCCCGTCACCATCCCCAAGCGTAACGGCGATGTGCGCATACTGTCCGTGCCGGACGACACGCTGCGTCGCTGGCAGCGGAAGATCTGCCGGGATCTCCTCGCCTATCTGCCTGTCGCACCGCAGGCCACCGCTTATCGAAAGGGCGGCACTCTCAGCGGCAACGCCGCGCCCCATGTGGGCAAACGGTATCTCCTGAAGCTGGATATCTCCGACTTTTTCGGCAGTATCCGCTTTGAACAGGTCCACTCTGCCGCCTTTCACACCCGGTACTTCTCCCGGCAGGTGGGCTTTCTGCTGACCGTTTTGTGCTGCAAGGACGGTGTCTTGCCGCAGGGCGCGCCCACCTCTCCCGCGCTTTCCAATCTGGTCATGCGGAATTTTGATACGAACATGGCACGCTGGTGCCAGCGGCGCGGCATCGCATACACGCGGTACTGCGATGACCTGACCTTTTCTGCCGATCATCCGCTGTTCGCCGTCTATTCGAAGGCGAAAAATATGCTGGCGGAGATGGGCTTTGATCTAAATGAAACCAAGACCCATTTTATCACCAATGCCGGACGGCAGAGCGTGACCGGGCTGACCGTCAACGAGAAGGTATCCGTGCCGGCCGGCTATAAGCGCTTACTTCGGCAGGAGGTCTATTACGCCCTGCGCTTTGGTCTGGCGGACAGCATCCTGCGGGGCGGCCGCGCAGCGCTTCGCACAGACGGCGTTCCTGATACGGAGCGCTACCGGCAGCAGCTATTGGGGCGGATCCAGTATGTGCTGCAGATCGAGCCAGGAAACCGCTGGTTCCGCGAAGCAAAGCAAAAGTTGCTGTCCTGCGATGACCTCCCGAAGGTCTGACGCCTATTCTTTAATTACAGCGCGGGCATTTCTGCGCCAATGCGCAGCGGGATGTCCCGTGGAACTTCAACAGGGCAGCAGGTACAACATCTCAAAAGCGGTAGAATCGGCGTTTCTGCAATTTTTCAGATATGCCGGCATATTGCTTGATGCTGCCGTAAAACTTGTTTTCCTGTTTTGTGAATGCTATACTCAAGACAGGATTTCCAGACAAATTACCCAGAGAGGGGAATCGGCGTGGTCAACCTTTCCAAGTCCAAATACTGCGCGCTGTGGCAATGTCCGAAAATGCTGTGGCTCCGCAAATATAAGCCGGAGCTTGCCGAGGCGGACAGCCATACGCTGTCCATTATGGAGACCGGCAACGCCGTGGGCTGAGTTTATCAAGTGGTTAAGCAAAGAAGAGGTGTGACCATTGGTCACACCTCTTCTTTGTTGTTTGCATATTCGCGCAGGCAGTGCTACCCCTGACTCACAGCGTCCCACGCTTCCGCCAGCGAAGCAAGGGCCTTCCGTATTTCGGGGAAATGCGGTCGTTACTGCCGCTGCGTTTCCCAGATCAGGCTGTCGAGAAAGCGCACTGTGATATTCGGGTATTCGGGCTTCAGCATTTCGACCGTACGCACCATAATTGCCTGTACATCATCGTCCGTCAGCTTCTGCAGAGCGCACGTCTCCTTGATGAAGCGCACGATGTGCCTGTCCGGTTTGACGCGGTTTTCATCACCGGCCAGCATATAGAGGTACTTCAGCATGATGCCGCTGCTTTGGCCGCGCACCGACTTGATGTCCTTATCAAGGGCGGCCTTGTCCGCGTAGTCATTGAAGTCGCGCAGCGTATTGATGCCGTGCTTCTGGCAGACCAGCGCGACCTCTCGGCACGCTTCCGCCTTCAAAATGCCGTTGCGGCTGGAAGTCCGCTGCATGTTGTGAAGCACATTCTTGGAAAAGTCCTCGATCGTATCATATTTCGCGACATTCGTGAGGAAATCACGGATCGTATGCTCCGTCTCGTCCGTCTGCGTTCTGGATATGGTAAGGTCAAACGTCCCGATATAGCTGTTGACAACGTTCACGACCGAGGTATACCGGACGCCGATGGAAAACACGGCATCCAAAATGCAAATGGGCAAGGATTTATAAAAATCCTTGAACGGATCGTCACGATCTTTCAGTGCATTACCAAATTCTTTTGCGCTGTGCGCCGCCAGCAGTTCTGCTGCCCTCTGAATATCCATTTCTATAAGCCCCTCTTTCTTTAAATTTTAGGCATTTCGCCGATTATGTCAGAGGTTCCCCAGACACTTTCGTACATTATATCACACACTTCCCAGTAAAACAACACTCCCTTACCCTTTACCGCCCCAGCCGTCATCCAGATGACATCTGTAATGGCGGCTGTTGTCGTATCGGAGCAGCGGCTCTGTCGTGATGGCAAAGGCCGCCTGTATCTCCGGCAGCAGTGACAGCGGCACGCGGGGGCTCATGTAGATCACCGGCTGTCCCCTGTTGTCCGCGTCCACCCTGCCGCGGGGATAGTAATTGTACGGCTTGCCGCGGGAACCGTGAAGCTGCTCCCACAGCTTTTTGTGGTTGTATGTGACGCCGGATCGGGCGGTGCCCTCGGCATATACCCCCTCTATACGCTTCGCCTCCGCTGGAGAGGTATATTTCAAACGTGTTGTCCTTGTCAAACAGGATGCACTCTACGCCCTGCCAGTCGTAGGTGCCCGTCAATCGCCTCGTCTCCCTGCCGGGGATGCCCGCCGCCTTGTCTCCGCCGCAGGCACATATTGAAAACGCAAGAAGAAGGATCACACTCCCTATCAGAAAACTACGCTTCATAACTTCATAATCTGTATTCCTTTCGTTTCGAAATAGCGGAGGCCTGAAACCGAACTTCGGCCTCCGGGGAAAGTTTTCTTGCTTTGTCCGCAGCGAATACATTTTCTTCCAACCTTATACCATGGGCTCATAACGGATAACAAAGGGAATAACCGGCCTCCGCTCACCACACTGCACACGATGGGAGACCCCTGTCGGAAGTTTTGAAAAAATTGCTGCGGTCAAAACAACGGAACGGACTTACACGGGCAGCTCGAAGGTGTCCTGCTGGTTGGCTGCGTCCAGCGCCATCTGGGCGCGGGCCAGCTCGTCCGCCGCCTGCTCATAGTCGGCCTCCACCGCCGCGATGTCGTAATTGGCGTAGGAGTAGTCGATCAGGTCAGCGCGGCGGCCATACTGCTCCTCCGCACGCTCCATAGGCAGGCGGTTCTTCATCGCCGCCAGCTTATTCTTGCGGCGGGTAAGCTGGGGAATGTACACCAGCATCTCGTCAATGGTCATGTCGAAGCCGGGTACGGTATGGGTGGCGTTGAACAGGTTGATGGCGTGCTTGATGCGGCGGATGCACCGCTCCAGCTCCGCCAGACGGCGCTGGGTGTCCGCGTAATCATAGGCGGGGCGCACGGATTCCACATTCTCGCCGGCGGCGGCGCGGAACTCCCTGCTGCGGCTCTCCTTCTCCCGCAGGGACACATATTCATCGGTCAGCTTCTTCAGCCGCTTATTGGCCTGTGCAGAGGTATACTTCATAGTCATTCGTCCTCTCCCTTCCATTCCTCTTTGTTTGTGTTCTTCTGGTTCACGCCGCGGTCATACCGCCGCCCTCCGCCTGCGGCACAGCGCGGCGGGTACGATCCCGACCACGGTCTGTTCCGCGTCCCCGGCGTGAAAGCGCTCCCGCGCAAGAAGCCGCTCCACCTCCGCAATGGCGGCACAGATGTCCCGCTCACTGGGCGCTGCCGCCCACGGCACCTCATAATAGCGATAACGCCCCTTGACGCCCGCGTACCTGGCGGCGTCACAGTGGGGGGATAGCATCGCCTGCAGATCCTCCAGATAGTACGTCAGCGTTTCCTCTCGGCTTGGATAGCCGCAGCATGACCGCTCCTGATATGACCGCTCCAAGGCGGCGTTTGCATAGTATCCCATGTCACACCTCACTCCACATAAAATTCCTCCAGCGTATCCAGACACAGGCAGCCCAGTACGCCGCTGTAGACCGCACCGCAGTCGATGGCAATATGTCCGTTGCCGCGCCAGATACGCCCCCTCGATGCCTTGTCGATAAGGCTGGTAACGGTATGGCCGGTGACGATGATGCGGTCGGGGTCATAGCATATCTCATACTCCGGCTCCCCCGTGAGGAAGTCGCAGACGCGGCAGCTCTCCGGATGGCGCATTTTGCGCTTCCCCGGCACGGTATGCGCCAGAAAGAAGCTGTGGCCTCCCGCCTGCACCTCCGCATAGACCGGCAGACTGCCGAGGATACGCAGCACCCGGGCGCGCACCGCGTCAGACCTGTTCCAGAAGGCGCGGTATGTCCTGTCGCCGCCGTCCTCCATCCACTCGTACCATCGTCCAAAGAGCCTTACGGGCATGGCCTCGTTGTCCGGATCGTGGGGCAGGAACTCCAGCGCCGCCCGCTCGTGATTGCCCCGCAAGAGGATCACATTCTGGCGCGACGCCGCATCCAGCAGGACACGCAGACCGCCGCTGCCGCGGTCCGTCACGTCACCCAGAATGTACAGCGTATCATTGTCACTGAAATGCAGCATTTCCAACAGCCGGAAGTACTTTTTATCGCAGCCGTGGATGTCGCTGACAACGTAAGTCATGGTATTCCTCCTCTCAGGCGGCAGGTACATCCCGGTACCTGCCGCAGATGGCCTGGATCTCAGAGTGGAGCAGCGTCTGCTTCTCCAGTAGGGCCTCCGCCAGCTCCTGCACCATCTGGCGATGGGATGCCAGCATCTCCTTGGCCTCGAACAGATAGCGCTCCAGCTCCGCACGGACGATGGTCTCGCGCTCCAACAGACCTGCTTCACTGTCGGCGTATCGCCCCGACACATTCACGCCCAGCATGCCGCTGCTGCCCAACTCCTCCGCCTTTTCACGGATCAGCTTGGCCGCCCGCGTGATATCATCGTTGCAGCCGGGGCCCATTCTGCCGAACTGCAGCTCATAGGCCGCCTTGCCCGACAGAAAGGTCAGAATATTTGCCCGCCGGCCCAACGGACGGTTTCGGTAGGCAAAGCCGTAGCAGGAGCCGGAGGTGGGGCTGTACAGCAGCGTTACGAAGGCCGTCGAGCCCGGCGCCACCAGTTCCAGCATGGCCGCGTGGCCGGCCTCGTGGAACGCCGCCTTTTTGCGCTGCTCCTCGCTGACGGGATACACCTCCGGCGGCACATGGTGGATCGTTTTCAGCACGGCGTGGATCAGATGCACTCGGGTGATGCTGTCGCTCCGCTCATAGGCGGCGTAAATCGCCGCCTCGTTCAGGGCGCTTTCCACCTGAGCGCAGGAGCTGTGGCTCAGCAGCTGCGTCAGGTCGGACAGGGAGATGTCCGGCACCGGCGCCTTGCCGGAAAGATAGCGGCGGATGATCTGCTCCCCGTCCGTACAGTTGGGGCGCTGTACCTCGATCTGCCGGTCAAACCGCCCGCACCGCAGCAGAGAATCGGGGAGCTCCTTCACGTTGTTGACAGTGGCGATCACGAACACCTGCTTCTCCTGCACCTTGTCGATGCAGCTCTGCACCGCTGTAAACGCGGCGGTGCTGAACTCGTCGCTGGAGAACTTGTCCATGTCGTCCAGCAGGAGCATGGACGGCGCGGCTTCCGCCGCCTCGTCAAACGTGTGCGCCAGCTGCTTCAGGAATTCGTCCTCCGACTGGCTGCGCCGCACGGTGAAGCAGGGCAGGCCGCTGTCCTCCATCAGCGCCGTGGCCATCAGTGTCTTGCCCAGGCCGGGTGCACCGGCCAGCAGCAGCCCTTGCGGCAGCTTCGCGGCCAGCGCCGCGTAGGCCTCCGGACGGTGGATCATGTCGCTGATCTGCATCAGCTCCGCCTTGATGTGGTCGTAGCCGATGATCTTGTCAAATGCGCTCATATAAGTACCTCCTTATATAAATTCATAGGGGTTATGTACTGGCAGAACGAGCGAACAGGCAGTTCGATCGTCTCGCGGGACTGCATCATAGCACGTGGGTTTTTGAAATTGTTGCATACTGCTGTCCGAAATCTTGACTTGCGAAAATTTTTCTGTAAAATATTTTTGAGGAGGGGATCTGTATGGATATTCCGCGCCGCAAAAACCGTGACCGCCCCGACAAGCTAACGGCAGAGCTGCTGTTTTTCTGTTTTTGGCTGACCCACTGCGGTGAGGTGGAGCTGGGCGATTTCAAATGGCACAGCGGAGAACGCTCCTCCGCCAGCTATCGCCGCTACGCGGAGGAGCTGGCGGCGTGCGGCGCCATACCGCGTTTGAAGCTTCGGGACAACGGTCGCCGATTCATCTCCGCCCCGCCGGTAGAGGAGTTTGTGCCGTTGGTGCGGTTCGATTTGGCAGACGACCACCTGCGGCGTTTGGCGCGGCTGGTGTGCATGGCGGCGTCGGTGCTTGCGCCCGATGGAGAACTGTCGGCATTTGACAACGCCATTGAGGACTATCGGTACTACGATCTGCACTACCCCGACTACCACACAGCGTATGAGGGATTGGATGCCCGTACGCTCCGGCGTGATAAGCAGACGGTGCGGCAGGTGCTGCTGCGCTGGAAAGACGACGATACGGCCAGCAAACAGCGGGATGAGGCCATAGAGGAGGAGATCACGGCGGAATTTCTGGCGCGGCTCAAGAGGCTGTGAGCGCACGGCTGCCGCGCCTATTCTTTAATTACAGCGTGGTCATTTCTGCGCCGTCGCGGGGCTTGACCCAAACCGTGACCCAAACGCGGAAAAAAGCAGGTGGATACAGGCGGACACAGTGGATCGCCCACCGAGCCGAAAGCACGCAAAGGCGCCGGGAAGGCCAGGAGCTTCCATTTTTTATAGGAGCTGTGCCGCGTATACTATGCGTGCGGCGGCACATACTGCTTACGGCGTCAGGCACCGCCTGCGGCTTGACTTTTTTCACGAAAAGTGGTAACGTAGGAACAGAAATTTTGTGATTTGACGCGCGTTGCGGCGGTTACGTCCCGGTGCAGTACGGGCATCGCAGAATGCGTGGCCGTCACACGGTTCATCTGACTCTGCAAAGGGGAACTGCGCTGTTTGAGAACACCTCAAGATTCTGGCGCAACAGGCGGCACATACGGGGCAGATGACACGAAAGGCTTTGAACAGAGAGGATCCTGAGAACCAGAGGATCCATACGGGGGGAACACACAATGAAGGGAATCGTTTTGGCCGGCGGCAGCGGCACGCGGTTATATCCGCTGACCATGGTCACATCCAAGCAGCTGCTGCCTATCTATGATAAGCCCATGGTATATTACCCGATCTCCACGCTGATGCTGGCGGGGATACGGGATATTCTCATTATTTCGACGCCGACCGATCTGCCGAACTTCCAGCGCCTGCTGGGAGATGGCAGTCAATTCGGCGTCCATTTTTCGTATAAGGTACAGCCCTCGCCGGACGGTTTGGCACAGGCGTTTATTCTGGGCGAGGAGTTCATCGGGGACGACCGGGCGGCTATGATCCTGGGCGACAACATCTTCTACGGCGCGGGGCTTACTGCCCAGCTGCACAAGGCGGTGGCGCAGGAGGACGGCGCGACGGTGTTCGGCTACTACGTCAACGACCCGGAGCGGTTTGGCGTGGTGGAGCTGGATGATACCGGCAAGGCGCTGTCGATCGAGGAGAAGCCCAGAGAGCCCAAGAGCAACTATGCCGTCACCGGCCTGTACTTCTATGACAAGAAGGTCGTGGAGCGCGCCAAGGCGCTGAAGCCCTCCGCCCGCGGTGAGCTGGAGATCACCGACCTGAACCGGGTATATCTGGACGAGGGTACGCTGCACGTGGTAACGCTGGGGCGCGGCTACGCCTGGCTGGATACCGGAACGATGGACTCTCTGGCAGAGGCCACAGAGTTCGTGCGGGTGGTGGAATCCCGGGAGGGCATCCAGATCTCCGCATTGGAGGAGATCGCCTACCGCAACGGCTGGATCAGCAGGGAGCAGCTGCTGCTGGCGGCCAACATTTACGGCAAGTCCCCCTATGGCCAGCATCTGAAGAATGTGGCTGAGGGCAAATACATTTACTGAGGGCAGACGAATGGATTTTATCAAGACCGCCATTGACGGCGTGTATATCGTAGAGCCGAAGGTGTTCGGCGATCATCGCGGTTTCTTTATGGAGAGCTACTCCAAGCGCGTGTTTGAGGAGGCTGGGCTGCACTATGACTTTGTGCAGGACAACCACTCGTCCTCCACGGTAAAGGGCACGCTGCGGGGCATCCACTTCCAGCGGGGCGACAAGGCACAGGCCAAGCTGGTGCGCTGTGTCCGCGGCGCGGTGCTGGATGTGGCGGTGGACCTGCGGCCCGACAGCCCCACCTACAAAAAATGGGTGGCGGTGGAGCTGAGCGAGGAGAATAAACGGCAGCTGCTGATCCCCCGCGGCTTCGGCCATGGCTTCGTGACGCTGACCGATGAGGTGGAATTCCTCTACAAGGCGGATAACTACTACGCGCCGGAAGCTGACGGCGGCATCCGCTGGAACGACCCGGAGCTGGCCATCGACTGGGGCGTGGAAAGTCCCATCCTGTCCCAAAAGGACCAGACTTCCCCGTGGCTGAAGGATGCCGTTACCGGCTTTTGAGGAGGAACACCTATGACCATCATTGTCATCGGCGGCGCCGGTTTTATCGGCAGTAACTTTATTTTCTATATGCTGGACAAGCATCCCGAGGATCGGATTATCTGCGTGGATAAGCTGACCTATGCCGGCAATCTGTCCACGCTGGAGAGCGTCATGGACAGTCCCAGCTTCCGTTTCGTGAAGGCGGATATCTGTGACCGCAAGGCTATCTATGACCTGTTTGAGGAGGAACACCCCGACATGGTGGTGAACTTCGCCGCCGAGAGCCATGTAGACCGCTCCATCGAGAACCCGGAGGTCTTTTTGCAGACCAACATACTGGGCACGCAGGTCATGCTGGACGCCTGCCGGAAGTACGGTATTCAGCGGTACCATCAGGTGTCCACCGACGAGGTGTACGGCGACCTGCCGCTGGATCGTCCCGACCTGTTCTTTACCGAGGAGACGCCCATCCACACCTCCAGTCCCTACAGCTCCTCCAAGGCGGGTGCGGACCTGCTGGTGCTGGCCTACCACCGCACCTACGGCCTGCCCGTCACGGTGAGCCGCTGCTCCAACAACTACGGCCCGTATCACTTCCCCGAGAAGCTGATCCCGCTGACGATCGCCAACGCGCTGAACGACAAGCCGCTGCCGGTGTACGGCGAGGGGCTGAACGTCCGCGACTGGCTGTATGTGGAGGATCACTGCAAGGCCATCGACCTCATCCTCCGCAATGGCCGGGTGGGTGAGGTGTATAACATCGGCGGCCACAATGAGATGCGGAACATCGACATCGTGAAGCTCATCTGCCGGAAGCTGGGCAAGCCGGAGAGTCTCATCACCTACGTCACCGACCGCAAGGGACACGATATGCGCTACGCCATCGACCCCACCAAGATCCACAGTGAGCTGGGCTGGCTGCCGGAGACGAAATTCGCCGACGGCATCGACAAGACCATCGAGTGGTATCTGACACACCGCGACTGGTGGGAGAACATCATCAACGGCGAGTACCAGCACTACTATGAGCGAATGTATGGGAACCGATAAGCCGCTGATCTCCATTCTGCTGGCGGTGTACGAGCCGCGGATGGATTGGCTGCAAGAGCAGCTGATGAGCCTGAACGAGCAGACTTATCCAAATCTGCGGCTGTATATCCGGGATGACTGCTCGCCTGCCGCGTCCTATGCGCAGGTGCGCGCCTGCGCGCAGGAGTGTATCACGAGCTTCCCCTATTCCATTACGCGCAACGAGGAAAATCTGGGCTCCAATGGCACCTTCGAGCGGCTCACCATGGAGGCTGAGGGCGACCTGTTCGCCTACTGCGATCAGGACGATATATGGCTTCCGGAAAAGCTGACGGTGCTGCAGAAAGCGATGGAACGGGAGCAGGCGCTGGTGGTCTGCTCGGATATGTATATTATCGACAGCAGCGGAAAGCAGGTGTCTGACAGCCTTGCCAAGGTGCGCCGGCATCATGTCTTTCGCAGCGGGCGAGATCTGGCAGAGGGCCTGCTGGTCAGCAATTTTGCCGCAGGGTGTACGATGCTGGTTCGGGCGGAATCCGCCAAGCAGGCGGTTCCGTTCTGTCCGTATATGGTGCATGACCACTATATCACCTTGTTCTGCGCGGCGAGGGGCATGGTGTATTCCTCGCCGGAAAAAACCATCCGCTACCGCATCCACGGCGGGAATCAGACCGGCCTGATGGCGGGGGTCACAGGCAAAACCAGCTACGGAAAGGAACGGATCGAGCCCATGCTGGCCCGGATGCAATGGCTGAAGGAGCACTTCGCCTGTGATGCGAAATTGGAGGCAGCCATAGACGACGCGCTCCTTTGGGCGCAGGCAAGGAAGCAAAACTGGCTTCATCGCGGCGGAAGCAGGACGGTATGGAAATATCGGAGGTTCAGCCCGCTGACTTCGATGGGCGAGATATTTCTGAAATTTGCGCCGGACAGCTTGTTCGTGAAGGTCATTCAGTTGATCAAAGTAAATCGTATATAAGGGGATCGGCATGAGGGTATTGGTTACTGGCGTCAGCGGCCAGCTGGGTTATGACGTGGCGCGGGTGCTGGCGCAGCGTGGAATAGAATACCGGGGCACGTCATCCAAAGAGCTGGATATTACGGACCGGGCAGCGGTAGAGCATCTGATGCGATCATACCGTCCGGATGCAGTCATCCACTGCGCGGCCTACACCAAGGTCGATCTGGCAGAGGATGAGCCGGAGCGGTGCTGGGCGGTCAATGCAGACGGGACGCGCAATCTCGCGGCCGCCTGCCGGGAGATCGGCGCGAAGATGCTGTATATCTCCACGGACTATGTGTTCCCGGGTACAGGTGAGCAGTTCCGCCGGACGGATGACCCGGTAAGCCCGGTAAACACGTACGGCAGAAGCAAGCTGGCCGGCGAACTGGCTGTGCAGAGCCTTTTGGAGACGTACTTTATCGTCCGCATCTCCTGGGTTTTCGGAAAAAACGGGAATAATTTCGTTAAAACGATGCTCCGTCTGGCAGAAACCAGAACGGAGCTGACGGTGGTTTGTGACCAGATCGGTTCACCGACCTACACGGCGGATCTTGCGCCGCTGCTGTGCGATATGGTGCAGACGGAGCGATACGGCATCTACCACGCCACCAATGGGGGTACATGTGCATGGTCGGAGTTTGCAAAGGCGATTTTTGAGCTGGCGGACAAGCAGGTAACGGTATATCCCATCCCCACCAGCGCGTATCCGACGAGAGCGGTGCGGCCGCTGAATTCACGGATGAGCAAGGAATGTCTGCACAGCAACGGCTTTCAGGAGCTGCCGGAGTGGAAAAACGCATTGGCGCGATATTTGAAGGAGATCACCGGGGAAGCATGAACCTACAATCATTGAAGAAAAAGTGCGGGATCGCGTTGGCGCTCTATGTGGTCGCGGCGATGCTGTTCTATTGGATCGGCGGCGACCAGCTGCGGTATCGGGACAGCTTTACCGATATGCTGACGCCCGGCGAACCGGTGGGCGAGATCACACAGGACACCGTCATTACCCAGCAGATCCGCGTGAACGGGCGGTTGATGGGCATTACCCTCCGCGGCGCGACGTATGCGCGCCAGAATCAAGGGACGCTGGTCATAGAGATTTGCTCAGATGGGCAGACGCTGGACAGCCGGCGCATCGCTATCTCCGGTCTGGCTGACAACGAGAATTTCTCCGTTTCCTTTGCGCCGGGCATCTCTGTGCCGGGCGGCATTGCAACGGTACGGATCACCGCACCGGACTGCACAGCAGGGAACGCCGTCACGCTGTACAGCGGCACTACGATGTCCACCGTCAGAAATCAAGTGGCGATCCAACTGGCGGAGGACGAGCGGGTGAAGGTCAACGGCGCCGCGCAGGCCGGCGCGCTGTGTATGGAGGTACACAGCCGCGAGGAGCTGTGGTTCGGCGCGCATTATTGGCCGCTGGCCGCGGCAGGGCTGGCTGTGCTTGCCGGGTATTGCCTGTATCTGATCCGCGGATTTCAGAACGGAAAGCAGCTCGCCGTTCTGCGCGTGTCTGCGGCGTTCAGCAAGTATGGCTACCTCATGCGGCAGCTTGTTTCCAGAGACTTCAAGACGAAATACAAGCGCTCTGTCCTTGGTGTTCTGTGGAGCTTTTTGAACCCGCTGCTGACCATGACGATGCAGTACATCGTTTTTTCCACGCTGTTCAAGTCGGATATCCCGAACTTTGCGGTGTATCTGCTGACCGGTATCGTTTGCTTCAGCTATTTCAGCGAAGCGACGTCCATGTCCCTGACCTCTATCGTGGGGAATGCCCCCCTGATCACGAAGGTCTATGTTCCCAAGTATATCTATCCGCTGACGCGTGTGATGTCCTCCACCATCAATTTCGGACTCTCGCTGCTGCCGCTGCTGGCAGTTCTGCTGATCACACGGACACCGATCCGCCCGGCGATCCTGCTGCTCCCCTTCGGTGTGTTTTGCCTGTTTGCACTGGCACTGGGCGTTGGAATGCTGCTGGCGGCAGCCATGGTGTTTTTCCGGGACACCCAGTTCCTGTGGGGCGTGGTCAGTATGCTCTGGATGTATGCGACCCCGATCTTCTACCCGGAGAGCATTATCCCCGCGCGGTTCATGCTGGTCTATAAGCTGAACCCGCTGTACCACATTATCCGGTTTATCCGAACGATCCTCATCAACGGCGTCTCTCCGGAGCCGAAGGCATATGCCCTGGCGCTGATCGCGTCCGTAGCACCGCTGATCATCGGGAGCATGGTGTTCAAGCGGACACAGGATCGCTTCGTCCTCAACATTTGATAGGAGTAACACTCGTGATAATTCGTGCGAATGACATATCGATGCGGTATCTCATGACCTATGACCGCATCCAAAGCATCAAGGAGTACGTTGTGCAGCTGCTCCGGGGGAAAATCAAATATGAGGAGTTCTGGGCGCTGAAAAACGTCAGCTTTGAGGTGGAGCGCGGCGAGGTGGTCGGCATCATCGGCCACAACGGAGCGGGCAAATCCACGCTGCTGAAGGTGATCTCCGGCATTTTGAAGCCGACCGGCGGATCGCTGGAGGTCCACGGAAATGTCGTCCCCATGCTGGAGCTGGGCAGTGGCTTTGACCATGACCTGACCGGCCGGGAAAACATCTTCTTGAACGGATCGATCCTCGGTTACAGCGAGAAGTATCTGAAGGAGAAGTACGAACAGATCGTGGAGTTTTCCGAGCTGGGAAAGTTTATCGACGTCCCTATCCGCAACTATTCCTCCGGCATGCTGATGAGGCTGGCGTTCTCCATTGCGACAGTCGTACAGCCGGAGATACTGATCGTAGACGAAATTCTGGCGGTAGGTGATGCCGCCTTTCAGGAAAAAAGCAAGGCCCGGATGCTGGAGCTGATGAGCGGCGGCACAACGGTGCTGTTTGTATCCCACAGTCTGGAACAGATCCGGGAGATGTGCGACCGGGTCATCTGGCTGGAGCATGGCCAGATAAAGGCGATAGGCGCAACAAAAGAAATCTGCGATGCGTATGAGGCATCGCGCTGAGGTGCATATGAGCGAGCTTTACAACGCGGCGTATTACCATAGCGGCTGCGGCCCGATCCCCTACGAGGAGCCGGAGCATTGGGTCAATTTCTTTGGCATGATCGCAGATCGGATCGTGGCGGACATACACCCGGAGACGGTGCTGGATGCCGGCTGCGCCATGGGATATCTGGTAGCGGCACTGCGGGATCGGGGCGTCGAGGCCTACGGCGTCGACATCTCTGCGTATGCCATTTCAAAGGTACGGGAGGATGTCCGTCCCTTTTGCAAGGTAGGCTCTCTGACAGAGCCGCTGCCCGCCGGACTGCCGGACAGGTACGATCTGGTCGTGACAATAGAGGTACTGGAGCATTTGTATGCGGAAGATGGCAGGCAGGCGATCCGGAATCTCTGCCAGCTTACGGATAAGGTGCTGTTCACCTCTACTCCCGACGATTTTACCGAGCCTACCCACGTGAATGTACAGCAGCGGGAATATTGGTGCCGGGCTTTCTTTGAAAACGGCTTTATGGATGACATCAATTATCGTCCGACATATCTGACCGCCCATGCGCTGCTGTTCCGGCGCAGCGCAAACATCGAGCGGCAGGTCGAGGATTATGAGCGGAACATCCGGATATCCGAGCGTGCGCGGCAGCAGGAAAGTGCGCGCTGGAACAAGGCGGTAGAGGACAAGGAGCGGCACATCCAGAATATTACGGCGCTGCACGCGGCGGAGAATGCCGAGTGGGCCAACAAGCAAAACGAGTGGCTCCAAGAAAAGCAGCAGCGGGAGGCTGCGGCCGCAGCGGAGATAGCGCAGATGCAGCAGACGCTGCGCAGTAAAGAGGCGGAATGTGAGGCGCGGACAAGTGCGCTTCTGACAGAGCTGACCTCCTATAAGGAGCAGTGTCACGAGACGGCTGAGCGGTGTGAGGCGCTGGAAGCAGATTTGGCGCACCACGAGACGCAGTACCATGCGGCTTCCGAACAGTGTAAGGAGCTGTCGGCGGAGCTGGCTCACTACAAGGAGCACTACCAAGCGGCGATCGGCCAGCGTGAGGCGCTGAAGGTACAGCTGGCGGATAGCCAGTATGCGTACAGTGTGATCTCCAACGCGTTTTTCTGGAAAATCACAAAGCCGTTCCGCGTATGCCTCGATGCGTTAAAGCGCATTTGCGGAAAGGTGGCATTCTTCCGCCTGCTGGGCAAGGGGCTTCGGTGTCTGCACCAGAACGGCTGGCGCTATACATGGCGAAAAGTAAAAAACAAGCTGACGCACCGGCAGGAATTTACAGCCCTGGCCAATAAGCCCCTTTTCACCGACGAAGAACTGGAGCGCCAGAGAAACACGGTGTTTCCGCGGAGCATCAAGTTCAGCATCGTCGTGCCCCTCTATAACACCCCGGAGAAGTTTCTGCACGAGATGATCCGGTCGGTCATCGACCAGACATACGCAAACTGGGAATTGTGCATGGCGGACGGCAGCGACGCGGCCCATGACAGCGTGGAGAAGATCTGCCGTCAGTATATGCGGAAGGACCCGCGGATCAAGTACCGGAGGCTGGAACAGAATCTGGGCATTTCCGGGAACACAAACGCCTGTCTTGAAATGGCGGCAGGGGACTATATCGGGTTGTTTGACCACGACGATCTGCTGCATCCGGCAGCCCTCCATGAGGTGATGCGGGCGATCTGCGAACAGGATGCAGACTTTATTTATACGGATGAAAACACCTTCCACGAAAAACCGGAGGACGCGTTCTGCCCGCACTTCAAGCCGGATTACGCCCCGGATACGCTGAGAAGCTACAATTACATCTGCCATTTTACGGTGTTCTCCAAGGCGCTTTTGGACGAGGTCGGCACATTCCGCGGGGAGTTTGACGGCAGCCAGGATTACGACATGGTCCTGCGGCTGACGGAGAAGGCCGCAAGGATCGTGCATATCCCGGAGATCCTGTACTTCTGGCGTGCGCACAGCGGCTCCGTGGCGGACGGTATCTCCGCGAAGCCGTACACGCTGGATGCCGCGCGAAGAGCCCTGCGTGAGCATCTGGATCGGGTCGGTCTTGTCGGCGAGGTGGAGGATTCATCGATCCCGTCGACATATCGGATCAAATACGCGATCTCCGGCTGCCCCAAGGTGTCTATTGTTATCCCCAATATGGACTATGTGGATACGCTGAGAACCTGCATTTCCTCCATTCTGGAGAAGACCACCTACAAGAACTTTGAAATAGTCATTATTGAGAACAACAGCAAGGAGAAGGAAACCTTCGCCTACTATGACGAGCTGAAAAGCGATCCGCGTATTCAGGTCGTGACCTGGACGGGGAAGTTCAATTACTCCGCGATCAACAATTTCGGGGTCCGGGAGGCTGCCGCAGGTGAGTATATACTGCTGCTGAATAACGACATAGAGGTCATTACGCCGGATTGGATACAAGAAATGCTGATGTTTGCACAGCGCTCTGACGTCGGCGCGGTGGGAGCGATGCTCTATTATCCCGATGATACGATCCAGCACGCCGGTGTGATCCTGGGGATCGGCGGCGTCGCCGGACACGCCCACAAGAATTTCCCGAGAGGCGATTATGGCTATATGTCCCGGGCCACCATCGCGCAGGACTTTTCTGTGGTGACAGCCGCCTGTGTGATGGTTCCGCGCCATGTCTGGCAGGAAATTGGCGGCCTTGATGAAACCTTTGAGGTTGCCTTTAATGATGTCGATATGTGCATGAGGATCCGAAAAGCCGGCTACCTCATTGTGTGGACACCGTTTGCAGAGCTGTATCACTATGAATCGAAGAGCAGAGGCGCAGAAGATACGCCGGAGAAACGGAAGCGTTTCGAAGGTGAGGTTCGGCGCTTCCAGGAGCGGTGGGGGCGCGAACTCGCCGCAGGAGATCCCTACTACAACCCGAATCTGACCTTGGTAACGGAAGATTTTTCTGTAAAAAAAGAAAACGAATAAGAAAGGGCGAGCAGTATGAGAAAAAAATTGGGGAGAGCGGTTTTTTTGGTGGCGGCAATCGTGCTGTGTGTGTTGACAGCCTATGCCGACGACACCTTCTCCTGCGCGGTGACAGACCAGCAGGGGAATGTGATCCATGGCTACCACGATACGCAAAAGGAGCAGTGGTATCTGTTCCTGACGAATCAGGTGGTCATTTCTGATGCAGAGGTGCAGCTGCAGGGTGCGGTCGTTTCGGCCGACAAGGGCACGCTGGATCCCCAGACCAACGTACTGCGCGGCGCCTTTGTGGAGAATGGCGACAGTGTCGTTGTCAGCCTTGCGGATGGTTCGTCGGAAACCATCACGGTGATGCAGTCGAAGCTGCCCAGCCTGTATATTGCGTTGGACGGCGTCACGCTGGACACGGTGCATCAGGACAAAAATGTGAAATACACCGGTACGGCGGTCACTCTGACGGATACGGAAAATGAGGAAAACGACCTGCACGTGACGAATGCGACGTTCAAGGGACGTGGGAACACTTCTTGGGCGTACTACCAGAAAAAGGGCTACCAGATCAAATTTGACAAGAAGACCAGCGTCCTCGGCATGGCAAAGGCTAAAAAATGGGTGCTGCTGGCCAACGCATCGGATGACAGCATGATGCGGAACAAGCTTTCCTTCAGCCTGGCCGACCAGCTGGGGATGACATATGCACCGGACTGTGCGTACGTGGATCTCTGGATCAACGGGGAATATCGCGGAACATATCTGGTGTGCGAAAAGGTGGAGCTCGGCGCGACCCGCCTGGATTTGAACGATCCCAAGGGCGTTCTTATGGAGCAGGATGAGGCGTATTTTGCAGCCGAGGATATTTGGATCGAGAACCACAGCACAGGCAAGCACTTCGTGGTAAAAGAATCTGTGACAGAGGACGATCCCGCACTGCTGCAGGAGGCTGTCAAGGGCTTTGACGATGCGCTCAACGCATTTATGGAGTACGTAGCGACAACGCCCGATGACGCAATCACCCTGCAATCTCTGTCCCGGTACATCGATGTGGACTCTTTTTTGCAGTACTATCTGGTAAATGAATTTGTATTGAACCGCGAATCCGCCGGGTCCAGCTTCTACTGGTATAAGGATGGAGAGCAGGATGTGCTGCATCTGGGTCCTGTGTGGGATTTCGATACCTGCATGGGAAATGACGTGGAGAATGTGGATAGTCACCAGACTGCCCACATCTACAACCACATCGTTTTTCGCAAGCTGCTGTCGATCCCTGTCGTGCGGGATGAAATGAGCAGACTTCTGCAGGACTATGCAGCGGCGTTCGGCGGCATGGACGATAAGGTCGAGTCACTGTATACCCTGCTGCAGGCTTCTGCGTCCATGAATTATACAAGATGGGATGATCTGAAGGGCGGCTTCGGCGGAAAAGGCACTTATTTTGCAGGAACATATCAGGAAGCAAAAGAGAATCTAAGTACATGGCTCGGAAAGCGTGAGACGGCTTTTACGGCGGAGCGGATCTTGCAATACGTCGATCGGATCAGCGTTTCTGTGGATCTGGACCGCGCAAGGATGGACCTCTCCTTTACGGGAGCAGATGCCGGCGAGAATCTGTGGTTCGCGGTCTGGAGCGAGGAAAACGGTCAGGACGATATCGTCTGGTATCCCGCCGCAAAGCAGGCGGACGGCAAATGGCACTGCGCTGTCGACTTGGTGCGGCATCAGTCCACGGGCGTTTACAATGTGCATGTATGGGCCGGTAACGCCGGAAAGCCCACGGCGGCACAGCTGGCTACCCAGGTGTATGTCTCGGCGTTCAACACGGTACGTCCGGCGGCTGCGGCCGAGGTCTCGGCAAACTGCCAGACAATGCAGATCGTTGCCGAAAACATCGAGGGGTATGACAAGGTCTACTTCCCGGTCTGGAGTGCGGTGAACGGTCAGGATGATATCGTCTGGTATCCCGCCGTCAAGCAGGCCGACGGAACGTGGACGTACACCGTGAATCTGGCGAATCACAACTCCACCGGGAACTACCTGATCCACGTATACGGCGCGAAAAACGGCAAAATGGAGATGCTCACCAACACCACGGCGTACGTGGAAAAGCTGGCGGCCCGGGTCACGGCCACAGTCTCCGCGGATTGCCGCACGATGCAGCTCGTTGTAACGAATATCGGCGAATATGAGCAGGTATATCTGCCTACATGGAGCGCGGTGAACGGTCAGGACGATATCGTCTGGTATCCCGCCGAAAAGCAGGCAGACGGAACGTGGACGTACACCGTGAATCTGGCAAATCACAACTCCACCGGGAACTACCTGATCCACGTATACGGCGCGAAAAACGGCAAAATGGAAATGCGCACCAACACCACGGCGTACGTGGAAAAGCCGACGGCCCGGGTCACGGCCACGGTCTCCGCGGATTGCCGCACGATGCAGCTCACCGCAGCGAATATTGACGATTGTACGCAGCTGTATCTGGCCACATGGAGCGTGGCAGGCGGTCAGGACGATATCGTCTGGTATCCCGCCGAAAAGCAGGCGGACGGAACGTGGGCCTACACCGTGGAGCTGGGGAAGCACCGCACAGCGGGACAATATGTGATCCACGCCTATGGACGCAGCAGCCAGAGCAAGGAGCTGCGTTTGGTGGCAAATACGACGGCTTACGTAAAGCACGCTGTCTTCCCGGACGAGCCCTATGTTACCGTGGAGCTTCCTGCGGATTGCCGCACGATGAAGCTCACCGTGCAAAATGCCGCCAAGTACGAGCGGGTCTACCTGCCTGTATGGAGCGCAGAAAATGGCCAAGACGATCTGGTGTGGTACGCTGCCCAGCGGACCAAGGCCGGACTTTGGGTGTATACGGTGGATATGACTGCCCATCATTCCGCTGGTACATATTACGTACACGTGTATGGTGAAAAAGGGGGTGAATTGCAGCTGCTTGCCACGGCTTTGCCAAATGTGAAGCTGGCCGCATAAAGGCAAGACAGCTGACAAAAGCATTGACCTTAGACGTGAATGAAAGAAAAAATGAGGAAGGGAAAACGATGAAAAAGAAACTGATTTCACTGTTATTGGTATTTTCGTTCCTGTTAAACACCGTTCCCATGGCTTTCGCCATTGAGGACGGCGCGGAACAGACGGAAGACACCACGGTTTCCCTGGTCGGCCAAATCGGAGAGGATGACGCCAATACCGAGGGGGATACGGACGTCGCCGCTCCGGAGACCACGGGGGAAGAGCAGACAGACGGCGCAGACGGTTCTGAGGATGCCGATGCAGCCGAGGCGGGAGACGAGGGGGATGATGAGACTCAGACGAATGTTCTGATGACGCTTGCATCCCAGCCCGCCGCACGGAGTACGGTCACGCTGGACAGCGCAGCTGCCGCAGCGGGCCTGACGCCGGTCGTACAGACGCACCACGCCATTGCCAATGGTGTGACCTACGACAAGATCGTCATGCGTAACAAGGACAATCATCAGGCCATTGGTTACATGACGGAGATCGACCTGACCAAGAACGTAACGCTCAAGGCCACCTACGACGGCTACTACACGGCCGGAAGCACGGCGGCGGATCGTGTCGGGAATGCTCAGACGATCAGCAAGGGTCAGTGGAGCCTGAAGGAGACCACGCGGCTGGCCGCGGACTACGGCAAGATCGCCGATCCGGCAGGCACGGTCGTCATGGCCACCAACGGCGACTACTTCAACATGGGCACCGGCGAGCCCACGGGTTACTTGATCATGGAGGGCAACGTGATCAAGACCTCCTACGAGCCGTATTTCGCGATCCTGACGGACGGCACCGCGGTCATCCGTGACGCCGGAACCCCGACGGACGATGTAATGGAAGCCGTCTCCGGCCCTCTCTACCTTCTGCGGAACGGTGAGATCCAGGTGACCAGCGACGGATCGATGAACCCCAGAAACAGTGTGGGTATCCGGGCTGACGGCAGCGTCGTGTTCTTCATGGCGGAGGGCCGTCTGGCGCCCCGCTCCATCGGCATGGACCTCTATGAGATGGCAGCTGTGCTGAAGGACGCCGGCTGCGTGACGGCTCTGTACCTCGATGGCGGCGGCTCCGCGACCTTCGCGGCCCGCGAAGAGGGCGGTGAGCTGAAGATGCTCAGCAAGCCCTCCGACGGTCAGGAGCGGACCATCAGCTCCGGTTTCGTCTGCGTTTCCACCGTTGCGCAGGACGGCGTATTTGACCACGCGCTGGTCACCCCCCGCGATGAGCTGTATACGCCCGGCTCTGCCGTGCAGTTCGGCGCCGTGGGCGTAGACCGCAGCGGCGGCGCAGCGGAGCTGCCGGAGGGTCTGGTGTGGAAGCTGGCGGAGGAGTCCGCAGCGCTGGGCACGATCGACCCGGCCACCGGTCTGTTTGCGGCCGGTGCTGACAGCGTTGGCGTTGTCACCGTCGCGCTGTGCCAGGGTGACGATGTGGTCGGCACCGCCTCTGTGGAGCTGGTGAAACCGGACACGGTCACCTTTAACTCCGATGAGATCAGTCTGGACTTTGACGAGGAATCCGATCTGGGTCTGGTGGTACGCTATCAGAACAGAGACGTGAACTATAAGGACGGCGATATCCAGTGGACGTTGGCTGACGAGAAGATGGGCTCTTTCACCGGCAACACGTTCCGCTCTGCGGACGGTTACAGTGTGACCGCCGACATCACCGCCACCTCGGCCTTTGACGAGACGGTGACCGGCACGATCAAGGCTGTGATCGGTATGCTGCCGACCGTCGTGTGGGACTTTGAGGATCACGTCAATGAGGACGGTACTGTTGTGTCGGCAAAGACCTATTACGAAAGTGCTATGAGGTGCACATTTTCCGGTAATGAGGCGAATACAGCTGGATCGTTTGAGATTGTCAGCATTGATGATGGCGAGCCAGTTCGCTTTGGTTCGCATTCCCTGAAGATGAACTATGACTTTACCAAAGTATCTGGTGGAAAGACGGATGGTGTCTATATAGGTTTGCCTGAGTCTGAGGACATTCCCGGAAACCCCACGGCTTTGGGCGTTTGGGTATATGCGCCGGAAGGCGTGGGCGTGGAGTACGATGGGAAGACTGCGGGGTTCTGGCTGCGCGGCTATGCGTATGATGTGAACGGAAACACCGTAACTGTAGACTTTACTTTGCAGCCAAAGGACCCGAGAGTAGTTAGCGGAGAAAGAGAACCGGGCATTTACTGGAGCGGTTGGAAGTATTTGGAGGCTGACATTACCAATTTCCCGGGCCCGTATAAGACGTTCCCCAATCAGACATTCCGGCTGATGTATGTTCCTGGCATCCATATGGGAAGCCAGACGGCCGGCTGTATCTACCTGGACAACTTCCAGTTTGTATATGGCACAAATGTGGACGACGTGGATAATCCGCAGGTGGACTCCATCACCTTCAACAATGAGGAGCTGATGGACGGCGGCACGGTTCGCGGAAGCACCTTCGACCTGCGCGCCTATTTCAGCGATGCACCCGGCAAGTATGCCACCGGCGTGGATGCCGACACCGTGCGCCTCTATGTGGACGGCGCCAATGTGACGGAGAAGGCCGTACTGGTAGCCAGCGACGGCCACATCGACCTGTACGGTATGCAGCTTGCCAACGGGACCCACTCCGTTACGGTGTCTCTCCGCGACGGCTTCGGTAACGAGACCTCCCAGACCCGCTACTTCACCGTAGAGGGCAGCAGCGCGGAGAATCTCGTCCGTGTGACCAACGTGGAGACCATGGCCGCCGTGGGCGGATATGTAACGCTGGAGATCCGGGGCACCAACAGCTCCGTCAGCGAGTGCGACACGGTCATCCGTCTGGATCGGCAGTATACCGACTGCACCGTGGCATTCTCCCAGAATTTCAAGGCCGCGGAGGGCTATGACCCCGCGAATTGCTACAACGCAAAGGATCACACCGTCACCGTTAAGGCTGTGCGTGCCGGCGGCCGCCCGGTAAAGGACGGCAACCTGATCGCCACAGTGAAGGTGAAGGTGCCTGACAACCTGACAGCCAGCAGCACATTCCTCTACGAGGTCAGATCCGGCATGTGCTATAACATGGACGGCGATCTGACGACCTTCTCTGCCCCCGCTGTAACGCTGCCGGTGGGCGCGGCCATCAGCGTGTCCTGTGATCCGGTACTGACCGGTTGGGACGCCGTGTTGACGGTGACCGATCTGGAGGGTAAGCCGGTAGCCAACGCGGAGATCTTCGGGGAAAACGGCGCCTCCCTGGGTAAGACCGGTGAGGACGGCACCCTGACCAGCAATGCGTTCGCTGCCGCCGGCGTGGTATCCGTCTACGCCAAGGCCGAGGACGGAAGCCTGTCCATGCGCAGCCGGATCTATACCTACGATCCGGTAACGGATATGGAGACCGCATTCCTCTTTAACGCCACGGAAGACGGCGGTGCAGCGAAGAATATCACGTGGCTGTCCGACCCGACGGCAACGGAGAATCAGTTCCTGCGCTGGCGTGTTCAGGGCACGGAGAACTGGGGCACCGCCATTCCTGCACACACGGAGCTGCGCACCTTTACCGGCGGCGGCTACAAGGCGGTGAACGTGAACAGCGTCACGCTGGGCGGTCTGACGGCCGGTACGACCTATGAGTATCAGGCCGCATCCGGCAAGGAGAACTGGCCGGAGACGGCGGAGAGCTTTACCGCCGGCACGGCTGATGCGTCCCAGAAGTTCTTTGTACTGGGCGATATTCAGGCCGAGGATACGACCAATATCAGCAACATCTTTAACACCCTGAAAACCGGCAGCTATGACTTCGGCATCCAGACCGGCGACGTCGTGGACAGCCCCACCAACTTTGCCAAGCTGGACGAGATGGTGCAGTTGCTGAACGCCAAGGAGCTGGGCAGCGCCGACGTGATCCATGTTCTGGGCAACCATGAGTTTGAGGGTGACGGCAACGCCGACATCACCGGCAGCGTGTTCGCCCTGCCTAAACACAGCATGGGCAGCTGCTGGTCCACCACCTACGGCAATGTCTATGTGGCGGTCATCAACTACAGCGGTGTCGGCAGCGACATGAAGACGGCAGCGGAGTGGCTGGTGCAGGATGCTCAGAACAGCGACGCCACCTGGAAGATCCTCACGGTCCACCAGCCCGCCTATTACACCAATGCCACCGGAGGCAGTGCCCCCATGACCCAGTATATCCCGGCGGCGGCGGAGGCGGCCGGCATCGATGTGGTGTTCTCCGGCCATGACCACTCCTTCGCCCGCACCAACCCCCTGAAGGGCGGTGAGATCGACGCGGAGAACGGCGTGTATTACTATATCTGCGGCTCCAGCGGAGAGAAGTCTTATTCGATCAATAGCCAGAATGATTTCAACTACGAGAAGGTCTTCGCGAAAGCAACCACCGCCTTCAACGCGATCTATCTGAGCGTGGAGGCCAACCGCTCCCAGATGAAGATCAACGTCTACGACATGCAGGCCGATGGCACCTCGAAGCTTCTGGACAATGTGACCCTGAAATCCCTGACCGGCAGCTGCGCGGATAAGGGCCATGTTCTGGAGAACGCTGTCTGCAGCAACGGCAAGCTGATCTGCGGCAACTGCCATGCGGCGGTTGACCCCATCGAATGGAACTATACCGGCTGGGCTCGCGATGAGGCGACCGGACGCAAGATGTATTTCCTGCGCGGTGTGGCACAGACCGGCTGGTTCCTGGTGGACGAGGACAACTATTGCTTCGATGAAAATGGCGTGGCCTATGATGGCGAGCAGGTGATCGATGAGGTTCCGTTCGTGTTTGACAACGGTCGGATCGTCAGCGGACATACCGGCTTTATCAAGAAGACCAACGGCAATACCTACTACTACGACAACGGCAAGATGGCCCTCGGCATCACAGAGATCGGTGACGACACCTACTACTTCGAGCCGGATAAAAACAGCGCAAATTATGGTGCAATGGTCACCGGCTGGCGCTTTATTCCGGGCTTGGGCTATGGCCGGTGCTACTTCTATGAGGACGGCCGTATGTGGCGTCCGATCAAAACGAGTTTGAGCGACGACAGCGGCGTGCTGACGGTCACTCTCACGCCGATGGAGGGCCAGACCTTCGCAAATGGCAGGATCGCCATGTGGAGTCAGCAGGATGGTCAGGATGACCTGAAGTGGTTCCGCGGCGAAAAGCAGGCGGATGAAACCTGGGTCGTTAAGGTTCCCATGTGCATCTATAAGGATCTGTGGAGATACCAGATCCACGCCTATGACGGCTCGGATCTCATCGCTGGTACTTCGATCAACATCGTCCAAACCGTCACCCACAAGTTCACCAACTATACGGTCAGCACCAAAAACTGCGTCGGTGCTGAGACGAAGGTTGCGTACTGCGACTACGGCTGCGGCACGATGGATGTCATCGGTTGGACCGAGAAGGATCATACCGTGACGGCGGTACAGGACAACAATGTCCTGACTGTCAAGATGGTCGATGTGGCCAGCCACGGCCACACCAAGGTTCGGTTCGCTGTTTGGAGCATGGAGAACGGGCAGGATGACCTTGCCTGGTACAACGCCGAAAAGCAGGCGGATGGAAATTGGACCTGCACTGTCGATCTGACAAAGCATCATTCCGTCGGCGATTATCAGCTCCATGCCTATGCCTCCACCGGCGATTCCGACACCATGCGCATGGCGGGTCATACGACGGCTCTTGTGACCGCATTCGATGACGTGAAGGCACCGGAGGTGCTGGCTGCCGTCGCGTCGGACTACAACACGATGAAGATCACCGTGCGGGATGCCGAGGCATATGAGCAGATCTCTATCCCCGTTTGGAGCGAGGTCAATGGGCAGGACGACATCAAGTGGTATAAGGCGGTCAAGCAGGCTGACGGCAGCTGGACGTGTACCGTGGATCTTGCTTTCCACAATTCCACCGGCCGTTATCAGATCCATGTGTACGGCACAAAGGGTGATAAGTCTGAAGTGATCGCAAAAACGGTGGTCAATGTGGCGAAGCTGCCTACTACGCCTGCCGTACCCGCCAATGTAACGCTGATCGGCGCCAAGGCTGTCACCGGCGGCATTCAGGTGACGTGGCAGGCGGCGGATGGCGCGGCTCAGTACCGCGTGTACCGCAAGGACGCTGCCAATCCCAAGTGGAAGGGCATCGCGAACGTGACCGGCACCAGCTGGACGGATAAGACCGCCAAGGCGGGCGTGAAGTACACCTATACGGTGCGCGGCATCAACGCCAACGGCACCCTCAGCCCCAGCTACGATAGCACCGGCGTCAGCGCTACCATGCCCGGCGCGGCTCCTGCCGTACCCGCCAATGTGACCCTTGGCAGTGCCAAGGCTGTCACCGGCGGCATTCAGGTGACGTGGAAGGCGGCGGATGGCGCGGCTCAGTACCGTGTGTACCGCAAGGACGCTGCCAATCCCAAGTGGAAGGGCATCGCGAACGTGACCGGCACCAGCTGGACGGATAAGAC
>CAKTPV010000011.1 GCA_934591815.1 uncultured Oscillospiraceae bacterium
GCCTCAACGGCGTTCATGTCATCGGGGTTGATGATGGTCTGCATGGACGCACGGTCCAGGGTGCCATCGGGGTTCACGGCCACCTTACCGGAGGTATCGGGAACCTGCTTAACAGTGACGATGATTTTCATTTTACCTTTTACCTCCTCAATTACTTAACGCCCAGATTGCTGGCGATGACCATGCGCTGGACCTCGGAAGTGCCCTCGTAGATCTCAGTGATCTTGGCATCGCGCATCATGCGCTCCACAGGATACTCACGGGTGTAACCGTAACCACCGAACAGCTGAACGGCGCGGCGGGTCACATCGGAAGCGGCCTCGGCGGCGAACAGCTTGGCCATGGCAGCATCCATGGAGTACGGCTCGTGGTTCTGCTTCTTCATAGCAGCAGCGTAAACCACGTACTGAGCGGCCTGCATACGGGTATGCATATCGGCCAGCTGGAACTGGGTGTTCTGGAACTGGGAGATGCGCTTACCGAACTGTACGCGCTCCTTGGTGTACTTGATGGCTTCCTCAACGGCGCCCTCGCCCAGACCCAGAGCCTGAGAAGCGATACCGATACGGCCGCCGTCCAGCGTCTTCATGGCGATCTTGAAGCCCTCGCCCTTCTTGCCCAGCATACGATCCTTGGGGATCACGCAGTCCTCGAAGATCAGGTCGCAGGTAGAGCTGCCGCGAATACCCATCTTCTTCTCGTGCTTGCCCTGGGAGAAGCCCTTGTCGTCCTTCTCCACGATGAACGCGGAGATCTCCTTCATGGAGCGGCCGCGCTTGTCAACGGTCTTGCCGGTAACGGCGATGACCACGAAGGTGTCAGCCACGTTGCCGTTGGTGATGAAGCACTTGGAGCCGTTCAGGATGTAGTTCTCGCCGGACTCGTCCAGCACGGCGGTGGTCTGCTGACCCTGGGCGTCGGTACCGGCGCCGGGCTCGGTCAGGCCGAAGGCACCGATCTTCTTGCCGGAGCACAGGTCGGGCAGATACTTCATCTTCTGCTCCTCGGTGCCGTTCTCAAAGATGGGGGCGGCGCACAGGGAGGTGTGGGCGGAAACGATAACGGCAGTGGTGCCGCAGACCTTGGCCAGCTCTTCCACGCACATGGCGTAGGACAGCACGTCGGCGCCGGCGCCGCCATACTGCTTGGGGAAGTAAATGCCCATCATGCCCAGCTTGGCCATCTTCTCGACGGTCTCCATGGGGAAGCGCTCTTCCTCATCGATCTCGGCGGCCAGGGGCTTGACCTCGTTCTCCGCGAAATCGCGGTACATCTTGCGAACGAGCAGCTGTTCCTTCGTCAGATGGAAATCCATACTCTTTTCTCCTTTTTCTGATTTTACTTGTTGTAGTTGAAGAAGCCTTCGCCGGACTTAATACCCAATTTGCCCGCACGAACCATCTTCCGGATCAGCACGTTTGCGCGATACTTGCTATCGTGGGTCTCGTTGAACAGCACGTCCATAATGTTCAGCACCACGTCCCAGCCGATCAGGTCGCCCAGATGCAGGGGGCCCATGGGGTGGTTGCAGCCCAGCTGCATAGCAATATCGATATCTTCTGCGGAGGCAACGCCTTCCTGCAGAACGCAAACGCCTTCATTGCAATAGGGGATCAGGATCTTGTTGACCACAAAGCCGGGAGCCTCGTTGACCACCACGGGGGTCTTGCCGATCTCGGTGGAGAGGTTCTTGATGTAGTCCACCAGGTCAGCGGGGGTGTTGCCGCCGGCAATGACCTCCACCAGCTTCATGGCAGGCACCGGGTTGAAGAAGTGCATACCGATGAGGTTGTGCTTCAGGCCCTGGCCCATCTCGGTGATGGACAGAGAGGAGGTGTTGGAGGCGAAGATGGTCTCATCCTTGCACAGAGCATCCAGACGGCCCAGCAGCTCCTTCTTGACTTCCATGTTCTCAGCGACGCACTCGATGACCAGATCGGCATCAGCGGCGCCCTCGAACTCCTCGACCAGAACGCGGCTCATGATATCATCAGCAGCTTCCTGGGTCATCTTGCCCTTGGCGACCTTCTTGTTCAGGGAGGCGGCCAGCTTGTCCTTATGACGCTGTGCGCTTGCGGTGCTGGAAGCATACATCAGAGCGGTGTGGCCCTTCGCTGCGAAAACCTGAGCAATACCGCTGCCCATTGTACCTGCGCCAAATACTGCTACTTTCATGATTGTTCCTCCTAATTCAAATTTTTCCATAAATTGCTTAATTATCAGGCTCGCGCCTGTCAATTAACGATACGGTGCGGAGTTACTTATTCTGATAGGGCTCGTGCTTGCGCTTCTCCAGGAAAGCGCCCATGCCCTCCTTCTGATCCGCCGTCTCGAAGCAGCTGCCGAACAGCTTCTCCTCGATGACGATGGCCTGATCCATATCGGTCTGCAGGCCGTCGTTGATGGCCTTCTTGCAGGCGCGAACGGCGATGGGGGCGTTCTTGGCGATGGTCTGCGCCATCTTCTCCGCAGCGGGCATCAGCTCCTCCAGCGGGTACACGGCGTTGACCAGGCCGATGCGATACGCCTCGTCCGCCTTGATGTTCTTGGCGGTGTAGATCAGCTGCTTGGCCATGCCGGGGCTGACCAGACGCGCCAGACGCTGGGTGCCGCCGAAGCCCGGGGTGATGCCCAGACCGGTCTCAGGCTGACCGAACACAGCGGTATCGGCGCAGATGCGGATATCACAGCTCATGCTCAGCTCACAGCCGCCGCCCAGCGCGAAGCCGTTGACTGCGGCGATGGTGGGGATGGGCAGCGTCTCGATGCGGCGGAACACATCGTTGCCGTGCTTGCCGAAGGCCTCGCCGCCCTCCTTCGTCAGCGTGCTCATCTCACCGATATCAGCGCCGGCCACGAAAGCCTTTTCGCCGCTGCCGGTGATGACCAGCGCATAAATATCCTGATCGGCGGTGACGATATCCACCAGCTCGTTCAGGTCGGACAGCACTTCGGAATTCAGAGCGTTCAGCGCCTTGGGCCGGTTGATGGTGGCCACGGCGATATGCTCTTTCTTTTCCAGCAGAACATGAGTCATATCAATTCCTCCTTACATCCTCGTCCGTCGCGGCGTACATGGCCGCGACAGTGTGTCAGGGGGAGGAACACGCCCTCTGGACAGGCTCCTCCTCATACATACTGTATTATAGTAGACCGTTAGAATTTTATCAAGTCCAACCAGCGGCGCTTTCTCTTTTTTAGCAGTTTCCACAAAAGTGAACGCTGTTCTTTGCGCATTTTTAAGGTTGCATGGCGGTGTTTCGCGTGAAATTTCCCGCCCGCCGGATTTCGGGTTTGCAAACACACGGAAAATGTGGTATAAGTATCTGAAAATCTCTACCATATTTGGGAGGACACTGCGCCATGCGTATGCGTAAAAAGAAAAATCTGGTGCCCCGGATGGAGGCCTGCGGCAGCTGTCTCGTCCGCGATCCCTTCGCCATGCGGGGACAGTGGCGGACGCTGATGCCGGAAGCGCGGGAGCTGCGGGTGGAGCTGGGCTGCGGCAAGGGCCGTTTCACGGCGGACACCGCCGCCGCGGAGCCGGACGTGCTGCTCATCGCCGTGGAGAAGGTGCCGGACGCCATGGTGGTAGCCATGGAGCGGGTCACGGAGGCGGGACTGAAAAATGTGTTCTTCGTAGACGGCGACGCCGCCCTGCTGCCGGATATGTTCGCCTCCGGCGAGGTGGATCGCCTGTACATCAACTTTTGTGACCCGTGGCCCAAGAGCAACCAGAAAAAGCGGCGGCTCACCCACGGCAATTTCCTCAAGCAGTACCGTAAGGTGCTGTCCGACGGTGGGCAGCTCCACTTCAAGACCGACAATGACAAGCTGTTTGCGTGGTCTGTGGAGGAGATCCCCCAGTTCGGCTTTCAGCTGTCGGAGGTCACCACCGATCTCCACAGGGACGGTCCGGTGGGCGTCATGACCGACTACGAGCGGAAGTTCTTCAGTGAGGGCAAGAACATCAACCGCTGCGTGGCCACCATGGTGCCGTGGGAGGAGCCGGAGGCTCCGGAGGCCGACGCAGAGGCGGAGTAAGCGGCATAACCAAGCGCGGCAGGGACTTCCCTGCCGCGCTTTCTGCTACATATTCCGCCGGATGCTGTTGATGGCGCCCTTCTCCAGCCGGGACACCTGCGCCTGTGAGATGCCGATCTCGCTGCTGACCTCCATCTGTGTCTTCCCCTGACAGAACCGCAGCGCCAGAATATGGCGCTCCCGCGGGTCCAGCCGGGAGATAGCCTCCTTCAGGGCGATGCGGTCCAGCCAGTTCTCGTCCGAGTTCCGCTCGTCCCGCACCTGATCCATGACGCACACGGCGTCTCCGCCGCCGTCGGCGTACACCGGCTCGTACAGGCTGACCGGGTCTACGATGGCATCCATGGCGAACACCACGTCCTCCCGCGGGATATCCAGATAGCGGGCGATCTGCTCCACCGTAGGCTCCCGCTGGCTCTCCGCCATCAGCTTTTCCCGGGCCTGTAAGACCTTGTAGGCCGTGTCCCGCATACTGCGGCTGACACGGACGGCGCTGTTGTCCCGCAGATAGCGCCGGATCTCCCCCACGATCATCGGCACGCCGTAGGTGGAGAACCGCACCGGCTGGTTGATGTCAAAATTGTCGATAGCCTTCATCAGGCCGATACACCCTACCTGAAAGAGATCGTCCACATTCTCACCCCGGCTCTGAAACCGCTGGAGCACCGACAGCACCAGACGCAGGTTGCCGCAGATCAACTGCTCCCGCGCCGCCTTGTCGCCGGTCTTGGTACGGCGCAGCAGTGCCATCATCTCGTCGTTTTTCAACACCGGCAGCCTGGCTGTGTTGATGCCGCAGATCTCTACCTTCCCCCGCATGAGCGCCCGTCCTTCCACTGTGATAGTGGCAGTATTTCCCGGCGCGGCAGCGGCTATTCCGCAGGGCGGAATGTTCCCGGAAACGACAGTATGGGACAGGCGGCGCGGCGCATAGACTGCAACGGGGTGAGTGCGATGCTGTGCAAATTTTCCATGCTGCGGCGCAAGGAGGTCATCAACCTCTGCGACGGCTCACGGCTGGGCTTCGTGGGCGATCTGGACATACAGGTGCCGGAGGGCACGGTGAAGGGCATCATCGTCTTCGGGCCGTGCCGCTTTTTCGGTCTGTTCGGACGCGGCGAGGATTTCTACATTCCGTGGGAGTGCATCCGGAAGTTTGGGGATGACATCATCCTCATCGACAAGCCGTTTCAGAAGCGGCAGCCACCGCCGCCCCGCCGGAAAAAGGGGTGGTTCGGGTGAAAAAAACAGCGCCTCCGCATGACCGGAGGCGCTGTTCTTTCTTTATTTCTTGAAGCTGTCCTTCAGGGACACGCTGCGGTCGAACACCAGATGCTCCGCCGTGCAGTCCCGGTTGTCCATGCAGAAGTAGCCCACCCGCATGAACTGGAACGTAGGGGCGTTGACGCCGGTGCGGTTCTCCTGCTTGCCGAAGGCCTCCGCCACCTTGCGCATCTCCGGCTCCACCTTGCAGCCGGTGAGTACCGTCAGGCTGTCGGGGTTCAGGCAGTCCAGAAAGTCCTTGTCCGGGCCGTCAGGCGTGGCGTCGGAGAACAGGTTGTCGTACAGGCGCACCTCGGCGTCCAGACAGTTCTCCGCGTCCACCCAGTGGAGCGTAGCGCCCTTGACCTTGCGGCCGTCGGCGGGGTCGCCGCCCCGGGAATCCGGGTCGTAGGTGCACAGCACCTCCACCACCCGGCCGCTCTCGTCCTTGACGCAGCCGGTGCAGGTGACGAGGTACGCGCCCTTCAGACGGCACTCCGGGCCGTTGGGGGTCAGGCGCTTGTACTTGGGCACCGGCACCTCCATGAAGTCGTCCTCCTCGATCCACAGGTGGCGGGAGAAGGTGATGTCATGGGTACCCTGCGCCGGGTCGGTGGGGTTATTCTCCACGGTGAAGGTCTCGCTCTGCCCCTCGGGATAGTTGGTAACCGTCAGCTTCACCGGATGCAGCACCGCCATGGTGCGCTCGGCGTTGGCGTTCAGGTCCTCCCGCAGGCAGTGCTCCAGAAAACCGTACTCGATGACGTTGGGGGACTTGGCCACGCCGATCCGCTCGCAGAAATTGCGGATGGACGCGGCGGTATAGCCACGGCGGCGCAGGCCGCACAGCGTGGGCATACGGGGATCGTCCCAGCCGGAGACATAGTGCTCCTCCACCAGCTTGCGCAGCTTCCGCTTGGACATCACCGTGTGGTCGATGCCCAGACGGGCGAACTCGATCTGCCGGGGACGGGCGGGCAGCTCGCAGTGGTCGATGACCCAGTTGTACAGGGGGCGGTGTGCCTCAAATTCCAGCGAGCAAAGGCTGTGGGTGATGCCCTCCAGCGCGTCCTGAATGGGGTGGGCGAAGTCGTACATGGGATAGATGCACCACTTGTTGCCCTGCCGGTGGTGGCTCATGTGGTTGATGCGGTAGATCACCGGGTCACGCATATTGAAGTTGCCGCTGGTCAGGTCGATCTTGGCCCGCAGCGTCATGGCGCCGTTGGGGAACTCCCCGGCGCGCATACGGGCGAACAGATCCAGACTCTCCTCCACAGGCCGGTCGCGGTAGGGGGACACGGCGGGGATGCCGATGTCGCCGCGGTTCTGCTTGAACTCCTCCGGCGTCAGCTCACACACATACGCCAGCCTCTTCTTGATGAGCAGTACCGCCTGACGGTAGTCCTCCTCAAAGTAATCCGAGCCGTAGAAGAACCGGTCGCCCCAGTCGAAGCCCAGCCAGTGGATGTCCTGCTTGATGGCCTCCACGAACTCCTCGTCCTCCTTGGTGGGATTGGTGTCGTCCATTCGCAGGTTGCACAGGCCGTTGTACTTCTCGGCAGTGCCGAAGTCGATGGTCAGCGCCTTGCAGTGACCGATGTGCAGATAGCCGTTGGGCTCCGGCGGAAAACGGGTGTGGACGGTCATTCCCTGGAACTGACCACCCTCTGCGATGTCCTCGTCGATGAAATTCAGGATAAAGTTTTTGCCGGACTCCTCGGTTTCAGGGGTCTTGATTTCCTCGGCCATGATCTTTCTCACACTCCTTGTTGTCGTAATCGTAAATTGTGCATAAAGCGGTTTATAATTATACCTGCCGCCGCCGGGAATTGCAAGAGGTTTACCGCTCTTCCCGCAAAAAAGTCACAGTGCGTCGAATTCCTCCCGGGTCAGCAGCAGATCCAGCGCCTCCAAAAGGCCATTGGCGGTCAGTCTGGACGGCAGTCCCAGCCGCAGCTGGAGCGCGGCGCGTCTGGCGGCGGAGTCCGGGCCGATCAAGCCCTTTTCCAGCAGATCCGCCTTGGTCAGCCCCGCCCGCTGCGGGGTATCGGAGCCGTCCTCAAACGTGGCGCCCGCCCGGCGCAGAGCCTCCACCAGCACCTCCGGCGGCATCCCCTCCACGCCCAGCTTGCCTTCCCTGCCGCCCTTACGCTTGCGGCGCTCCTTGCCGTATACGTCCGGCACATAGGCCTGCTTCAGCTTCTCCGGCGGGATGACGCCCTTGAGATGGTTGCGGATGACAAAGCCGGCGCCGTCGGGATCGGTCAGCAATATCAGTCCCCGTGTCTGCGCCAGACGGCGGAGATAGGCGGTCTTTTCCCGGTCGTTGAACACAGCGAAGCCGCCTGTCTCCACCACCACGGCGTCCACCGCCTGCAAAAGCGTATTCTTGTCGTAGCGGCCCTCCACCACGATGACCTCACGGATGCGGGGCTTCATCGTTCACCTGCCAATTCCATGAGGAACAGCTTCAGTTCGCCCTCATTGTCCATACCGCGCTCGCTTTTCATGCGGCGATCCAGCCTTTGGCAGCGCTTCACCGCCTGCCGGCACCAGTCGTGATCCACATTTTTCGCCGCTCCAAGCAGCATCTTGGCGGGATAGTCGCTGGTCATGCTCCACAGCTCCTTGAGCCAGATGCTGTCCTTGCCGCCGTCCAGCGCCAGCCGGGCCGTGTACAGCTTCCGCAGCTCCTTGCCCAGCGCCGCCAGAATGGCGATGGGCTCCGTCTGCATCCGCAGCAGGTCACCGAGGATGGCGGCCGCCCGGTCATATTTCCGCTCTGTAACGGCCCTGGTCATGTCGAAAACGCGGGCGTCCAGCACCGGCTCCGCCACGGCGTCGATATCCGCGATGGTGATCCGCTCGTGCTTGGCGTAGGCGGCGATCTTCTCGATCTCCGGGATCAACCCCCGCATCAGGCTGCCGCAGGTGAACAGCAGGTGATCCGCCGCCGTCTGGTCGATGTCGTGGCCGGCGGCGGCAAACCGCCGCTTCAGCCATTTCAGCAGGTCAGAGCGCTCCTGCTGGGCGAACTCCACCTCCTGCACGTGCTCGTTCAGGGCAGCACACAGCTTCTTCATCTTCCCATCCCGCTTGTAGGACACCTGCTCGTACAGGAACACCATGGTGCAGTAGGGTGGGAAATCCGACAGCAGTTCAATAAGCGCCGTGCGCTGTCCCTCGTCCAGCTTGAAGATGTCCAGATCCGTAACGGTAACGAGGGTATGCTCCGCCATCATCGGCATGGCCTCCGCCGTCTCCGCCAGCTCCTGCACCGTCAGCCCCTTGCCGCCCAAGCGGTGGTAATTAAATTCCTCGAACCCGCCGGGGATCAGCAGCTCCTTCAGCTGCTGCACCATATTCTGGAGGAGATACCGCTCCTCGCCGTAAAAAATATACAGATTGGCCGGCACTCCCGCCTTGATGGCGGCGCGCAGCGCCTCATAGCCGCCGTTTTGCCCGCGGCTTTCCTTCTTCGCCATATCAGTCTCCTCCGTTTACGGTGATACACACCGTTCCCTGCTCATCCGTGCGCCAGATGTCCGCTCCCACACGGCGCAGCCGCTCCAGCGTCTCCTGCGACGGGTGTCCATAGCTGTTGTCCCCCACGCTGATGACGGCTGTCTCTGGCCGGATGGCTTGCAAAAACGTCTCGTCTGAGCCGTAACGGGAGCCGTGGTGGCTCACCACCAGCACCTCCACATCCGGCAGGACGTATGTCTCCGCCAGCCGCCGCTCCGTGGCGGCCGCCATATCGCCGGTAATGAGGATGTCGAAATCCCCCGCCGTCGCCAGTGCCGTCAGTCCCTGCTCGTTCAGGTCGCCCTCCGCCTCTACCGGTGGATAGACCGTCAGCGTCATCTCCCCCAGTGTCAGCTCCGTCACGTCTTTTACGAACACCACGTCCGTACCCTTCTCCTCCGCCAGCGACACCAGCCGCTCCCGCACGCCGTATTCGTCCTCGATATCCGGCAGGTACAGCGTGTCCACCGGCAGCCGCGCCAGCAGCGCATACAGGCCGTTGGTGTGGTCGGCGTGGTAGTGGGTCACCACCACGCATTGCAGCCGGTGCAGGCCCATGCTCTCCAGCCGGTCCGCCGCCACGCCGCCGGCATCCACGTAGCCGTTGCTGCTGCCGCAGTCCACCAGCGCCGCCGCGTGCTCTGACCAGAGGGCCACGCTCTCGCCCTGCCCCACGTCCAGCGCCATCGCGCCCATGCTGCCGTACCGCTGGCCGCCCAGCCATACGGACACCGCCAGCATCAGCGCCGACAGTGCCGCGGCCGCCGCGTACTTTCGGTGTCTGTCCTCCGTCACGGCGCAGCCGATAAACGCGGCGTAGGTATACAGCATCCAGTAGATGAGATAGCGGTTATCAAAGTATACGGCGTGGAACGGCAGGGCCGTCAGCCCCTTGGCCAGCCACAGAATATATTTTACCAGTGCAAAGGGTATCCAGCCCAGCACTCTGCCCAGCGGCAGCCATGCAAAACCCAGCAGTGCGGACAGGAACGCCGCCATAAAGCTCCATCCGGCGGCGGGCACCGCCAGCAGTCCCGCCAGCGGCGCCACCACCACGAAAATATTGAAATACCAAGCGATCAGCGGCGCAGTAAATACCATGGCGCCCAGCGTTGCCGCCAGGTTGGCCGCAATAAAGCAGCGCCCGGCGTGCAGAATGCGGCGTTGACCGCGATGTTCGCCGGTAAACGTCCGGTAGAGCCGGGGCGCCAGCAGAACCATGCCCAGCGCCGCCGCAAAGCTCAGCTGCAAGCTGACGCTGCCCGCCGCAAAGGGGTTCTCCAGCAGGATCACAGCCAGCGCCGCCGCCAGAGAGGTAAGCCCGTCGCTGCTCCGCCGGAACAGCGGCGCGATCAGCAAAAAGATCTGCATGATGCAGGCGCGCACCACAGACGGCGACAGTCCCGCCATCACCATATAGAAGATCAATACCGGGATGGTGACGGCGCACAGCGTCCGCCGTCTGCCCGGCGGCACCAGAAGGCTCAATAGTGTGACGAGAAACCCGCAGTGCAGGCCGGATACAGCAAACAGATGGGCCAGTCCCGTCTCCTGCATGGCCACGGCGTCGCCCTCCGGCAGCTCCGTCTTGTCGCCGGTCAGCTCCGCCAGCAGAAAGCCCCGCACCGATGGGTCGTCCCACACGGCGGCGATCTTCTCCCGCAGTACCTTGACAGCCCGCAGCGGCAGCCATTGGACGCCGCCTCTGCTGCCGTCGGTGACGGTGACATCCTCCCGTTGGTACAGCAGGGCGTACACGCCCCGCGCCGTGAACTGGGTCAGCTCCGTGCCACGGATACTGGCGGCGTCCTGCCACCACGCCGTGCCGGACAAGCGCTGTCCCGGCTCCAGCGCCAGCACCTCGCTGTCGCCGTAGTACACGGCCTTAGCGCCGATAAAGCCGTCCAGCCTCACGGTGACCTTGCCGCCGTGGGCTGCCTCCTCCGGCCACGCGCAGACGGTGGCGGTGAACTCTCCCGTCCTGCCGCAGCACTCCAGCACCGGCTGCTGCACCACCGCCTGATAGACGACAAAATACGCCAAAGCCGCCGCCAGCGGCCACAAGAGGAGCTGGCTGCGCCGAAACCAGCGGCGTCGCCGCGCCCACAGGCACAGCGTCAGCGCCAGCAGGCAAACGCCTGCCGCCGCCCACAGATACCAGCCGCTCCACGGCAGCACCAGCACCAGAAATAGCCCTGCCGCAAAGGAGAGCGCCATGGTGGCCAATACACGCATATGCTCTCCCCCCTTCCGGGCCGTCTCGCCCCGTGTCCTTAACCTGTATATTGTAGCAGATACGATGTCCCGCCGCAAGAGGCGGGCGCAAAAGAGCCCGCACCCGCAGCATACCTGCAATATATAAATATATAAATATATAAAAGAGCCGCCCCGATGGGGCGGCTCTTCCGTGCGCTTGTTATTTGGCCCTGTGCAGCTTGTCGCTGCACTTCTGCATGAAGCGGGCGTTGTCGATGATGGCGCGGGTATGGGTACCCTCCCCGATCAGACCGTCCTCATCGGAGGCGGTGATCTTGAAGGTGATCATCTTGCCGTTGGCGGAGACGCCCGTCACCTCGGCGGTGGCGGAGATCTTCATGCCGACAGGGGTAGGCGCCAGATGGCTGGATGCGATGTCTACGCCCACGGTGCCCTTGCCCTCCGGCAGCTCGTTCTGCACGCACCACATGGCGGCGCACTCCATCAGACCCATCATATAGGGGGTACCCAGCACCTCCAGCCCGCCGGAGCCCACGGCCTTGGCGGTCATGTCAGCGGTGACGGTCTTTTCCACGGTATGGGTCATGCCGATCTCGATCATAGTGTTGCCTCCTTTATACGCCCAGCTTTGTCCACAGCTTATCATAGAACTTCAGTGTTTCCTGGGGCAGGTTCACATAGAGTTCGCAGCGCTCCAGCACATCGGCCGGTGCCGCCATGATGTTGTAGAGCTCCTGATCCAGCGCCTCGCCGTTCTGCTCCTCGTAGTAGGCGGGGTACTCCGCCAGCGCCTCGGCGTTGGGGGAGGCATACCAGATGTAGTCCATATTGGCCAGATTGGCGTCCGTTCCGGCGATGAAGTTGATCCACTCCATGGCCTCATCCTTATGCTGGCTGGACTTCAGCACGCACATGGCGTCCACGAACCAGTTGCTGCCCTCCTCGGGCACCACGAAGGCCAGATCCTCGTTGTTCTCCAGCATGGTCAGATAGTCGCCGGCGTAGTACATGGAGATAGCCGCATTGCTGCCCTCCATCTTGCCGAAGATCTCATCCATGACGAAGGCCTGATAGACGCCCTTGTCCTTGGCGTTCTTCACCAGCTCAAACGCCTCGGTGAGCTGGGCCTCGTCGGTGGTGTTGATATCGTAGCCCAGATAGCACAGGGCCGCCATCAGCGCGTCGCGGGAGTTGTTGATCATCAGCACCTGTCCGGCGTACTTCTCGTCGAACATAGCCCCCCAGCTGGTGATGGGCTCATCCACCATCTTGGTGTTGTAAATGATACCCACGGTGCCCCAGGTGTAGGGCACGGTGTACTTGTTCTCCGGGTCGAAGCTCAGGGACTTGTACTGCGGATCGATGAGGTCATAGTTGGGGATGGCGCTGTAATCCAGCTCTGCCAGCATCCCCTCGTCGATAAGCCGCCCGATCATGTAATCGGAGGGCACGATCACGTCGAAATCCGCGCCGCCGGTCTGGAGCAGGGAGTACAGCGTCTCGTTGCTCTCCGCCGTCTGATAGTTGACATGGATACCGGTTTGGGACTCAAATTCGCCGATAAGAGACTCGTCGATATACTCGCCCCAGCTGCACACGTTGACAACACGCCGCTCCTTACCGCCGCTGCCGCAGCCGGCCAGCAGCACCACGGTCATCATGACCGCCAGCACAAACGCGATGATTCTTTTCAATGCTTTATCCTCCTAAAATAGAATGTTGTAAAATGGTCAGAGCTCCTGCTCACCTCTGCTGCACGGCCTTGCGCTCCTGGCGGGATTCCCGCACATTGATGATGACCAGCAGCAGCAGCACCGTGCCGAACAGCAGCGCGGAAATGGCGTTGATCTGCGGACTGACGCGCTTTTTCGCCATGCCGTAGATGGTCATGGCCAGTGTGGATACGGACGAGCCCGCCGTAAAATAACTGATAACAAAGTCATCGATGGACATGGTGAAGGCCGTCAGCGCACCGGACACGATGCCCGGCTTGATCTCCGGCAGGATGACCTTCCAGAACGCCTGCATCCAAGTACAGCCCAGATCCTGGGCCGCGTCCACCAGATTCTTGTCCATCTGCCGCAGCTTGGGGCCTACGGACAGGATGACATACGGGATGTTGAAGCAGATATGGGCGATGAGCAGGGTACCGAAGCCCATGGTCAGCCGCTCCGGCAGCACCACGGCGGTCTGCCAGCTGTTGACCCAGCCGGCAAAGGCGCCCCAGCCGTTGAAGAACACCACGAACAGCAGGCACAGGCTGACGCCGGTGACGATGTCGGCGTTCATCATGGGAATGTTGTTCACCATCATCAGCGGGTCGCGGACCCTGCGGCGCATGGCATGGAAGCCGATGGATGCGAAAGTACCCGCCACCGTGGCGATAACCGTGGCCAGCAGGCTCACCAGCAGCGTGGTATATACGCTCTGCATAATGATACGGTTCTGGAACAACTTTGCATACCACATCAGGGAGAAACCCTTCCACACGGTGTTGCTGTTTCCTGCATTAAAGGAAAACACGACCAGCAGCACGATGGGTGCATACAGGAAAATACCGATCAGCGCCATGAAAAAGCGGCTGCCGAACCGCACGTCTCTTTTCTTTTTCACAGCATCACCGCCTGTTCCTCGCCTTCACCGAAGCGATTCATCACCAGCATGCAGATGACCACGATGACCATCATCACCAGCGAGATGGCCGCGCCCAGCTGCGGGTTGTACGCGCCGCCCAAAAACTGCCGCTCGATCAGGTCGCCCAGCAGCAGCTCCGTACCGCCGCCCAGCATCCGGCTGATGGCAAAGGTGGACACTGACGGGACGAACACCATGGTGATGCCGGACAGCACACCCGGCAGCGACAGGGGCAGAATGACCTTGCGGAACACCGTCACCGAGTTGGCGCCCAGATCCCTGGCTGCCTCCAACAGCGAGCGGTCCATCTTGCCGATGACCGAGTAGATGGGCAGGATCATGAAGGGCAGGTAGTTATACACCATGCCCAGCACCACGGCACCCTGCGTGTCGATCATGGTGAAGTATTCCAGCTGGCTGCCCGTCAGATGGTTGTACAGCGCGATAAGCCCGATCTTCTGGAACAGCTGGTTCAAAAGCCCGTTGTTCTCCAGAATGGTCATCCACGAGTACGTCCGCAGCAGGAAGTTGATCCACATGGGCAGCATGATGAGCACCATGGCCGTCCGCTGGAAGGACGCCCCCTCCCGGCTGAGAAAATACGCCACCGGGTAGCCGATGAGCAGGCAGATGGCCGTGGCGATCAGCGCCAGCTTAAAGGACCGGCCGAACACGGCGGCGTAGCCGCCCATCTGCACGAAGTTGTCCAGCGTGGCGCCGCCCTCCCCGTTGGAGAAGGCGTAGATGACCATGATGACGATGGGGGCCACCACAAAAATGGCCATCCATACCACATAGGGTACGGCGAAACGGGAGAGCTTAGTCTTCATCCTCGCTCTCCTCCTCTTCCAGCTCCACGCTGGCGTCCGCCAATTCCTCATACTCCTCGGAATAGGAGGAGTAGTCGCCGAACAGTCCGGAGTATTCACTCTTTTTCATGATGTGGAAGCCGTCGGGGTCGATCTTCACGCCGATGCGTGCGCCCACCGGCGAGTGGTCGGTGGTCTGGATGAGCCACTTGAAGCCCCGGAAGTCCACGATGATGTCGTACTGCATCCCCTTGAACGTCACGTTGGTGACGGTGCCGATGAGCTGGCCCTGCTCCACGGGGACGATGTCGATATCCTCGGGGCGGATGACCACATCCACCGGCTCGTTCTCGGCAAAGCCCACGTCCACGCAGGGGAACTCCTTGCCGTACATCTTCACGACCTTATCCCGGACCATGACGCCGTTGAGGATGTTGCTCTCGCCGATGAAGTCCGCCACAAAGGCGTTCTTCGGCTCGTTGTAGATGTCCTCCGGCGTGCCGATCTGCTGGATGCGGCCCTTGTCCATCACCACCACGGTGTCGGACATGGTCAGCGCCTCCTCCTGGTCGTGGGTCACATATATAAACGTTATGCCCATCTGCTGCTGGATACGCTTCAGTTCGTTCTGCATATCCTTGCGCAGACGCAGATCCAACGCGCCCAGCGGCTCGTCCAGAAGCAGTACCTTCGGACGGTTCACCAGTGCGCGGGCGATGGCCACCCGCTGCTGCTGGCCGCCGGACAGCTGGTCGATGCGGCGGCGGTCAAAGCCCTTCAGGCTGACCACCTCCAGCATTTCGGTGACACGCTGCCGTATCTCCTCCTCCGGCACTTTGGCGATGCGCAGGCCGAAGGCGATGTTTTCAAACACATCCAGATGCGGGAACAGCGCATATTTCTGGAACACCGTGTTGATCTGCCGTTTGTGAGGCGGAACGTCGTTGATCCTCACCCCGTCAAAGGTCACATCACCGGATGTGGGCGTTGTAAACCCGCCGATGATACGCAGCGTTGTGGTCTTGCCGCAGCCGCTGGGCCCAAGCAGTGTGAGGAATTCGGAATCGTTGATATAAAGGTTGATGTTATCGAGAACCAGCTCGTCGTCAAACGCCATGCAGAGGTTCCGCAGGCGAATCAACTCTTTGGACATTTATCCTCCCCCGTTCACTCATAAAATAACCTCCCCCCGGCGAAAATCGCCGGCGTCTGTTCCCGCGCCGCTTTTTCCGTCGAAAGAAAGCAGCTACACTATATATAAAAGCTCTGGGAAAGTCAATGGATTTTCCTGTTTTTTAGAAAAAAATCGTGCAGAGCCGCGTCAACAGCCCCGCACGACGTTTTCAGCCGAAATATTTTGCCCGGAACGGCACGTTTTCCACCGTGAATGTCCGCCCCCGCAGGTAGTTCAGAAGTCCCGCGTCTGTGGGCAGGTCGAAGGTCAGCTCGTAGGCGTACAGCGCCTGCCGCGTCTCCCCGTACCGGCGGTTCACATCGCCCCGGCCGTACTTGCCGTCCCCCAGCAGCGGACAGCCCAGATCGGCAAAGGACGCCCGGATCTGGTGGGTGCGCCCCGTCTCCAGTCCCACCTCCACCAGTGACAGCTCGCCTCGCGTCTCCAGTGTGCGGTAGTCCGTGACGGCGGTCTTGCCGCCGGGCACCGGCTTGTGGTAGACAGACACCTGCTTTTTCTGCTCATCCTTCAGCAGGAAGCACTCGATCCTGCCCTCCGGCGGCTTGGGACGCCCCACAGTGATGCACAGATACCGCTTGTCGATCTCCCGCAGCCGGATCTTCTCGTTGATGATCCGCAGCGTCTCGGCGTTCTTGGCGGCGATGACCATGCCGCCGGTATTGCGGTCGATGCGGTTGCACAGTGCCGGTGCAAAGGCGTTCTCCCACCGGGGGTTCCACTCCCGCTTCTGGTACAGGTACGCCTGAATGTGGTTGATGAGGGTGTTCACCTTCTCCGTCTCGTCGGCGTGTACCACCAGACCCGGCCGCTTATTGACCAGCAGCAGGTTCTCGTCCTCGTACACGATGTCCACCTGCGGCTTGAACAGCGTCAGGAACATATTCTCCTCCGACGGCTTGTCGAAGAACTCGTCGTTGATATAGAGCTGCACCGCGTCGCCCTCTGTCAGCCGCTGGTCCCGCTGGGCGCGGCCGCCGTTGACCTTGATGCGCTTGATGCGGATGTACTTTTGCAGCAGTGCCGGCGGCAGCAGCGGCAGTGCCTTGGACACAAAGCGATCCAGCCGCGCGCCGGCGTCATTTTTCCCGATGATCAGCTCCCGCATAGGCGTACCTCCCTCCTGTTCTCCGTCCATTGTATCCGGTTTTGGAAAAAAGTCAAAATATTTGTGAGAAAATGTTTGACAAGGGATTTTCTCTCGGCTATAATACTACTCGTGTCATTGCGAGGTGTACTATGCGTCTGAACGTTAACAAGCTGCTGCATACCCCCGGCTCCCGGCAGGAGATCCATTTTGAGATGGACCTTTCCGATCTGGAGTTCGGCGGTACTTATCCTGTAACGCGACCGGTTGTTGTGGACGGCCAGCTGCGGAATCAGGCGGGTATGCTGCTGTGTGAGCTTCAGATCACCACCACGCTCCACTGCATCTGCGACCGCTGCGCCCAGGCGTTCGATCAGGAGAAATCCACGGACTATGCCTGTGTGCTGGCCGAAGAGCGTCAGTCCGATGAGGATGACGACATCGTGCTGCTGGACGACGATGAGGTGGATGTGACGGAACTGGCGCGGGACGCCTTTATCCTCGATATGGACACGAAATTTCTCTGCTCTGAGGACTGCAAGGGACTTTGTCCCGGCTGCGGTGCCGACCTGAACCGCGAGAACTGCCGCTGCAAGAAGGCGGTGGATCCCCGGCTGGCCAAGCTGGCGCAGCTATTGCAGAAGGACGAGTGAATCCATTATAAATTGCTGCTCAGGCAGTTAATACCAAGGAGGTGTCAACATGGCAGTCCCTAAGGGAAAAGTATCCAAGCAAAGACGCAATAAGAGACGTTCTTCCGTATGGAAGCTGGCAGCTCCCGCTCTGGTGGCATGCCCCAAGTGCGGTGCTCTGCATCTGCCTCACAGAATGTGCCCGGAGTGCGGTACCTACAACGGCCGCGAAGTCAAGGTCGTCAAGTCTGTGGCAGCGGACAAGTAAATTCTTATGTGTCCACGCAGGAGGGAAGCGCAGCTTCCCTCCTGTTTTTTTGCCGCCGGCGGCAGATCACGCCGCCTCAATGCGCGAACCGCCTCCGTCCCTTCCGCAAAGCAGATATACCCCGCACTTTTCTTCATGACAAGCATCAAAATGATGCGTTTTACAAATGCTCCGACGCCGGTTATACTGTATCTGTTTTGCGGGATAAATAGCTTGCGTCCCTTGGAAAAATCCGTTATAATAGGATGGTTATTATGTGGGCGTATGCCCTTTTATGAGAGAGGATGCAGCTATGAGCACCATCATCACCACCATTGACCGGCACAGCCCCGCGGAAAAAGCCGGTATACAGGTGGGCGAACAGCTTCTGACGATCAACGGCCACACCATTGTGGACGTACTGGATTACCGCTTTTACGGCTATGACCCCCTGTCCTGCGTGGAGCTGAAAACAGCAGCGGGCGATGTGCGTACCGTCACCATCCGCAAGGCGGAGGGACAGGATCTGGGTCTGAACTTTGACACCTATCTGATGGACGAGATGCGCTGCTGCGCCAACCACTGCATTTTCTGCTTTGTGGATCAGATGCCGCCCGGAATGCGCTCCACCCTGTACTTCAAGGACGACGATGCGCGGCTCAGCTTCCTGCTGGGCAACTACATCACCCTGACGAACCTGACGGAGCGGGAGGCCCAGCGCATCATCGACCTGCACATCAGCCCCATCAACGTCTCCGTTCACACCACCGACCCCCAGCTCCACTGCACCATGCTGGGCAATAAGAATGCCGAGCGGTCGCTGGACTACATTCAGGCGTTCTGCAAGGCGGGTATCGTCATGAACGGGCAGATCGTCATCTGCCCCGGCTGGAACGACGGCGACCAGCTGCGCCGCACCCTCCGCGACCTGACGGAGTGGCAATTCTCCAGCTGCTCGCTGGTGCCGGTGGGCATCACCAAGTACCGGCAGGGTCTTGCCAAGCTGCGCCCCGTCAGCCCCGGGGACGCGCGGGACATCATCGCCATTGCCGAGGAGTTCGGGCAGGAGAACCTGCGGCGCTTCGGCACACGGCGTTTTTTCTGTGCCGACGAGCTGTACCTCCGGGCGGGGCTTCCCCTGCCGCAGGAGGACTACTACGAGGGCTACCGCCAGCTGGAAAACGGTGTGGGGATGCTGCGCTCGCTGGAGCAGGATTTCCTCTCCGCCATGCGTCTGGAGGAGCCGGACGCCGCGCCGTCCCCCTTCACCATCGCCACCGGCACCGCCGCCGCCCCGTTCCTGCGGGGACTGCTGGAGCAGGCCAAGGCGTACTTCCCCAAGCTGGAGGGGCAGGTCATCGCGGTAGAAAACGATTTCTTCGGCCACACCATCGACGTGGCCGGTCTGCTGACAGGACAGGATCTGTCGGCACAGCTGCAAAGGGTACCGTCCCTGGGACGTGTGCTGCTGCCGCTGCATATGCTGCGTCACGGTGAAACGGTGTTTCTGGACGACTACACCGTGGCGCGTCTGGCGGACGAGCTGGACTGCCCCGTACAGATCGTAGGGATCGACGGCGGCGACCTGCTGGACGCCATGCTGGAAAAGGAGGTATAAACATATGGCAAAGCCCTTGATCGCCATTGTGGGACGCCCCAATGTGGGCAAGTCCATGCTGTTCAATAAGCTCATCGGCAAGCGCCTGTCCATCGTGGAGGATACCCCCGGCGTCACCCGCGACCGTATCTACGGCGAGAGCGAGTGGGCGGGCCGGAAGTTCCGTCTGGTGGACACCGGCGGCATCGAGCCCAACACCGACAATCAGATCCTCGCCTTCATGCGGGAGCAGGCTCAGATCGCCATTGACAACGCGGACGTCATCATCTTCGTCACGGATATCAAGACCGGCCTCACCGCCTCCGACCAGGAGGTAGCCGGTATGCTCCAGCGCAGCCGCAAGCCCATCGTGCTGGCGGTGAACAAGATGGACTCCACCGGCACTGTCGACCCGGATTTCTACGAGTTCTACAATCTGGGTCTGGGCGACCCTGTCGCCATCTCCGCCGTCCACGGCCACGGCACCGGCGACCTGCTGGACGCCTGCTTCCAGTACCTGCCGCCGGACGACGGCGTGGAGGAGGACTCCGACGTGGTGCAGGTGGCCATCATCGGAAAGCCCAACGTGGGCAAGTCCAGCCTGACCAATAAAATCCTGGGCGAGCAGCGGGTCATCGTCAGCAATGTGGCCGGCACTACCCGCGACGCCATCGACAGCTACTTTGAAAATTCCTGCGGCAAGTACAACTTCATTGACACCGCCGGTATGCGGAAAAAGTCCAAGGTGGACGACACCATCGAGAAATACAGCGTCCTGCGGGCCACCATGGCCATTGAGCGCAGCGACGTATGCCTCATCCTCATCGACGCCCAGGACGGCGTAACAGAGCAGGACACAAAGGTGGCGGGTCTGGCCCACGACGCGGGCAAGGCGTGCATCATCGTGGTGAACAAGTGGGATCTCATTGAGAAGGACGGCAAGACCATGGACCGTATGCGGGAGGATATCCGCCGGGACCTGAGCTATATGCCCTACGCCCCCATCCTGTTCATCTCCGCCCTGACGGGCCAGCGGGTCAACCGCCTGTTTGAGCTGATCAACTACGTCAACGATCAGGCCGCCGTGCGCATCACCACCGGTATGCTCAACAGCGTGCTGGCGGACGCCCAGACCCGCGTGCAGCCCCCCACGGACAAGGGCCGCCGCCTGAAGATCTACTACATGACGCAGGTAGGCGTCAAGCCCCCCCACTTCGTGATCTTCTGCAACGACAAGAAGCTGTTCCACTTCTCCTACCAGCGGTATCTGGAGAACCAGATCCGCAGCGTGTTCGGATTGGAGGGTACCCCCATCCACATTACCATTCGCCAGAAGGGAGAGGATGAGAATTGAACGGCATTTGGGGCATCTATCTGCTGTCATGGCTCATTTTGCTGCTGCTGGGCTATTTTTTGGGCTGTCTCAACGGCTCGGTGATGGTCAGCCACTTCGTCATCCGCGATGACGTGCGGCAGCACGGCAGCGGCAACGCCGGACTGACCAACTTCTACCGCACCTACGGCGCCAAATACGCCCTGGGCGTGATCCTGTTCGACATGGGCAAGACCGTGGTGGCCTGTCTGCTGGGCGGTGCCATGTTCAACCACCTGTTCGGCGACTGGCAGCTGGGCGTCCTGCTGGGCGGCCTCGGCTGCGAGCTGGGTCATATGTTCCCGGTGTTCTTCGGCTTCAAGGGCGGCAAGGGCATCCTGTCCGGCGGCACGCTGGTGTGGCTGCTGAACTGGCGGGTGGCCCTCATCGCGTGGGGGCTGTTCGCCGCGCTGTGGCTGCTGACGCGATACGTCTCCCTCGGCTCCGTGTCCGCCGCCGCCAGTATGCCCATCTCCACTTGGTTCCTCTGCGGGCATAACCCGCTGTACACGGTGCTGGGCGCGGTCATCGCCGCGCTGGTGGTCTGGTGCCACCGGGACAACATCCGCCGTCTGCTCAAGGGGCAGGAGCGGAAATTCCACTGGCACACCGGCCCCGACCGCGAGAAATAATAGCCAACGACAGAAAGGAAACTTCGACCTATGAAACACAATCAGATGCGGCAGGTGGTCTTCCCCATTCTGGCCGCGTTTATCTGGGGTACTGCTTTCGTGGCGCAGGATATGTGCGCCGACGCCATCGGCACCTTTACCTTCAACGCCGCCCGCTATTCCATCGCCGTGCTGGCGCTGCTGGTGGTCATTCTGATCCGTGACGGGGTGAAAAAGGACAAGCCCGTCCTCTCCGCCGAGGAAAAGAAGGCCGCCAACCGCCAATTGTGGATCGGCGGTCTGTGCTGCGGTGCGGCGCTGTCCATCGCCTCCAACTTCCAGCAGGCCGGTCTGGTGGCCGGTACCGACGCCGGTAAGGCGGGCTTCATCACGGCGCTGTATGTGGTGCTGGTGCCCGTGTTCGGTCTGTTCTTCAAGCGTAAGGTAAACGTCCCCACCTGGATCGCCGTGGTGCTGTCCGTGGTGGCGCTGTACCTGCTGTGCATCAATGGCAGCTTCACGCTGGCTCCCGGCGACCTGCTGATCCTCGTGTGTGCCGTGTGCTTTGCCGTACATATCCTCGTTATTGACCACTTCACCGCCTACTGTGACGGTGTGAAGCTCAGCTGCCTGCAATTCCTGTTCGCCGCCATCATCTCCTCCGTCTGTATGTTCATCTTCGAGGACGTGGACATGGCGGCGATCCTCTCCTGCGTCATTCCCCTGCTGTACATGGGTATCTTCTCCTGCGGCGTGGGCTACACCCTGCAAATTCTGGCACAGAAGGACTCCAACCCCACCGTGGTCACCATCCTGCTCAGTCTGGAGAGCGTGTTCGCCGTCATCGCCGGCGCGATCATCCTCAAGCAGCAGATGAGTGTCCGGGAGTACATCGGCTGTGTCGTCATGTTCGCCGCCGTCATTCTGGCGCAGATCCAGTTCCCCGAGAAGAAAAAAGCAGCGTAACGTTTCGTACATATAAAAAATCGCCCCAGTGGGGCGATTTTTTATATCTCCTCTGTTTCCGCTTCACCGAGCGTCGTATCTATGTACAACTCCTCCGCTTGCAGCAGCGCCGCTTGCAGCCTGCTCCGGCAGCTCCATGCCAACGGGATATTCTCCAGTTCATCTATGGCGGCGCTCACCGCCGCACACAGCATCGCGTACATTTTTCGATACTCTGTCATATTCTTCCCCTCTCATAGACTATACATAGCCTACATAGTAGCACACATAGCCTATATTTGCAACGCTTTTCGGCTATCCTGAGAAAAAACGCAGGAGGCCGCTATGAATACGACGGACGCTGTAAGAGATCGCATCCTCCGCCTCTGTGAGGAACGCGGCATGAGCATCAACAGGCTGGCGACGGTCAGCGCCCTGCCGCCGTCCAGCATCAAAAACATCCTCTACGGGAAAAGTCGGAATCCCAAGCTGCTGACCATCAAGCTGCTGTGCGACGGTCTCGGCATCACACTGGGCGAATTTTTCTCCACGCCGGAATTTGACGCATTGGAGCAGGAGATACAGTAGCCAAAAACCACCCGTGCGCTTGAAGCGCACGGGTGGTTTTTCATGCTCAGAACAGGCTCACCTGACTGGTATCCGCCATACCGGCGAAGGCGCCCAGCGCCTTGAGCTGCTCGATGTGGGTCTTACTCAGCTTGCTGCAGGTGTTGGCGAACTCCTCCACGGAGATGAAGGTCTTCCCCTTTCGCTTCTCCACCGTGTCCAGCGCCGCCGTCTCGCCCAGTCCGCGGACGGTGACAAAGGGCGGCAGCAGGCCGTTTTCGGTGATCTTAAAGCGGGTGGCGTCAGACTTGTAGATGTCGATGGTGTCGAAGTGGAAGCCCCGCAGGTAGAACTCATAGCACACCTCCAGCGTGACCATCAGGTTCTGCTCCACATCGGTGGCGTCCTTATTGTTCTCGATCTCCTTGATCTTCTGCTTCACCGCGTCCAGTCCGGCGCAGCAATACTCTGCGTCAAAGGCCTTGGCACGGATGGAGAAGAACGTGGCGTAGAACGCCAGCGGCTCGTGGACCTTGAACCACGCGATGCGGAACGCCATCATCACATACGCCACGGCGTGGGCCTTGGGGAACAGATAGCCGATCTTGGCCAGCGACCCGATGTACCAATCCGGTACCTCGTGATCCCGCATGGCCTCCTCCCAGCCCTCCTGAAATCCACCCTTTTTGACCTTGCCCTTACGGACAGCCTCCATGATCTTGAAGGACATCTTGGGGTCAAGGCCCATGGAGATGAGGTACAGCATAATATCGTCGCGGCAGCCCACCGTCTCCAGAACGGAGGCGGTACCGCTGACGATCAGCTCCCGGGCGTTGCCCAGCCACACATCCGTGCCGTGGGAGAAGCCGGACAGTCGCACCAACGTATTGAAATCCTTGGGCATGGTGTCCATCAGCATACCGCGGGTAAAGCGGGTGTTGAACTCCGGGATGGCCACGGCGCCGGTGGGGCCTAAGATCTCGTCGTTTTCAAAGCCCAGCACCTTGGAGGATGTGAAGATGCTCATGGTGTCCGGGTCGTCCAGCGGGATGGCCCGGGCGTTGACGCCGGTGAGATCCTCCAGCATTTTGATCATGGTGGGGTCATCGTGCCCCAGCATATCCAGCTTCAGCAGGTTATCCTCCATGCAGTGGTATTCAAAATGGGTGGTGATGGTGTCGCTGCCCGCGTCGTCGGCGGGGTGCTGCACGGCAGTGAAATCCTCCACGTCCATGTCGTCCGGCACTACCACCAGACCGCCGGGGTGCTGTCCCGTGGTGCGGCGCACGCCCACGCAGCCCTGGGTCAGCCGATCCATCTCGGCGTTGGACGCTGTCTGCCCCCGCTCCTCCAGATACTTCTTCACCATGCCGAAGGCGGTCTTTTCCGCCAGCGTACCGATGGTTCCGGCGCGGAACACCTGCGTCTTGCCGAACATCTCGATGGCGTGCTGGTGGGCGCGGGCCTGATACTCACCGGAGAAGTTCAGGTCGATATCCGGCACCTTGCCGCCGCCGTAGCCGAGGAACGTCTCAAAGGGGATGTCAAAGCCGTCCTTGACGTACTTCTCCCCGCAGACGGGACACACCTTGTCCGGCATATCCGCGCCGCAGCCGTAGCTGCCGTCGGTGATGAATTCCGTGTTCTTGCACTTGGGGCAGCGGTAGTGGGGCGGCAGGGAGTTCACCTCCGTGATGCCCGACATATACGCCACCAGACTGGAGCCGACGGAGCCTCGCGAGCCAACCAGATAGCCGTTTTCCAGACTGCGCTGCACCAGCTTCTGGGCGGACATATACACCACATCGTACTTACCCAGAATGCTTTTCAGCTCCACATCCAGCCGGTCGATGATGAGCTGGGGCGGCTGGTCGCCGTACAGGGCGTGGCACTTGTCCCACACCATGTCGTGCAGCTCCTGCTCGGAGTTTTCCAGCCGGGGCGGGAACAGCTGTCCCGGCGGCAGCAGCTCGATCTCCTCGATGCGGTCGGCGATGCGCCGCGGATCGTCAATGACCACCTTGTGCGCCGTCTCCTCCCCCAGATAGGCGAACTCCGCCAGCATCTCGTCGGTGGTCTTGAAGTAGATGGGCAGCGGCGCATCGGCATCGGGAAACTTCTGGCTTGCCAGCAGAATGTGGCGGTAGATCTCGTCCTCCGGCTCCTGAAAGTGTACGTCGCCGGTGGCACAGACGGGCTTTCCCAGCTCCTCGCCCAGCCGGACGATGACGCGGTTGAACTCCCGCAGCTCCTCCTCCGACTGGACGTCGCCGTTGCGCAGCATGAACATATTGTTGCAGATGGGCTGGATCTCCAGATAGTCGTAGAACGAGGCGATGCGCTTCAGCTCCGCCCAGTCCTTGTGGTCTGCCACAGCCCGGAACAGCTCGCCCGCCTCACACGCCGAGCCGATGATAAGCCCCTCCCGGTGGCGCACCAGCTCCGTCTTGGGGATGATGGGCTTGCGGTAGAAATACTTGAGGTTACTGGCAGAGATCAGCTGGTACAGGTTTTTCAACCCCAGCTTGTTCTTCGCCAGAATGATGATATGCTTGGGGCGGCGCTTGGTCTTGTTGCCGCCGGGCCGCAGCTTCAGCATCTCCCCGTTGATCTCCTGCAAGCGGGAGATGCCCAGCTCCTTTTGCATTTTTTCAAAAAACGGGATGAGCATATATCCCACCATGGCCGCGTCGTCGGAGGCGCGGTGGTGGTTGAAGGCTGGCAGATCCAGATGCTCCGCCACGATATCCAGCTTGTACTTGTTCAGCTCCGGCAGCAGGTTCTGTGCCAGGATCAGGGAGTCCACATAGGTGGGGTCGAAATCCAGCCCCACCCTGCGGCAGCCCGCCCGGATAAAGCTGATGTCAAACTCCGCGTTGTGTGCCGCCAGCGGGCGGCCGTTCACAAATTGCAGGAACGCCGTCAGTGCCTCCTCCAGCTGGGGCGCGTCCGCCAGCATGGCGTCGGTGATACCGGTCAGGCCGATGATCTCCGGCGTCAGGCGGCGGTTGGGATTCACGAAGGTCTGGAACCGCTCGGTGATCTCGCCGTTTTTCAGCACCACCGCGCCGATCTCCGTGATGACCTCCCGCTCCACCTTCAGGCCGGTGGTCTCGATATCGAAGCACACGATCTCGTCGGCAAACGATTGATCCTGCTGCCCATGGACAGCGATGCGGTCATCCAGATTGTTGACGAAATACCCCTCCACGCCGTAGAGGATCTTGATCTTCCCCTTCTTGCCTGCGTCCCGCGCCTTGGGAAACGCCTGCACCGTGCCGTGGTCGGTGATGGCGATAGCGGGGTGCCCCCACGCCGCCGCCTGTGCCACTACCTTGCCCACATCGGTAAGGGCGTCCATGGTGCTCATCTGGGTATGGAGATGCAGCTCCACACGCTTCTCCGGTGCGGTGTCCTTCCGCCCGGTATGGGAGGCACGCATGATGCTCACCGGCTGGAGCTGCACGTCCTTGCCGTCAAAGGTCAGTGCCGGCTTGCCCTGCACCCGCAGCCACATACCGTCGCGGACAGCGTCGCCCAGCACCTTGGCCTCCTTCTCGTCCATGTATTTCCGCACGGCCACAGAGCCGTGCTCATCGGTCAGGTTGAAGTTCAGGCACCACTGGCCGGGCCGCCGCGTTTCATAGCACTCCATGCCGAAGACGCGGCCCTCCACCACCGCCATGCCCATCTTCAGATTCAGCTCCGACACCGGGATGACCCTGCCCTTGATCTCCTTGCCGTACAGCAGGTCGCTGCCGCTCTTGCCGGCGGCCGCCGGCTGGGAGAAGTGAAGCTGCACACGCCGCAGGTCGTACTGCTCCGCCAGCATATGCTCCAGTGACTTCACCGCCGCGTCCGGCATCGCCTCGCCGCTGGCAGCCTGCACCTCGATGGTACGGGCCTCCCGGTCCAGCACAGCGCCGGTCACATAGGCGTCATGCAGCAGCAGGCGCAGCTGACGCGGCGCCTGAAAGCTCTCAAATAATGTAAAAAACGGTAACTTTTCCGCCATTCTCTCACCTTATAGCTTGTCGATTTCCTCAAACAGCGCGTCCACCAGCTGCTCCTGCGGCACCTTCCGCAGGATCTTTCCCTTGGCGAACAGCAGCCCCTCGCCTATTCCCCCGGCGATGCCCACGTCCGCGCCGGACGCCTCGCCCGGCCCGTTGACCACGCACCCCATCACCGCCACGGTGATGGGCTTATCACAGCCATGCAGCCGCCGCTCCACCTCCCGCGCAATGGGGATCATATCGTACTTCGTCCGGCCGCAGGTGGGGCAGGATATCAGATCCGGCCCGCTGCGGCGGATGCCCGCCACCTGCAAAATGCGCTTGGCGGCGATGACCTCCTCCACCGGGTCCGCCGTCAGGCTCACCCGCAGGGTATCTCCCACGCCCATGCACAGAAGGCCGCCAATGCCGATAGCGGATTTCAGCACGCCCATCTCCGGCGTACCCGCCTCCGTCACGCCCAGATGCAGCGGATAGTCCGTCTGCTCCTGGAGCATCTGATAGGCCGTCATATTCACCGGCACGCGGGAGCATTTCACGGAGATGCAGATATCGTCGAAGCCGCAGTCGTTCAGCAGCCGGACATGACCCATGGCGCTGTCCACCAGTGCCTGCGCCGTGACGCCGCCGTACTTGGCCAGCAGGTCTTTTTCCAGTGACCCGCCGTTGACGCCGATGCGGATGGGGATACCCCGCTCCCGGCAGGCGTCCGCCACGGCCCGCACCCGCTCCCTGCTGCCGATGTTGCCGGGGTTGATGCGGATCTTGTCGATGCCGCCCTCGGCGCACAGCAGCGCCAGCTTATAGTCGAAATGGATATCCGCCACCAGCGGGATGTGGATGCGCGCCTTGATGGCCGGGATGGCCCGCGCTGCCTCCTCCGTGGGGACCGCCACGCGGATGATCTCGCACCCCGCCTGCTCCAGCCGGAGTATCTGCTGCACCGTGGCCTCCACATTCTCCGTGGCGGTATTGCACATGGACTGGATGCTCACCGGTGCGCCGCCGCCTATGGCCACGCCGCCTACCATGATCTGCTTGCTCATCGTATCCCCCTCAGTGTATCAGCTTCCACACGTCGCTGAACGTGATGACCGCCATCAGTGCCAACAGCAGCACCAGTCCCGCAAAGTGGATGTAGTTCTCGTATTTCGCCGGGATCTGCTTTTTGAACAGCGCCAGACCGATGGCGTTGATGACCAGAAAGAAGATCTTGCCGCCGTCCAGCGCCGGCAGGGGCAGCAGGTTCATCACCGCCAGGTTCACGGCGATGAGCGCCGCCAGATAGGCGATATTCTCCACCGCAGCACGGGTGCTGCCGGACTGCTCGCCCACCTCGGTCATGGTGGACACGATGCCCACCGGGCCGCTGAGATCCCGCAGGCCCGCCTCGCCGGTGACCAGCATCTTCAGGCTCAGACGCACCAGACGCACGAAGTCCACCGCGTTGTTCCATGTGTAGGACAGCTTTCGCCCCAGCGTGGCCTCCGCCGTCCCGAAGTACAGGCCGTAGCCCGTGTAGGGCTTGCCGTTCTGGTCGGTGTATGTCCGCGGCTCCATGGGAAGCTGGCGAAGGGTGACCTTCTCGCCGGAGCGCTCCACCACCAGATCAAAGACACCGGTCTTGTTCAGACCCAGCAGCAGACTGATGTCGCTGTATACATACACCCGCTCCCCGTCGATGCGCAGGATACGGTCGCCGGTCTGCAAGCCCTCGGCGCTCTCCAGCGGGCAGCCGTCGGCAAAGCCGACGACCACCGGCTCATAGAAGGCCTGCGCCCCGGCGTACAGTGCCAGAATGATGAGCAGCCCCGCCAGAAAATTCATGGCGGCGCCTGCCGCAAAGATGAGGAGCTTCGCCCAGAAGCCCTGATTGTTCAGAGCCGCCGGGTCGTCGGAGTCCTCCTCCTCGCCCTCCATGGCGCAGAAGCCGCCCACCGGAAACAGACGCAGGGAGTACTGGGTCTCCCCCTTCTGCTTCTTCCACAGGGCAGGCCCCATGCCGATAGAAAACTCGTTGACCCGCACGCCGCAGGCCTTGGCCGCCATGAAATGGCCCAGCTCGTGGACGGCGATCAGCACGCCGAACACCAGTATGGCCGCTAAGATATATACCATTGCCGCAACTCCTTTATTGTGCGCCCGCACATCCCAGAACGGCCTGACGCGCCATTCTGTCTGCCTCCAGTATATCCGCAAGGCTCGGCCGATATATCACCGGCACCTTGGAAAGGGCCTGCTCCACCAGCCGCGGGATATCATTAAACCCGATCTCCCCCTGCAAAAACCGCTGCACCGCCGCCTCATTGGCGCCGTTCATGATGGCGCAGGCCGTGCCGCCCGCCGCCGCGCACTGCCGGGCAATACGCAGGCAGGGAAATGCCTCCATATCCGGGGCGCTGAACGTCAGGGCACCGCAGGTCAGCAGATCCAGCGGCTGATCCGGCGTCTCCGCCCGGTAGGGGTAGGTCAGGGCGTACCGGATGGGCAGCTTCATATCCGGCGTACCAAGCTGAGCCAACACAGCGCCGTCCCGGAACTCCACCAGCGAGTGGATGATGCTCTGGCGGTGGATCACCGCCTCCACCTGCTCCACCGGCAGGTCGTACAGCCGCATGGCCTCAATGATTTCCAGCCCCTTGTTCATCAGGGTGGCCGAGTCGATGGTGATCTTGGCGCCCATGGTCCAGTTGGGATGCCTCAGGGCGTCTGCCGCCGTCATGTGCTCCAGCTCCTCGAAGGAGCGGCCGAAGAACGGCCCTCCCGAGCAGGTCAACAGCAGCCGGCGAATCTCGCGGCGGTCCCGGCAGCCTTGCAGGCACTGGAAAATGGCGCTGTGCTCCGAGTCCACGGGTACGATCTCCGCTCCCGCCTCCTGTGCCGCCGCCATCACCAGTTCACCGGCGCACACCAGCGTCTCCTTATTGGCCAGCGCGATGCGCTTTTTCTCCCGGATGGCCGCCAGCGTGGGCGCCAGTCCTACGCTGCCCATCACCGCCGTCACCACCGTGTCCGCCTCGGGCAGCGTGGCGGCGGCGATCAGACCCTCCGGCCCCTCCATCACCTCGATGCCCGTGCCCTGCAGACGGCTGCGCAGCTCCTTGGCGGCGGCAGGGTCATACAGCACGGCAAGGCGCGGCTTATACTGCCGCGCCTGCTGCTCCAGCAGGTCTACCTGCCGGTTGGCGGTCAGCGCCGCCACGGAAAGTCCCAGCTCCTGCGCCACAGCCAGCGTCTGCCGACCGATGGAGCCTGTGGCGCCCAGCAGGGATATCGTCTTTGTCATAGATGTATTCCTCAATACAGCTTCACCGCGTCCACGATCATCCAGAGCACCGGCGCGGCAAAGATCACGCTGTCAAACCGGTCCAGCACACCGCCGTGTCCCGGCAGCAGCCGCCCGTAGTCCTTGATACCGTACTGCCGCTTGATGCAGGAAAAGCTGAGGTCTCCCAGCTGTCCCAGCACCGAGCCTACAAGCCCCAGCAGCACGCACCAGCCGATGTGGAGCTGCACCTCCGTGCACAGGAAGAAAAAGATACGGAACAGGATCATACCCGCCATACCCCCCACAAGGCCGCTGACCGCGCCCTCCCGGGTCTTCTTGGGGCTGACCAGCGGCGCCAGCTTGGTTTTCCCGAACAGCATACCGCCGAACAGCGCCATGGTGTCACTCATGAACGCCGCCACCAGCGGGATCAGCACCAGTCCCGCGCCATGCTCCAGCACCCGCAGCCGCAGCAGACAGCTGAGCGCCATGGGGATCGCCACGCCCGCCATCAGGATGGCGCACAGCACCGTGAAGTCCATCTCCTCTTTCTTGCCGTACTCCAGCACCATGCATATAAATACCACGATGGCCTGCGCCGCCGTCAGCCACGGCATCAGCCCCTGCATGGGCGTACCTGCAAACGGCTCGCTGCGGAAGTAGACGTCCGCCACCACGAATACGGACAGCGCCGCCGCCAGTCCCCACCAGCGCCGGGTCTTCTCCGGCGGCAGCACCGCCGCCAGCAGCTCATGGCTGCCGATGATGCACAGCGCCATGATAAGGGCCATCGTTGCCCAATCCGGTGCAAAGCACAGTACGCCCAACAGGGCGGGAACGCCCACCACAGCCACTAAAATTCTCTGTTTCATGCTGTCTCCTTCTGTCATGCCTTCACGCCGCCGAACCGGCGATCCCGCCCCTGATAATCCACGATGGCTTTATCCAGCTCCGCCCGTGTAAAGTCCGGCCACAGGGTGTCGCAGAAATAGAATTCGCTGTACGCACACTGCCACAGCAGGAAGTTGCTGAGCCGCAGCTCGCCGCTGGGGCGGATGATCAGCTCCGGGTCGGGGATGCCCGCAGAGTACAGGTACTTGCCGAAGTTCTCCTCTGTCCAGTCCTCCCCCGCCTCGGCGCACCGCTGCGCAGCCCGCAGGATCTCCGCCCGGCCGCCGTAGTTCAGGCAGATGTTGGCCTGAAATCCGTCGTAGTGGCCGCTGAGCTCGTTGGTCTGCGCCGCCAGCGCCTGCAGCTCCGGCGCAATGGCGGACAGGTCGCCGAAAAATTTCAATCGGATATGATCCTTCTCCATGGTATCCAGCGCCTCGTGCAGATAGCGCTCCAAAAGCCCCATGATGGTGGCAACCTCGTCGGCAGGACGCTTCCAGTTCTCCGTGGAAAAGGCGTATACCGTCAGATACTCCACCCCCAGTTCCTTGCAGTAAGTGGCGATATCCCGGAATACCTCAGCCCCCGCCTTATGGCCGGCAGTGCGCGGCAGCGAACGCTGCTTTGCCCAACGACCGTTGCCGTCCATAATAATAGCGATATGGCGGGGAAGGCGGTTTTTGTCCACCTCCCCCGCCGTATGGGGCGTGCTTTTACGGAACAGTGCCATCAGACGGACATCAGTTCCTTTTCCTTGTTCTCCAGCAGCTTATCCAGCTCCTTGCAGCTGTCGTCGGTCAGCTTTTGCAGGTCCTTCTCCACGATCTTCATCTCGTCCTCGGTGATCTCGGAGGCCTTCTGCTGCTTCTTGAAATTCTCCAGCGCGTCGCGGCGGATGTTGCGTACCGCCACCTTGCCCGCCTCGGTGTACTTGTGGATCTGCTTGACCAGCTCCTTACGGCGCTCCTCCGTCAGCTGCGGAAAGGCCAGACGGATGCACTTGCCGTCGTTCTGGGGATTGATGCCCAGATCGGACTCCTGGATAGCCTTCTCGATGCCCTTCAGCGCAGAGGCATCCCACGGCGTAATGACCAGCGTGCGGGGATCGGGGGAACCGATAGAGCCGATCTGCTGGATGGGGGTGGGGGTGCCGTAATAGTCCACGCTGATGCGGTTCAGCACGGAAGCGTTGGCACGACCGGCACGCACGGTGTCGAAGTCGTTGACAACGGATTCGATGCTCTTCTTCATTTTTTCCTCGTAGATCTTGTACTCGTCCTTTAACATAGCGGTTAAGCCTCCTTCACGATCGTTCCGATTTTTTCGCCGCGCAGGGCGCGGATGATATTCTTGGGGTCCTTCAGTGCGAACACCAGCACGGGGATGTGGTTGTCCATGGACAGGCTGGTGGCGGTGGAATCCATCACGGCCAGATGGCGCTTGAGCACCTCGTCGTAGGTGATGGAGTCGAACTTGACAGCCGCGGCGTTCTTGGCCGGATCGCTGTCGTACACGCCGTCGATGTTCTTGGCCAGCAGGATGATATCCGCCTCGATCTCCGCCGCACGCAGCACCGCCGCGGTGTCGGTGGAGAAGAACGGACAGCCGATGCCGCAGCCGAAGATGACTACGCGGCCCTTCTCCAGATGACGGATGGCCCGGGCCCGGATATACGGCTCCGCCACGGCCCGGATCTCCAGCGCCGTCTGCACCCGCACGTCCACGCCCTTCTGCTCCAGCACATCCGCCATGGCCATGCAGTTCATGGCGGTGGCCAGCATACCCATGTGGTCGGCACGGGTGCGCTCGATATGCCCCTCGCCGTCCTTCACGCCGCGCCAGAAGTTGCCGCCGCCGATGACGATGCCCACCTGCACGCCCATTTCCACGCATTCCTTGATGACGTCAGCCACCTGGCCCATCACCTGAAAATCCAGACCAACGTGCTTGTCGCCTGCCAGCGCCTCGCCGCTGATCTTAATGAGTACCCGCTTATACATTGGCTGCTCCATCGCATTGCCTCCTGATTTTTTCTCCCTGCTATTCTACCTTATTTCTCCCGCTTTGCATAGGGGTAAAAAGAAAAAATTTGTTTTTTCCCCGCCGTGGTGTATAATGAGGAAAACTCTGTTTTCCGGAGGGGATCGCCATGGAACTCAAGCACATCGTCGGCCGCACATGGGTAGCGGAGGGCGCCACCGCCCTGCTGCCCGTCTACTTTCTCACCGACCGGGACATTGTCCTCATCGATACCGGCTACGCCAAGTTGGATCGTGCAGGACTGACCCATCTCATTGACGACAACGGGCTGTGTCTGCGGGGCGTCATCTGCTCACACGCCCACTTCGACCACACCGGCAACGTCCGCTACCTCCAGCAGCGCTGCGGCTGCCCCGCCGCCATCCAGCTCATTGAGGCGGGCATCTCCGTCAACACCGACAGCTACCGCGCCAACTACGTGGCGCTGACCTACGGCAAGAGCCGCCAGCTCTTTTTGGAGGAGTGCTTCACCGCCGACATCATCATCGGCCCGGAGGACGACCATCTGGACATGGCGGGCGCCCGCTTCGGCATCATGCAGCTGCCCGGCCACTCCGCCGGTCACATCGGCATCGTCACGCCGGACGGCGTGGTCTACGTGGGCGACTGTCTCATTGACCGTGATCAGATCGCCGCCGCCAAGCTGCCCACCAGTATGTTCATCGCCAAGGATCTGGAGAACAAGGAATACCTGCGCACCGTGGACGCTCCGGCGTATATCGTGGCCCACAAGCAGGTGCTGACGGACCGCACTGCCTTCCATGCTCTCATCGACGAGAATATCGCCTTCATCCATGCCAAGGAGCGGGAGCTGCTGAACGACCTCACCGACGGCATGACCTTTTCCGACTGGATCGCCGCCTTCTGCAAGCGGGAGAATGTCCGCACCCACAACGAGCTGAAATTCAGCATGGTGGAGCGGAATTTCTCCAACTTCGCCGCATGGCTCACCGATACGGGCCGCGTCACCGTCCAGCGGGAGTTCTGCGCAAAAAAATACTATCACGCCTGAGATGCGGGTATTTACGCCTGGCCACACACGCAAAAACCGCCGGTCTGCCAAAGGCAGACCGGCGGTTTTCCTTTTCTGCTATCTGCCGCAGCCGTCGCTGATGGCCGCCAGCAGTTCCGTTTTACCCGTCCCCTTCTCCGCGGAAAACGGAATGAGCAGCGTGCCCGCGCCCAGCTCCAGCGTCTCGCGGATGCGGGCCATGTTCGGCTCGATCTCGCTCTTTTTCAGCTTGTCCAGCTTGTTGGCCACCACGATCACCGGGCAGCCGGTACCCTTGAACCAGTCGCACATGGTCACGTCGTCGGCGGTGGGCTTGTGCCGCGCATCCACGATGAGCACCCCCAGCGTGATGAGATCTGGCTCAGCGAAGTAGCTCTCCATCAGCCGTCCCCACCGGTCGCGCTCCTCCTTGGAGACCTTGGCGTAGCCGTAGCCCGGCAGGTCGGTGAAGTAGAGCTTCCCGTCAATGTCGAAATAGTTGATCTGATTGGTCTTGCCGGGGGTGGCGCCCACCCGGGCGAAGTTCTTCCGTCCCAGCAGACGGTTGATGACGGAGGACTTGCCCACATTGCTGCGTCCGGCAAACGTGACCTGCGGTTTTCCGTCACGGATAAAGGTACTTGCCTTTACAGCTGACAGTACAAATTCCGCTTTGTTAAAGTTGATCGCCACAGCGCACCTCCTGTCGTTCCATACCGGCTATGGCGGCGAGATGCTCCACCGCCGCCTCTTTCTTCGGCAGCGCCAGCGCGTGGGCAAATACGGCGTCCACCGTCTCCGCCGTCACAAACCGCAGGGCCGCCCGGACGGTCTGGTCGATCTCCTCCAAGTCTTTTTCGTTCTCCTTGGGGATGATGACCGTGCGGATGCCATTGCGCTTGGCAGCCATGGTCTTCTCCTTCAGTCCGCCGATGGGCAGCACCCGTCCACGCAGCGTGACCTCGCCGGTCATGGCCACATCGTGGCGCACCGGGCGGCCGGTCAGCGCCGACAGCATGGCGGTAGCGATGGCGATGCCCGCCGACGGCCCGTCCTTGGGTACCGCGCCCTCCGGGAAGTGGACGTGGATGTCCTTGTTCTTATAGAAGTCCTTGGGGATGCCCAACTCCGCCGCACGGCTGCGCAGGCAGGTGTACGCCGCCTTCACGGATTCCTGCATGACCGTACCCAGATTGCCGGTCAGCTCCAGCTTGCCGGAGCCGTCCATAACGCCGGCCTCCACCTCCAGCAGCTCGCCGCCCACCTCCGTCCACGCTAGGCCGTTGACCACGCCGGTCTGATCCTGTTTGCTGTGGGAATTGTCCTGATAACGCGGCACACCCAGCAGCTCCCGCAGATCCTTCGGTGTAATGTCAACACGCTTTACATCCGTTTCTACCAAACGCATAGCGGCTTTTCGGCACAGCTTGCCCAGCAGACGCTCCAGCGTCCGGACGCCGGACTCTCTCGTGTAGTCGGTGATGACGGCGCGGATGGCGTCGTCGCTGATGCGCAGCTGGCTTTTCTTCAGTCCATGCTCCTTCAGCTGCTTGGGCATCAGATGGGTCTTGGCGATCTGCAGCTTCTCCTCATCGGTGTAGCTGCTCAGCTCGATGACCTCCATCCGATCCAGCAGCGGCCGGGGGATGGTGGAGGTGGTGTTGGCCGTGGTGATGAACATCACACGGCTCAGATCCACCGGCACCTCCAGAAAATGGTCGCGGAAGGAGGTGTTCTGCTCGCTGTCCAGCACCTCCAGCAGAGCCGAGGCCGGGTCGCCCCGCATATCACTGGCAAGCTTGTCGATCTCATCCAGCACCAGCAGGGGGTTCATGGCGCCGGCACGGGTGATGGCCTCGATGATGCGGCCGGGCATAGCGCCGATATATGTCTTCCGGTGGCCGCGGATATCCGCCTCATCCCGGACGCCGCCCAAACTGAGCCGCGCCAGCTTCCGGTTCATGGCCTTGGCCACGGAGATGGCCACGGAGGTCTTACCCACACCGGGAGGGCCTACCAGACAGAGGATCTTGCCCTTGGCATCAGGGTTCAGCTGGTGGACGGCGATGAACTCCAGAATGCGCTCCTTCACCGTTTCCAGACCATAGTGATCCCGATCCAGCAGCCTCCGCGCCTGCTCCACATCCGCCCGCTCCCGGGTGTACTTGTTCCACGGCATCTCCAGACAGACGTCCAGATAGTTGCGGATGACGGAGGCCTCCGCGCTGCCGAAGGGCTGCTTGGCCAGCCGCTCCACCTCTTTTGTCAGCCGCTTATGTACCTCCTCGGGCAGATGGGCGCGCTGGATCTTCTCCGTGTACTCCGCCAGCTCCTCGTCGCCGTCGTCGCCCAGTTCGTGCTGCAAGACCTTCACCTGCTCCCGCAGGATCATGTCCTTCTGCACCTGTGCCACCCGCTGGCGCACCTTCTGCTCCATCTGCATCTCCAGCGACAGCACATCCACCTCGTGGGTCAGAATGTCGTTTACCAGTTGGAGCCGACGGTTGGGCCGCAGTTCCTCCAGCACACGCTGGCGATCCTGATGGCGCAGCGTGATATTCTGGGCGATGAGGTCGGCCAGATGCCCCGTGTCGCGGCAGTCCAGCACCGCCGCGATAAAGTCGTCGCTGAGCTGCGGCACCAGCTCCTTATACTCGCCGAACAGGGCGTAGGTGCGCCGCAGCATGGCCTCCACCCGGGCTGTGATCTTGCCGGGGAATTCCTCCTCCAACACCTCCACATTGGCCTGTAGGAAGGGCTTCCCCTGCCACAGCCGAAGGAGTTTGGCGCGCTCCTCGCCCTCCACGAGGACCCGGACACTGCTGTCCGAGGTCTTGATGATCTGTAAAATATGGCAGACCGTGCCTACACTGTACAGGTCGTCCTCCATCGGCTCAGCGGTAGAGATCTCCCGCTGCGTCACGAGGAACAGCCGCCGGTCGTTCTCCATGGCGTTGTCCAGCGCGTAGATGGAGATCTCCCGCTCCACATCGAAGGACAGCGTCTGGTTGGGGAAGGCCGTCAGCCCACGCAGGGCCAGCACGGGTATATTCATGGTGATACGTTCCATATGTACTCCTTTCCTCTTGGAGAAAAAAGAGGAGAAGCTGCCGCCTCTCCTCTTTGCCGGATCGTCAAGAGGCCGGTGCGGTTCGTTTTTCCGCCGTCCCGGTCTTGAGTTTTGCCTTGCGCGTGACCTTTTCCGGGTCGCGCTCCACCACCGGCTCCGCGCCGTTGTTGACGCAGTCCGCCGTGATGGTCACCTTCGTGATGGTGGGGTCGGAGGGGATGTCGTACATCACCTTTGTCAGCATACCCTCCATCACCGCCCGCAGTCCGCGGGCGCCGATATTGCGCTCGATGGCCTTGTCCGCCACCGCCTCCAGCGCCGTCTGCTCAAAGACCAGCTCCACGCCGTCGTAGGCCAGCAGCGCCTTGTACTGCTTGACCAGCGCATTCTTCGGCTCGGTCAGGATGCGCACCAGATCCTCCCGGGTCAGGGCCTCCAGCGGTGAGATCACCGGCAGACGGCCCACCAGCTCGGGGATGATGCCGAACTTCAGCAGATCGTGGGGCTGCACCTGCTTCAAAAGCTGGCTGGTACCCATTTTATCCGCCTTGCTCTGCACCGCGTTCTCAAAGCCGATACCCTGCTTGCCCACGCGCTTCTCCACGATCTTCTCCAGACCGTCGAAGGCGCCGCCGCAGATAAACAGGATGTTGCTGGTGTCGATCTGGATGAACTCCTGGTGGGGGTGCTTCCGCCCGCCCTGGGGCGGCACGTTGGCCACGGTACCCTCCAGGATCTTCAGCAGCGCCTGCTGCACGCCCTCGCCGGACACATCCCGGGTGATGGAGGTGTTCTCGCTCTTGCGGGCGATCTTGTCGATCTCATCCACATAGATGATGCCCCGTTCCGCCAGCTCCACGTCGAAATCCGCCGCCTGCAAAAGCCGCAGCAGGATGTTCTCCACGTCGTCACCCACATAGCCGGCCTCTGTCAGCGTGGTGGCGTCGGCGATGGCGAAGGGTACCTTCAGCACCCGCGCCAGCGTCTGGGCGAACAGCGTCTTGCCGGAGCCGGTAGGCCCGATCATCAGGATGTTGCTCTTTTGCAGCTCCACATCCTCGCTGCCGCCGAAGTAGATGCGCTTATAGTGGTTGTACACGGACACAGACAGGGCGATCTTCGCCCCCTCCTGTCCGATGACGTACTGATCCAGCACCTCTTTGATCTGCTGGGGCGTCGGGAGGTCCTCCACACTGTCGAAGCCCTCGCTGATCGCCGCACTGTATCCGTCGTCCAGAATGGACATACAGAGCTGCACGCATTCGTCGCAGATCCGCACGCCCGGCCCCTGGATCATCCGGTGTACCTGTCCCTCCGCCTTGCCGCAGAACGAGCAGCGCAGGGACTTTCTCTCATCCGCCATGCCGTTACCTCTTATAAATGACCTTATCCACCAGACCGTACTCCCGCGCTTCCTCGGCGATCATCCAGCGATCCCGCTCGGAGTCGGCCTTCACCTGCTCCACCGGCTTGCCGGTGTTCTCGGACAGGATCTTGTTCAGCCGCTGCTTGATCTTCAGGAAGTGCTCCACGTCGATCTCCATGTCCGTCACCTTGCCCTGCGTACCTGCGGAGGGCTGGTGGATCATGATCTCGGCGTTGGGCAGCGCAATGCGCTTGCCCTTGGTGCCGGAGGACAGCAGGAACGCGCCCATGCTGGCGGCCATGCCGATGCAGATGGTGGACACGTCGCACTTGATATACTGCATGGTGTCATAGATAGCCATGCCCGCGGTCACGCTGCCTCCGGGACTGTTGATGTACATCTGGATGTCCTTATCGGGATCCTGCGCCTCCAGATACAGCAGCTGCGCCACGACCAGACTGGCGGTGGTATCGTTCACTTCTTCGCCCAGGAATACGATACGGTCGTTGAGCAGACGGGAAAAGATATCGTAGGACCGCTCGCCGCGGTTGGTCTGCTCCACAACATAGGGAACTAAGCTCATAAAATAAACCTCCTGTAAAAGATAGCTACCAGATTATACCCACCCGCATATGATTTTCAAAAGCGCTCTCTCTTATTCTGCGTCTTTTTCCGCGTCCTTCTTTGCGGTCTTCTTGGCGGCGGGCTTCTTGGCGGGCTTCTTCTCCACGACCTCGCCCTCGGCCTCCAGCTCGGCCTTCTCCTCGGCGGGCGCCACAGCCACGGCGCTGTCCGCCACGACCTTCACGGCCTTCTCGCGGATGACCTGCTCCTTCACATCCTCGGGACGCAGGTACTTCTTCACGGTCTCCAGATCCATGCCGTACTTCTCGGCCACGTTCTTCAGCTCGTTCTCCACGTCCTCGTCGGTGGCCTCCAGACCCTCGGCCTTGACGATGGCCTCCACAGCCAGATCCATCTTCACCTGCTCGGCGGCGGGGCCGTCAGCCTGCTTGCGGAAATCGGCCTCAGTGGTACCGGTCATCTGCAGATACTGGTCGAAGGGGATACCCTGTGCGGCCAGCTGCTGCTTGAACTGCTCCATCATGCGCTCGGCCTGCAGCTCCACCATCTCGTGGGGGATCTCGGCCTCCACGCCCTCGGCGACCTTGGCCATCAGCACATCCTCAAAGGCGCGCTGGGCAGCCTCGGTGCGCTCGGCGGTCATCTTCTTCTTGATGTCGGCCTTCAGCTCCTTCAGCGTGTCGAACTCGGACACATCCTTGGCGAACTCGTCGTCAATGGCGGGGACCTCCTTGACCTTGACCTCGTTGACCTTCACATGGAAGACCACGGGCTTGCCGGCCAGCTCGGGAGCGTAGTTCTCGGGGAAGGTGATGTCGATGTCCTTCTCCTCGCCGGCCTTCATGCCGATGAGCTGCTCCTCAAAGCCGGGAACGAAGCTGCCGGAGCCGATCTCCAGATCGAAGTTCTCGCCCTTGCCGCCGTCGAAGGCCACGCCGTTGTCGAAGCCCTCAAAGTCGATGTCGGCGGTGTCGCCCTTCTTGACGGCGCGCTCCACAGACACCAGACGGCTGTTGCGGTCCGCCATCTCCTTCAGGCGGGCGTTGACGTCGGCGGCCGCCACCTTGACCTCGGCCTTAGGCGCCTCCAGACCCTTGTACTGGCCCAGCTTCACCTCGGGATACACGGCCACGGTGCACTTGAACACCACGCCGTCCTTGGTGCAGGACTCCAGCTCCACCTCGGGATAGCCCACCACGTCCAGCTTCTGCTCCTTCACCGCGTCCTCATAGGCGTCGGGCAGAATGATATTGACAGCCTCCTCATAGAAGACCTCCTCGCCGTACATCTTCTCGATGATCTTGCGGGGGGCCTTGCCAACACGGAAGCCGGGTACGTTGATCTTACCGCGCATCTTCAGATACGCCTTGTTGACGGCAGCCTCGAACTCCTCGGCGCTCGCCTCGATGGTCAGAGCGACTCTGCTCTTCTCCAGTTTTTCACAGCTTTTCACAGTCATTTGTTTATTCCTCCGTTCCGCACCGGTCCGTATTCATAGCAAAACCAATGCAATTTAATATGATAACAGAAAAGAATGGGAATTTCCACTGTTTTTTCTCTTATTCACAAATTTTTTTAGGGACGAAATCCAGCCAGTCGCCCGCCACCAGCGAAAACTCGGTGCCGTTGTGCATTCCCTCCAACGCCCGCTTGTGACTGGCGCCGTGGAGATGCCCGTAAAAGCACTGCTTTACGCCGTAGCGCTGCAAAAGCCGCAGGATCTCCGGACACTCATACCCCTGATACAGCGGCGGATAGTGGAGGAAGCACAGCTTCTCCCGCTCCCCCGCCGCCTGCAGGGACGTCTCCAGCCGTCCGGCCTCCCGGGCCAGCATCTTGCCGTTGTGGGTGCCCTCGTTGTCCAGCTCGTAGAACCAGCCCCGCGTGCCGCACAGCGCCTTGTCCCCGTAGAACAGGCAGTTGTTGTGCAGGATCTCAAAGGAGTCCAGCCCGTGCTGGTCAAAAAACCGCTGCATCTTGGACGCGGTGTTCCACCAGTAGTCGTGGTTGCCCTTCATCAGGATCTTCTTCCCCGGCAAAGCGTGGATGAACTGAAAGTCCGCCAGCGACTCCTCCAGGCTCATGCCCCAGCTCAGGTCGCCGCACAGCACGGTCACGTCGTCGTCCCCCAGCGGTGCAAAGCCCGCCTTGATCTTATCCACATACCCGTGCCACTTCTCGCCGAAGATATCCATGGGCTTGTCGCTGTTCAGCGACAGATGCAGATCCCCGATGGCGTACAGCGCCATGGCGTCCCTCCTTTCTCCGGCCGCCGTCTCACAGCAGCCTGCACAGATTGTTCCAGAATATGTCCTCCAGCAGGGACTTCTCGTACCCCCGCTTCTCCAGCGCCTCGTACAGATGCGGTATGTCCTCTACCCCCTGCATTCCCGCCGCCAGCGCCTCGCAGCCGTCCAGATCACCGCCGATGCACAGGGTCTTCTCCCCGTCCAGCGCCAGAAAATGCTCGATATGCGCCACCAGCGCGTCCATGGACGTACCGCCCACAAAGTCCCGGTACAGGTTGATGCCCACCACGCCGCCGGTATCCCGGATGGCGCGGAACATATCGTCGGTCAGGTTCCGCCGGTGGGGACACAGCGCCCGCGCATTGGAGTGGGACGCCACAATGGGCCGCTCCGTCATGCGGAACAGCTCCCAGAAGCCGGGGTCGGAGAGATGGGACACGTCGGCGTAGACGCCCAGACGTTCCATCTCCCGGACGAAGTCCCTGCCCTGTGCCGAAAGACCCCGGTCCGGGTCTTCGGCGCAGCTGCCGCTGAGGGCGTTGGCGTTGTTCCACACCGGGTTCAGAAGGCGTACGCCCCAGCCTGCCGTGGTGTACAGGTTTTCCACTTTACAGTCCAGCAGGTCGGCACCCTCCACGCTGAGGAACGCCGCCGTCCTCCCGCTGCGCACCGCTGCGTTGGCCTCGTCTCCGGTACGGCACAGTACGACCATGTCCTCATTGTCCGCCAGCTCCCGCAGAAACCAGTCGTGCATCTCCCGGCACCGCTGCCACGCCGTGTCCGGCGGCAGGCTTTTCACATCGTCGTACAGGGCGAAGAACTGCCCGCGCCCGGCAAAGCCTCTGCCCCGCTCCAGATCAATGTGACCGCCGTTTTTCCGCAGGCTGCCGCCTGCCTGAAAGTAGGCGCGCTGCTCCGCCTCCGTCTCGCCGTAGTCCGCCACCGGTTCTGTCACCATGCAGCGCCAGATGGTATCGCAGTGCGCGTCAAAATATGGTATTGCCATGCTGTCACTCCCCTATTCAAAGGCGTTTTCCAGATATTCTATGCGGGCATTCTCCCGGCTGTACGGACTGTCCGCGTAGACCTCCGCCACGTCGAACCGCGCCGGACAGTCCAGCGCTTTTTCTTGCAGATAGCACAGCGCCGTCTTTTTCAGCCGCCGCTGCTTGGCGGGCGTCACATACTCCCGGGGCAGCGCCATGTCCGTATTGGTGCGGGTCTTGACCTCCACAAAGCACAGGATATCCCCATCCCACGCGATGAGGTCGATCTCCCCGAACCGGCATTGGTAGCTGTGAGCCGCCAGCCGGTAACCCCGCTGCCGCAGGTAATCCGCCGCCAGCGCCTCGCCCCACGTGCCCTCGGCTCGTCCGCCCTTTTCCGGTGCAGACCGCGCCCCGCTCATCGCTTTGCCTCCCACTTTTTCAGGAAGCTCTTCCGATGCTCCGGGCAGGGGCCGTACTTGTCCAGCATCTCATAGTGCAGCTTGGTGCCGTAGCCCTTGTGCTGGGCGAACCGGTACTGGGGGTACGCCTTGTCCAGTACCTCCGTCACATAGCGGTCACGGCTGACCTTGGCCAGCACCGACGCCGCCGCGATGGACGCGGATATCCCGTCGCCGCCCACGATGCACCGGTGCGCCGTGGTGATGGCGGCGCTGTGTCCCCTGTCACGGTTGCCGTCGATGAGCGCCAGGTCCGGCGTCACGGACAGGCCGTCTATGGCCAGCTGCATGGCCCTCATCCGGGCGCTGAGGATGTCCGTCTCGTCGATCTCCGACGCCTCCACCCGTGCCACCGACCACGCAATGGCCCGCTCCTGTATCAGCGGGAACAGCCTTTCGCGCTTTTTCTCCGTCAGCTTTTTGGAGTCGTTCAGCTCCGGCAGGTCGCAGCCTTCCGGCAGGATCACCGCCGCCGCGTACACCGGCCCCATCAGCGGTCCGGCGCCGGCCTCGTCCACGCCGCATACCGCCGCGAAGCCCTCGGCCGCCGCCTGCCGTTCGTATGTCCACAGCTCCGGCTTCTCTCTCATTTTCCGCAGTCCTCCGCCGTCTCCAGTGTAAAGCGTCCCAGCTTGCCGCCCCGGAACTCATCCAGCAGGATGCGGGCCATGCGCTCGGTGTCCACCTGCGCCCCCCGCATGAGGAAGCCCCGCTTCCGCCCCGCCTTTTCCAGCAGGTCGTAGCCGCTGTCCCCCTCCTCCACGTCGATCTTGTACCGCTCCCGCAGCACATCGGCGTAGTGCAAGGCCAGATAATCCATCAGATAGCAGGCCAGTTCCTCGATATCCAGCACGTCGTCCTTGATCGCGCCTGTAAAGGCAAGGCGCTTGCCAACCTCGGTATCGTCGAACTTAGGCCACAGGATGCCGGGGGTATCCAGCAGTTCCAGCGTGGCGTCCACCGGCACCCACTGCTTGGAGCGGGTCACGCCGGGACGATCCTCGGCTCTGGCGGTCTTTCGCTTGGCCACCTTGTTGATGAACGTGGATTTTCCCACGTTGGGGATGCCCAGCACCATCACGCGGATGGTGCGGCCCACCTGCCCCTTCTCGGCGTAGGCCGTCAGCTTCTCCTTCAGCAGCTCCCGGACGGCGGCGGCAAATTTTTCCGTGCCCGCGCCGCCCTTGGCGTTGGCCTCCAGCACCGCATAGCCCTGCGCCCGGAAGGCCGCCGCCCATTTCTTCGTCTCGGCGGGATCTGCCTGATCCACCCGGTTCAGCACGATCATCCGGGGCTTCCCCGCCGTCAGCTCGTCCACGTCCGGGTTGCGGCTGGACTGGGGGATGCGGGCGTCCACGATCTCGCAGACTGCGTCCATGTGGCCGATCTCAGCGGCGATCATCCGTTTTGTTTTTGTCATGTGGCCGGGAAACCAGCTCAGTCCTTCGATCTGCACGGCGCACACCTCCTCCGGTAAATTGTTGCGTATCTCTCCTGCACCCAACCGGATATACGCCCCTCCGACTTTGTGGTGCATTCTGCGTTTCACAGCAGTATACCATACTTTTTCCCCTGTTGCAAACGGGAAAAAGACGGCAAAAAGCGCCCACGGATGTGGGCGCTTTTTCGATCTCGGTGATCGCTTACAGCTTCTCGCGGACCTTGGCTGCCTTACCAACGCGGTCACGCAGGTAGTACAGCTTGGCGCGGCGGACATAACCGTGGCGCACAGTCTCGATCTTCTCGATGGAAGGAGAGTGAACGGGGAACACCTTCTCCACGCCGACGCCGTAGGACAGGCGGCGGACGGTGATGGTCTCCTCGATACCGCCGTGCTTCTTGGCGATGACAGTGCCCTCGAAGACCTGGATACGCTCGCGGGCGCCTTCCTTGACCTTCACGTGTACGCGGACGGTATCGCCCACCAGTACCTGAGGCACTTCCTTCAGCTGCTTCTCGTTCAGAGCCTTGATGAGATCCATGGATTTTTCCTCCTAATAATATAGGTGTTCATGCCGCCATGTATGCGGTGCTCGCTTCCTCGGAGCGCCGGCGACAGAGGACCGCCCTTTTTACGCCATGATAGGATATCATAGAAATTCAGGAAATGCAAGAGCTTTCTTTACATTTTTTCCGCATTTTTGCTTGCGTTCGCTCCCCGACGCGGCGAGCGGCGGGTTTTTACCGGAAATCCCGTCCCTCGGCGTCCAGCACGGCGCGGCGGCGCACCCGCAGGAAGTCCGGCGTCAGATCGGGCAGATACCGCGCCACCGCCTTTTCCAGCAGCTGTGGATTCAAGCCGGGATTCTGCGCCAGCACCGTCACCGTGCCGGCAACGGCCCCCTCCGTCTCTGTAAAGGAGAAATCCTTTATCATCGGTGCGATATCTACGTCCGCCAGCTCCTTGCGCTTGGTGCGCTTCTGGATGATCAGCTCCTGACGCCCCAGCAGCTCTGTCAGACGGGCGGCGGCGTTTTCCGGCACACCATTGTCATATTCCAGCGTCACATCTGCCCGGAGGTACGTCAGCTCCCGGACGGGCCGGGCGGCGGGATAGCAGTCCAGCACCCGCAGGCCGCTGGGCATACCGGCGTTTAGCTTCTCCGCGATGCCGCGGCCGTCGGTATCCTGCGTCACCTCGAAATCCAGCAGCTCGCAGTCGCTGGACTGTCCCACCGGCAGCGGCAGGACGATGGAGATGATGGGATGGGGATGATAGCCCTGCGAGTGCTTGATGTCCAGCTCTGTCCGGGGAAAGGCACGCTGGAACGTGCGCAGCAGGTCGAGATGGGAGATATAGGAGGCCTGCGCCTCCTTGACAAACAGCAGCCGCAGCTTAGACATCGCATTTCCCTCCTACCAGCAGATTGGCGCCGCAGCCGTTGCAGTGGGTGCGGCAGTCCGGCGTGGTCACAGACTCATACGCCCGATGGCGCTCCCGCAGCAGGTACTGCTCCGTGACGCCGGAGGAGATCATGCTCCACGGCATCAGCTCGTCCTCTGCGCGGGTGCGGTTGGCATAGAAATGGGGATCGAGGCCGCATTCGTCAAATGCCTCCAGCCACCGGTTCAGGGAGAAATACTCCTCCCAGGCGTCAAGCTTTGCACCTTTACGCCACGCTGTTTCCAGTACCTTTCCCATGCGGCGGTCGCCGCGCGCCAGCACCGCCTCCAGAAAGCTGGTGTCAGAGTCGTGCCAGTTGTAGGTGACGGTCTTCGTCTTGATGGCCTCCCGCAGCAGCGCCACACGGCGCTCGTACTCCTCCTTGGAGATCTGGGGCTCCCACTGAAAGGCGGTGTGGGGCTTGGGGACAAACCAGCTGGTGGATACGGTGATGCGGACGCCACGCTGTTTGTTCTGAGCGCTCTCCCGCCATGCGTGCATGACCCGGGCGGCCACGTCGGCAATGCCCAGCACATCCTCGTCCGTCTCCGTGGGCAGACCCAGCATGAAGTACAGCTTCACGGCGCTGTACCCGCCGGCAAAGGCGGTGCGGCAGCTTTGCAGCAGGTCGTCCAGCGTCACGTTCTTGTTGATCACGTCCCGCAGCCGCTGGGTGCCGGCCTCCGGCGCGAAGGTCAGGCCGGTCTTACGGCCCTTGGCCAGACGCTGCATCAGCTCCATGGAGAAGTTGTCCGCCCGCAGGGACGGCAGGGACAGGCTGACATGGCGCTGGTCGCAGAACGGCTCCAGCTGGTCGCACAGGCCGGTCAGGGGCGGGTAATCGCTGGTGGACAGGCTGGACAGCGTCACCTCCTGATAGCCGGTGTCATCGCAGGAGCGGACGCAGTAATCGGCGCACAGGTCGCGGCTGCGGTTGCGCACCGGGCGGTAGACGTAGCCCGCCTGGCAGAACCGGCAGCCCCGGATGCAGCCGCGGAACAGCTCCAGCGTCACGCGGTCCTGCACGATCTCCGTGCTGGGAACGATGGTCTTTACCGGGAAATAGGACTTGTCCATATCGTGGACGATGCGCTTGGTCACCTTGGCGGGCGCGCCGTCCAGCGGCGAGATGGCCGCCACGGTGCCGTCGTCGTGGTATGTCACGTCGTACAGGCTGGGGACGTAAACGCCGTCCAGCTTGGCGGCGGCGCGAAGCAGCTGCTGCTTGCTCCACCCCTCCCGCCGGGCGGTGCGGTACAGCTCCACCAGCTCCACGGTCAGATCCTCGCCCTCGCCCAGACTGACAAGGTCGATGAAGTCCGCCATAGGCTCGGCGTTGTACATGGCGGTGCCGCCGGCGATGACCAGCGGCGAAAGGCCGGTGCGTTCCGCGGCGTGAAGGGGGATGCCGGCCAGATCCAGCATATTCAGGATGGCGGGAAATGCCATCTCGTAGCCCACGGAAAAGGCCACGATGTCGAAGTCGGTAATGGGGTCGCCGGATTCCAGCGCAAAAAGGGGCATATCCGCCTTGCGCATCTCCTCCTCCATGTCGCCCCACGGGGCAAACACACGCTCACACCAGACGCCGTCCATCCCATTCATGACGCCGTACAGGATACGCATGCCCAAATTGGACATACCGATCTCGTAGGTGTCCGGGAAACAGAAGGCGATGCGGGTATCTACCTGTGCCTTGTCCTTCAGTACGGCGTTATATTCGCCGCCCACATAGCGTGCGGGCTTCTGCACGCGGGGCAGGATGCGTTCTAATCGTTTATCCACAGTCATTCTCCTTGCGGTGTATTTCAGTAACAGTTCATTTTACCTGCTTTTCTGTGTTTTGGCAAGGCGGCTGGGCAAAAAAAGTTCCGCGGGCAGACTGCGGTACACCAGCCACAGGGCGCCCAGCAGCAAAAACACGCCGTTCCCGGTGGTCAGCACCAGCCAGAGGCACAGCAGGAACAGTGCCGAGGACACCGCCAGTCCTACGGCGGCGGCAACACGGTCGGCGGTATACGGCTCCGTCAGATAGGCCGCCGCCAGCCAGAGAATACGCCCGCCGTCCATGGGACGGACGGGCAGCAGATTCAGAACGCCCAGCACCATCTGCGCTCCGGCGAACAGGGTCAGCCCGTCCCGCCCAATCAAGCTCAGTACCACCCATAGGAGCAGGTTTAGCAGCGGCCCTGCGGCGGCGCTGAGCAGCTCCGCGCCGTAGGACAGGCGGTGCAGCTCCGGTACGCAGAGCGTCGCGCCCAGCCCCGTGACGGTGAAGCGGGCGGTACGGATGCCGAAAAGCCGCAGCACGGCGTAGTGTGCCAGTTCGTGGAGCAAGGCGGCCAGCAGCAGCGCCGCCAGCAGCGCAGGCGTGTCCGTAAGCAGCAGAAAAGCCGCCGGTGTCAGCAGCGCGGAGGGCATGACCCGGACGGAAACGTCAGCAGAACGCCACATAGTATATGGGGTTTAGGTAGGTGCTGCCGTGATGCAGCTCGAAATGGAGGTGATTGCCCGTGGCCCGGCCGGTCTCCCCCACCTCCGCGATGGGGTCGCCGCAGGACACCTGCTGCCCGGAGGAGGCAGTGATGCGGGTACAGTGGGCATACAGCGTGGCGTAGCCGTTGGGGTGGGACACGGTGACGTAGCGCCCCAACTCGCTGCTCTCCCCCACCGCCATCACCGTCCCGTCGGCGAAGCTGGACACCACCGCGCCCTCCTCCGCGGCGATGTCCAGCCCGTAATGGAAGCGGCGTCCCCCCTCCAGCGGATCGGTACGCAGTCCAAAGCCGGAGGAGAGCTGTCCCGCCACCGGCGTGGCATAGGGGAACCCCAGCACCTGCTGGAGCAGCTCGGTGTTGGCGGGCTGGGCGTCGGGAGTATACACCACCGCCGTCTTGGCAGGTGCCTCCGAGGGAACGGAGGGGCCAAACACAGCGGTGTAGGCGTCGTTCAGCGCCCCGCCGATGGTACCCTCCGATGAAAAGGCGCGGCCTGCCGCTGAGAACACCTCCACAAAATCGGTGTCCGTCCCCAGCAGCGTCAGCAAACGGGTACGGTATTCCGCCAGCACATCGGGCATCAGGAGCTTGACGGCGATGGCCACCACCAGCACCGCGCCGCTGCACAGAAGCTGGAGCATGCGGCGCCTGTCCCGTGCGGACGGCGGCTTTCCATTTGCCGCCCTCGGTGCGGCGCGGCGGCGCGGCGCAGCAGGGGCTCTGCACCGGGCGGCGGCACGAATGCGGGCGCGGTAGGCAGTACGGCGGGCGGATGAGCGCTGCGGCATCGAGATGCACCTCCTTTTCGCCACAGTCTATGCGCGCCTGTCCTCAGATAGACGCCAAACCGGAGCGATCATGGAGATATCCGGTGTGTGGGAAGCGCCAAAAGCCCGCAAAATGACAGTGCGTGGGCAAATGTCAAGATGAATTTGCAGTATTGACAAAAAATATCAAACCTCAATAAGAGGGGAAGCGATTTATATCACACCGAAAAAGCCCTGTAAAGGAGCTTTCGCGGCATAAAACCAGTGTGCGCACTGGATTTATTCCACGGACTCCTTGACGGGGCTTTTATCGCTGCGGGATCGGTAACCAACACGGCGCGAACTCGCGCCGTGCTCACACCACCACCCACTATGGGAAACGTGGTACAATAACGATACTCCAACAACGCTTATTGAGGAGGAACGAGAGATGAGAAAGCAGCACTACATGACGGAGCAGGAGCGCCACCAGCTGGAGGCCATGCGGCGGAACAAGATACCCGTGCGGGAGATCGCCCGCCAGCTGGGCTTTTGTGAGAGGACGATCTACTACGAGCTTCGGCGGGGAAGCTATATGCATACCTGCGACTTCTGGGACGAGAAACGCTACTCCGCACAGAAAGGGCAACAGATACACCGCTGCAACCAAACTGCCAAGGGTAGGCCGTTGAAGATCGGCAGCGACCATACCTTTGCAGCCTATATCGAGCATAAAATCATCGTGGACAGGTACTCCCCTGCGGCAGCTCTGGCGGCGGCAAGGCGGTACAACTTTCAAACCAGAATCTGCGTCAGTACCCTATACAGCTACATTGACAAGCGCGTATTCCTGACCCTGACCAACAAGCACCTGTGGGACAAGCGCAGGAAGAAGCAGAAGAAGGACGAGACCGAAAAACGCATCTCACACCCGAAGCTACCCAGCATAGAGAACCGGCCCGCATACATAGGACAGCGCTCTGAGCGCGGACACTGGGAGATGGATCTAATCATCGGCAAGGCCGAGACGAAGCCGGTACTACTGACGCTGACGGAGCGATACAGCCGACAGGAGCTTATCTTCAAGCTGCCGGACAGGAGGGCCGCCACCATCCGAGGTGTATTCGACCGACTGGAACGGCAGCACAAGGACTTCTCTCAACGCTTCAAATCACTGACCACGGACAACGGCAGCGAGTTCATGGAGTACGAAAAACTATGTCAGAGCATCCACGGCGGCAGCCGCTTTCAGGTGTGGTACTGTCATAGTTACAGCGCCTGGGAGAAAGGCAGCGTAGAGAATCATAACCGGATGATCCGCCGTTTCTTCCCCAAGGGCACGGACTTCTCCAAGATCAGCAAAAAGAGGATAGCTGCCATCCAGGACTGGATGAACAACTATCCTCGAAAAATCTTGCAATGGCAGACGCCGAACGAAGCAGCGGCATAACTCAGCATTTCGGGAACGTCTTAGCGGGAAGCTCATGCCGGTAACGGGTATCAAAGAGCTTATAGTACGGTCTGCGCCAAAAGAGCTTGATACCACCGGCGAGGAAGTGGACGTAGTAGAACATCTCCGTTTCCTGATGGGTAAGATCGTCAATACCTATCTTACGGCCAATGGTCTTAATGTAAGAGAGATCGCGGATCAGGGGGAAGCGTTTAATCTCATAATGACAGACAGCCAATTTACGTATCTTGATGTCGACATCGGTAGACTGGGAAAAGAAAGCAATGTCAGCCTGATAGTGACCATGGTTCTTGAAGAAATAGACCTGTTCGTCTGTCATTTTCATTTTACGGTTATCGAAGTCTACACCGGCTTCATCTATGATGATCAGGCAGTCCTCCATAAGATACCGACCTATATCATCCTTAGTGATCTGATATGTACCACGAATAGGAAAGTTACTGTACACAGCGAGGCCAGCAGAAAGAGCCTTTTTTGCCAGCTTTGCAGCGTAGGTAGACTTGCCAGAACGAGGCAGGCCAAAATATAGATAGATGCCGGTATCATAAGGTTTGACAGGGCGATAGACGAAACGCCAAAAATACTGGTGATAGCACCACTTGACGAAGAAAGGAACATTCATAACGACCTCCGAAGTATAGGGGAAAAGCGCGGGGGTGCATTCGCACTCCCCCGCGCTTTTTTCTTTACACGCGCTGACGGAATAAGCGAGACAGCAGGCCCACAGAGATACCCACCAGCGGGACGGCAACAACACCGAGCACCAGCAGATCAGAACCGACAATGGTATCGGTCAGGCCGGTGACAGTGACAGCGGCATCACCAGAACCAAGGGTACCACCGGTGATCATGGTCATGACACCGGAGAAAAACGTGGTGATCTTGGTGATAAGAGCAGCCATAACAAAAACTCCTTTCGATGTAGATGTAGATGGTCAGGCGTTACACACGCTGACGGAACAAGCGGGACAACAGACCCACAGAGATACCCACCAGCGGGACGGCGACAACGCCCAGCACGAGCAGATCATCACCGACAATGGTAGTGGTCAGAGTGGACACCATGCCCATGACACCACTGAAAAAAGTAGCAATGGTAGCGACCAGAGCAGCCATACAAAAACCTCCCTTCTATCGTTTGATATGGAACATCCTGAAAAACAGGTTGATCACAAGAACACACAGTACCATGCAGAAGCAGTACCAGCCGACGCCCTCAGAAAGGAAATCAGACAAAGCAGCCAACATGGCGACCAGCATAGACTGAACATCATTTAGACCTCCCAAGGAATACACCTCCTAACAGTCTGAAGAACGAATAGAACAGGATCAGGAATGATAGACAACCGCCAATCCAGCAGAAATCCAGACCGGCAAGGCCGGAGACAGCGGAGACGTTACCGGCGCTGTCTGTAGCCATGAGGGGCTGGTAGTCACCGAAGATACTTTGCACCGATGCAGCAAGGCCAGTATGCTCTCCGCGCTGGTAAGTGTACGTCTCCGGCATAGCAGCTTCGGCAGCAGGAGCGGCATTGATGACCACTGTGTTAGAGGGCGTCTCTGAATCATTGGCAGCCACCTTAAGAGCGGGATCATCCGTATACAGAATAGAGCCATCCATATCATAGACGGTGGTATATCCGCGATCCGCATCCTCGCCCGGCTCTAACGCCGGGACTAAAGCCCAGTCTGGGACATCCTCCGGAACGTCCACGGCAAAAGCATCTACGCAGAAGCCGACAATACCGAGAATCACTGCCAGAACGACCAGCAGAAACTTAGACTTAAATGAAAAGCCAATATGCATTCTCATTTTTCTTTACCTGCCTTTCCTTTGGGAAGTGTGGGCGGCGAGGCCACAGACGAGCCGATGAGCCGGCCAAGGATGTATAACGCCAGGTCAACGGCAACGGCAGCCATGGCGATGATCCAGAACGGGACATTCAGCACGGGGATATTGATGGAAAAAATATCCCACGCCCAGCTGAGAATAGAACGAATGGCCAGGAGCAGCGCATCCATGTGATCACCTACTTCCAAAACTTGATGAGATCAGCAATACCCTTGATGAACTCCACCACCAGGAGCACAATCTTGACGAAAAGAAACACCAGGAGTAACGCGCCCAGCGCATACACCGCAACGGCGACACCTTCCGGCAACCAGCTGATACCGATAGCTAATTGTTCCAACAGCATTACTTCCACCTCGCCAACAGAATGACCAATGACACGATGAGAACAGCGGAGAAGCTATATACCACACAGGCTTGCAGGCCCACCGGCATGGAGGTATAGACGGAGCGCACGAAGTGCAGGAACGTATACAGGTGAGTTTCCATCTTGCACCTCCTAAAGCAATCCGTCCAGCTTGGTTATGTCGGCATGGGCGAAAGCGCCCTTGAACGTGTTATTCCAAAGCCACTTGAAAAGCCCGCTGACCTTACCAACGCCGTCCTTTGTGGTATCGACCACGCTGGCATCGTCGTCCAGCTGAAACACGTTGGTGATGTAGGTGTTGTTATTGACCACGTTGACCACCGTATCAGAGGTCTTATTGATCAACGTATCAAGCCGGGTAGTGATGGCCGTCAGATCAGCACCTACGCCGGAGGAAAGCTGCAAATTGTTGATAGCGTTGATGATATCCGCCGTCTGTGTGTAGCTGTCATATGTTTCATACTTGCCCGTAATACGGATACGGTCAGCCTTGATGGTGCTATCACCCTCCGGAATACCTATGAAGGTACGGTCAAGCATAGTGCTGACTGCGGAGGGACGGACATACCAAACCTCCAACGGAGTACCCGCCTTACTAAGATTGGCAAGACCGTTCGTCCATGCCGCCAAGTCGGGGAAATCATTAGCAGGGACACAGAAGCGAATGAGGCCACCCCATACCGTAAACTTGTTCGCATAAGCAGAAGCAGCATCCGGCTTAGTATTCAGAGCCAAATCATAGGGAACATACGCAAACCGTGCGCGAGTAGAGTAGCAAAATGTATTTCCAGAAATACCAGCAAATGCACTGTCCACAAGGTAAAACAAATTACAGCCGTCTGTTTTCTTTACCAGCTTCCATGCCTCCGAGCCATCATAAACAGCGCTGCCCACACGCTGCACATACTCACCAGTAGCGGCGTTATAAGTATCAGATATGCGGTATTTCCCACCACTCTGCCAAATGCCGGATTTAATTAACGCATCATCCACATGGACAGAATCAGGAACGCTGTTGCCAATTGACAAACCGCGCAGAGAGATATCATACACCCGAACAACAGCGCCGTTCAGAGTATACTGCACGGTGTTCGTGACAAATTTACTTCCAGACCGGACAGAATTGCCCCAAAACACAACATCCTCAAGCTCACCGCCGACAGCAGCTTTGATTTGCCCGCCGTTGATAGCGGCAGTATCCAGCACCACACTATTGACCTTGCTATACATGGATATCAGCTTGTCCAACCGGGCTTCCAGCGAGGTGGTATTGACCTGTACCGCACCGTTAGATATAACACTGTCGAGGCGAGAACCGATGCCGGAGACGCTGGAATAGATACTTCTTGCCACACCAAGCAAGTTGAATTGAACATCGTAGGAATCATCCAAAATAGCATAAATCGCGCGCAGCTTAGTAATCGCGTTGTCCTTGAACGCAATGATATTCTTGTTAACGGCATCCAAAGCGGGAACTATATTTTTGTCCAAATGCTTAAATATGCTGGTCACATCTGCATCAATGAATTTTGCCCAGTCAGTCAAAATTGAGATATATTCACCGATATACCAGACCCGATAATACAAATCTTCCTGCAACTTACGGTCAGAAGTAGACGAAGACACAGAACCGCCATAGCCGGGCTTTGAACTCGTAGTGCCAGACGGCTTGGTGACAATCGTCTGGTTATAGTTATAGGTGTTACTCGTAGTACCGCCGCCAGAATCCTTATGCGCACGGAAAATAGCGCCCGCCGTGTTGGTGAAATACTTATTTGAGAAGTTATATTTACCATAGCCATCAAGAATAGGGGCAGTACCAGCACCGACAATCGCATAACCAGTGACACCAGCCCCGCGAAGCTGCTTGAGTTGACAGGGTATGCCATTCATATTGAGATTTGCCAAGACATCAGAAAGTGTCTGATATGTAACCTCAACCGTACCGTTCGTGCTGTCTAACGGACGCCAAACAGAATCCAAATATCTTTTTGCAGCTATCAACTCGTCCTCGCCCGCATTGGCAGTAGTAGGCGTAAAAGACAAGTTAAGAACCCTGTCCGCAATTTCTCCTAAAACGGCATCAACAAGAACGCCGGACGCGTGGGCAGTAACCATAGAGGATAGCACAACAGTCATAAGTAAAATGGCGGCTATCAAACCTTTGCAGCACTTTTTCACACTTGACAACCACCTTTCACATGGTAGAATGAAGAAAAAAACGGAGGACGAAATACAAATGCCACTGACATTTTCTGAATGGATCGTCGGAATAATTGAACTATGTGTAATCATTGCCGTTTTGGTATGCTTTTTCCGCTCAATGAAAACAATACGACAAAACCAACAAATCCTAATTGATGAGCTTGAAGCGCTCCGAAAGGAACTGAAAGACAAGAAAGACTAACCATCATCCCTCGCCGCAAGGCGGGGGATTTAGTTTTGTTGCCAATCCACACGGCAGTAAAACATACAGGCAATATCCTCAATTTCTCGCTCTGAAAGCTCTTTCCCTGCATAAATCTCGCGTAAACGAATTTCATTAGCAGCAGCATCTGAGTCGCCTAATACAGAGTCATTTTCTATAATTATCCACGTTCTCCGCATTTACGCTTTACCCGCCTTTCCCTTGAACTTGTCCGGGAACAGGGAGCGCAGGACTTTACCGGCGATCCACGCCATGAGCGAGAGCAGCAGAAACAGGATGAACACGAATACCAGCACGAAAGCGGCGGTAATCAGAAACTGGATCATAAATAACCCTCCATTTTGAATTGTTGGAAATCCGGATCTATCGTCATAGGCTGAAAGTCAGGATCGGGCACCACTGGATACAGCGGTATCACTTCGGCAGGTTCAGCACCAGCCCAGTCGTAAGGCCATATCCAATCTTCACCGTACACCATGCCAGTTTTGCAGAAGTCATATTCATTGACACACAACTCGTCCAGTGGACGGTTGTAGAGATATACGTCACTGGCCTTGACTGCCTTTCTAAGCGGACGAGAATGGAAATACAGGTGCTTTCCCAAATCAGCCTGGCGCCGAGATAAATCTTTACTGACGTACTTTGTTATGTAATAGGCTGTTGCTATGGCGTCCCTGATGGGCGCCAGTGAGCAAAAGCCGAAGGTATCCATATAATCCGACCAGTTCAGGAAACCGCCGTCTATGAGCCGCTGAGGCGCCGGAGGAACAAAGGGGGATACTGCATCATCCGGCAGCCCCGAAATCAGACCGTGGATATGCCAGGCACCGTCCTTGTGTTGTTCCGGCACGAGCAGATATTGTATCTGCGACTGGTACTTCTTGCGCTTGTCACGCACGAACTGAGAAAGGCGGCTTTGATACACGTCCAGGTTGAAGCGGTCGAATTTGGCACGGTCTATCGTGCCGGTGAAAAAGTAGTCCCACGAATTGCAGAGGGCGTATTGCAGCACCATGTTTCGAGCGCGGCTGAAACTGTTATCCAGCTTATTGTCGTAGTGCTGTGTGGCGTCCGGCGTCCGAAGGTATGCATTGTCAGGGTCACGACTGCCCTTGAATGTGACTACCTTGTAGATGCCGTTTGCATACTCGTGGATGCTGTGAACGGGGGAGGCGAAAACCGACATATAGCAAGCACTTCCCGGAATTCGTTATGGTGTCAAGTACCCTCGTCGGAGTTCTCACTCCGACCTGTTGAGGGCAGCTCTGACGGTGCACATCCTCCCGACGTTCACAGCAAGAGTTAATGTTTCTTTCCTCGGTGTAAACCTAACCGGCAGCCGACCTAAACAGGCGATCTCTCTTTGACAGACGGATTTTCCAAGGTATCTATGAGTTGAGGAAAGAAAGAGCGTTTTAGAACTTGGCCAAACGGATGCCGGAGCACTTGCCCCAGCGGTTATACTCCAGGGCAACCTCATCGCCCAGCTTGGGGATGTAGCCGCAGGCGCTTAGCCGCTGATCAGTGATGTAGACACGCTCACAGCTCAGGCCCTCGCCTTTTTCGCACTTCTCCGTAAGATACAGATTGACGCCGGAGACCTGAGAACCATCATCGCCTTTGAACGAACTCTTTCGGAAACCAATTACTTTCATCGTTGTACTCCTTTTCGTTGTATAAAATTTGCAGGGCACAGAGCTTCCTCTCGGAGTTCTGCACCCTGCAAATACATATTAGACCCTGCCAAATGACAGTGCGTGGTAAATTTCCCTTGACAGCGCGGGCAAGAACGCCTATAATGGAACGGCTGACGGGGTGTAGCGCAGCTGGTAGCGCGCTTGGTTCGGGACCAAGAGGCCGGGGGTTCAAGTCCCCCCACTCCGACCACAAAAGAGGAAAACCCGCAACCCTTGTGGTTGCGGGTTTTTCTTGTATTCATGCGGGTTTGCGCAGTTTTGACGGCGAAAATAAATTTTCGATATGGTGAATAATTTTGGCTTGTGCAAAATAAAAATGTAATAATTTTCGACACGAATTTCGACATGAAAAACCAGTCCCTTCCCCTTGCCCCTACGCGAAAAAGGAATGCCGCCCGGTGGGCGGCATTCCTTTTTTTCAGCACAGCTTTTGCACGATATTCTTTTACAGGTGGTACTTCTGCTGGTACTCCTCATAGTATCGGGCAAAGGAGTGGGACTTCATGGCCCGCACGCTGCTGAGGTACTCGTGGGTATCGAAGGAGTCGGACTCCAGCTCGATAATCGCCACGGCGATGTTGGAACAGTGGTCGGCCACACGCTCGTAGTTGGTCAGCAGGTCGTTGAACACAAACCCCTGTCCCAGCGTACAGACGCCGGACTGGAGCCGGACAACATGGTGGGACTTCATCTCGTCGCACAGGCCGTCGATGATCTCCTCCAGCGGCTCCACGCGGGCGGCCTTCTGGATATCGTTGGACACAAACGCCTCGATGGAGACCTCCAAGATCTCCCGCAGAGCGGACTCCATAACATCCAGCTCGTGGAGGGCGGCGGCGGAGAACTCCACCTCCTTGTCGTGGATCTCCTTGGCTGTCTGGGAGATGTTCAGCGCGTGGTCGGAAATACGCTCAAAGTCTGAAATAGTGTGCAGGAACTTGCTGACCTCCTCGCTCTGGGTGTCGGAGAGGGAACGGCTGGTGATCTTCATGAGATAGGTACCCAGCTTGTCCTCGTAGCGGTCGATGAGGGACTCTGTTTCCACCACGCTCTGGAGCGCCTTCTCCGAATAGCTGGTACGCAGCGCCATGGCGTCCAGCAGGTTGCCGGCGGCGCGCTGTGCCATGGAGTTGGTGACAAGACGGCTCTGCTCGATGGACAGGGCGGGGTGCTGGAGAAAGCGCTCCTCCAGGCGGTCCATGTCCTGCTCCTCGGCGACGAGGCCGGTGTCGGGGAACAGGAACACCACCAGCTTCTCCATGGCGCCGATCAGCGGAAACAGCACCACCAGCGTGGCCAGACGGAACAGGGTGTTCATCAGCGCGATACTGACGGCGGTCATGGTGTCGGTCAGGAACGGAAAGTGCAGCGCAGCATTGAGGCCGTAGAACACCGTTGCCCAGATCACCACGCCCAGCACATCGATGAGCAGGTACACGAAGGCGGTACGCTTACCATTGAGGTTTGCGCCCAGCGCCGACAGCAGCACCGGCACCGCCGCACCGATGGCGATACCCATGACGATGGGGAACGCGATCTCAAAGGTGATGGCGCCGGTGATGGACAGCGCCTGCAAAATACCCACTGCGGCAGAGGCGCTTTGCAGCACGCTGGTGAAGGCGATACCTACCAGAATGCCCAGCAGCGGGTTGGAGAACGATGTGAGGATGCGGATGAACGCCTCGCTCTCCCGCAGGGGGGAGACGGCGCCGGACATGGCGGACATTCCGTACATCAGCACAGCGAAGCCCAGCAGGATACCTCCCACATGGCGGGAGGAGGTCCTGCCGGAGCCCATGCGCAGGATGATGCCGATGACCGCCACGATACCGGTGATCACCTCGGTGCTCAGCAGCTGCACAAGGCCGCTGCCGCCGGGAATATAGGAAAGGCACAGGATCCAGCCGGTGATGCTGGTGCCAAGAATGGCGCCCATGATGACACTGATGGCCTGCCGCACCTTCATCATACCGGAGTTGACGAAGCCCACCACCATAACAGAGGTGGCGGAGGAGGATTGGATCACAGCGGTCACGCCGGTTCCCAGCAGAACGCCCTTCAGCGGGGTGCTGCTCAGGCGGTAGAGGACCAGCTCCAGCTTACTGCCGGCAACTTTCTTCAGGCCGTCTCCCATCAGAGACATGCCAAACAGGAATAGGGCGATACCGCCCAGCAGCGATATCACGTCTGAAATGCCCATATGCGCATCTCCTCCCATTATCTATCGTGATGAGTACCATTAGTATACAGGACAGACGGACATTTGTCGACAGGTCGAGCCTCAGAAAAACGTAAAATTTTCAGAAAGCTTTTGAAACTGCTTTGGCATTCTTGTCAAACCGGAGAAAAACGGGTATAATAAGGGACAGTTTTCGGAAAAAGGGGATCTCAGGTCTATGCTGGAACACTGCTTGGTTGTTTTTTTCGTGTCCATGGTGCCTATTATCGAGCTGCGGGGCGCCATCCCCTACGGCGTGGGCTTCGGACTGCCTCTGTGGCTGACGTACTGCATCGCCATCGCGGGCAATATGCTGCCGGTGCCGCTGATCTATTTCTTCGCCCGCAGGGTGCTGGTGTGGGGCAGCGACAAGCCGGTGATCGGCCGGTTCTTCTCCTTCTGTCTGGTGAAGGGTGAGCACGCCGGACAGAAGCTGCAAAAAAAGGCGGGTCGCGGCCTGTACTGGGCGCTGCTGCTGTTTGTGGGCATTCCCCTGCCGGGTACCGGCGCATGGACGGGTACGCTGGCCGCCAGTCTTCTGGACATGGACTTTAAGAAAAGCGTACTGGCCTGCATGGGCGGCGTGCTGCTGGCGGGCGTCATCATGGGCGCGCTGAGCCAGCTGGGTGTAGAGGTATTCCGCGCCGCCGTATAGCGGACACAAAAAAAGGGAGCGTACACCTGCGGGTGTACGCTCCCTTTCGTATGGTCGTTTTATGCGTGGTAGCGGGGCTCCTTCCCCTGATAGATGTCCTGCATCTCCTGATCGATCTCGCTGATAGCGTCGGAGCAAAGCCGCAGGCGGGCGGCGTCGTCGTCGGTAAACTGCCGCTCCGACTTGTAGCGCAGCTCATGCTCCAGACTGGCCCACATATCCATGGCGATGGTGCGCAGCTGGATCTCCACCGGCAGTACCATGGTACCCTCGGAGATGACGATGGGCACATTCACCACCAGATGGAGGCTGCGGTAGCCGGAGGGCTTGGGGTTCTTGATGTAGTCCACCTCGCGGATGACCTCGAACGACTCGAACCGGGTCAGCAGCGAGCGGAGGTAGTAGATATCGTCCAGATAGTTGCAGATGACGCGGATACCGGCCAGGTCCTGTATGTGCGCGTAGATGTTGTCGATGCTTACCTCGAAGCCGCGGCGCTTCAGCTTGTCTGCGATACTGTCCAACGATTTGATGCGGTACTCAATGTGATGGATGGGCGAGTGGTCATACATCCGGGCGAACTCCTCGTCCAGGATCTCCATCTGTGTCACGGCCACCTTCAGCGCGCTGCGGTACAGGTGGGTCACACGAACCATGCCGGCGGCCAGCGCCTGCTGCTCCGGCGGCAGATTTCCGGCCACGGAGATATCCTTCAGCCGGATGCTGCCGCTCTTCTCGATCATCATGGGCAATGCCCTCCTTCTTTCCTCATACGCCTATGATAACACGAAAGTATGTCCTCCCTATGAACAAATCCCTTTCTTTTTATATTATACACGACAGAGGCCAGAAAATGCAAGAGAACGGTTGTACAATTTGCCTGAAATATACAAAAGAGTGCCGGCAGCCAAGGCTGCCGGCACTTCTCCGTATCGCACACTATACGGCGGCGGGAGCTTGCCCGCAGCGGCACAGCACCGCGTCCGCCACACGCGCCGCCGCCCGGCCGTCAAAGTCCCGGCGCTGGGCGTTCACCAGTGCCTCCCGGCGGGCGTCGTCTGCCAGCAGGGACAGGGCGCTGTCCGCAATGGTATCGTTCGTGCAGGCAGCCGCCCAGCCATGTTCGGCAAAAAACGCCTGATTGCGTGTCTCGCAGCCGCCCACCAGATCCGCCAGCAGCATGGGCACACCCTTGCAGGCGGCCTCGGTGATGCTGATGCCGCCGGGCTTGGACACCAGCAGGTCGGCGCTGTCCATATACTGCGCCACCCGGGAGGTGAACCCCACCGCCTGTACCCGCAGCAAACTGCGCCTTTGCAGGGCATAGAGCATCTGGCGGTTGCTGCCGCACAGCACCGTGGCATAGTCCCCCGACCGCATCTGCTCGTCCAACTGCCGCGCCAGCTCGGTCATAGGGCCGCAGCCGATGCTGCCGCTCATGAGCAGGATGTGCCGCCCCTCCTCCGGCAGAGACAGCGCCCGCCGGGCGGCGGCACGGTCGGCCGGGGCGTTGAACACGCTGCGGGTAGGGATGCCCGCCGGCAGCAGCGTTTCCGCCGCCATGCCGCAGCGGATGAACTCCTCCGCCAGTTCCTCGTGGGGGATGACACAGATGTCCGGCGCACAGTCGCCTACCGAGGGGCTGCACGTATAGTCCGTGGCCACGAAGCAGAAGGGCATGGGCGCGCCGCCGTTTTTGCGGAGCATGGTCATCATCAGCGCCGGGATCACATGGACGCACACCACGGCGTCAAACCGCTGGGTCTGCAAAAAGCGGTACAGACGGCGGGCGCCCCGGGCCAGATAGCGCTCCACCGGGTTATTTTTGGGGGCGGTGCGCCCCACCTCCTCCTCGGCGGTCATGTAGCCCGCCTTGTAGAGATGCGGATGGTGGCGGTACATCCGGGTATGCCAGCGGGACACCAGCTTGGACGCCTTCTGGGAGATGAAGGACAGGCCGTCCAGCACGGTGCAGTCCGCACCGCGGCGGCGAAACGCCTCGGTCAACGCGGCAGCCACGGCGTTGTGTCCGCCGCCGGTATTACAGGTCAGTATCAGTATGTTCATGGCGTCCTTTCCGCTGCTCCCGTCGTTGCAGCAAGCTCCGCAGCCGCAGGAGCCGCGGTCTGTTGTAGCGTTGAATGAGGATAAACGGCAGATTTCCCAGCAGAAACCACACCGCCCACACGAGAACGCCGCCCCAGCCGGGCCACAGCCGCAGGCAGAGCAGCCCCAACAGGCTGGAGGCAGTGTGTACCGCCTCCGCCACGCAGGTCTCCTGTACCAGCACCGCCGCCTGCGCGGCGGTGACGGCAGTGGGATCCACCCGCTTTTTTACCATATCCGGCAGAAGGCGGCTCATGTCCGGCACCAGCGTTTTCCAGCGCTCCACGCCGATGCGGGTATAGATCCGTCCCTGCTTTTCCCATTTGCAGCAGCGGTAGGGAAAGCGCTCTCCGTCAAACCACCGGCGGGGCAGCGCCTGTCCCAGCGGGTGCGCCGACAGCGCCAGTGCCAATAGCCAGATCACGCATTTGGCAAAGCCGCTCATGCGTCCCCTCCCGTCTCGCAGCTGCGCTCCAGCATACGGCGCAGCGAGCCCTCCAGCAGGTAGCCGGTGCGCTCCACCGTCTGCTCCGCGTTGTCCTTCAGGCCAAACCGCAGCCAGCGGGAGATCATGCCCAGCAGGGCGCTGGTGAAGTACATCGTCACCGTGTGCAGATCCTCCTCCGGCACCGGCAGACCGGCGGCGGTGCGGCGCACCAGCGACTCCGTGACGGCGTAGGTCACATCGTAGATGTAGTCCTCCAGCAGGTCGCGCTGGCTGGAGTGGAACAGGTGGGTCACCGCACGGCGATGCTCCCGGATAAAGGCGGTGAGCTGCTGGGCGATCTCCGTCCAGTTGCGGTCGGACAGGCCCTCGGCGATCATCCGCTGCGCCACGAGCTCCATCAGCTCCCGGATCAGCGCATAAATGTCGCAGTAGTAGTAATAGAAGGTGTTGCGGTTGATACCGCAGTGATCGGCAACGTCCACCACGGATATCTTATCCAGCGGGCGCTGCTCCAGAAGCTGGAGGAACCCCTCCATAATGCGCTTTTTCGTGGTTTGAGCCATGCGTCTCCTCCGTTCCGCCGCTCCCTCCCGGAAGCCGCACCGTCAGTCGTCGGGGCGACAGCCCCTCTGGCTCGATGGTAGCGGGTTTCAACAGATTTTGCAATCTGTCCGACTTGGACAAAATCGACGATCTGTCTGAATTTCAGACAGCGGCAGGCCGATCACAGGTCCAGCTTCAGGTCGCCCTCCTTGATCCAGCCCCATTTCCGCAGGGGGATGGCGATGAGCCACGTCAGTACGGCGGGCAGCACGAAGGAGATCAGCACCAGACCCAGCCAGTCCATGCCGGTGATGGCAGCCTTTGTCCCGGCGGCGATGTCGTTGACCCAGCCGGTGTACACGCCGATCTGTCCTACCAGACCGCAGGTACCCATACCGGAGGACACCGGCGCACCGTTCATCTCCATGCGGAAGATGCAGGTGGCGACGGGCCCGGTGATGGCAGAGGCCAGCGTGGGCGGGATCCATATCCGGGGGTTGCGGACGATGTTGCCCATTTGCAGCATACTGGTGCCGATGCCCTGCGCCGCCAAACCGCCCCAGCGGTTCTCACGGAAGCTCATGACAGCGAAGCCCACCATCTGGGCGCAGCAGCCCGCCACGGCAGCGCCGCCGGCCAGCCCTGTCAATCCCAGTGCCGCGCAGATGGCGGCGGAGGAGATGGGCAGCGTCAGCGCCACGCCGATGATGACGGACACCAGAATGCCCATGAAGAAGGGCTGCAGCTCCGTCGCCCACATGATGGCCTGTCCCACAGCGGAGGCCGCCTTGCCCACCGGCGCGGCGATCAGCGCCGCAAGGCCGATACCGGCCAGCACCGTGACGATAGGTGTCACCAGAATGTCGATCTTCGTCTCCTTGCTGACGGCCTTACCCACCTCGGCGGCGAACAGCGCCACGAACAGCACGGCAAGCGGGCCGCCTGCGCCGCCCATATAGTTGGCGGCAAAGCCCACGGGGATCAGGGAGAACAGCACCAGCGGCGGCGCCTTCAGCGCACCGGCGATGGCCACCGCCATGCCGGGGCCTACCATGGCCGAGCACAGCCCGCCGATGGTGTAGTTCACCGCGCCATCGCCCTTGCCGATGGTGACGATGACGGCGTTCAGGAACCCGATGTGGAACTGCTGCCCGATGGTGTTGAGAATCGTTCCCACCAGCAGCGTGCAGAACAATCCCTGTGCCATAGCGCCCATGGCGTCGATGAAATAGCGCTTTGCGGAGAAAACGATGTCCTTACGGCGCAGAAACGCCCGTATCTTTTCCATGCTTCTATACCTCATTTGTATGTCGTTGGCCCGTGGATACGGGATCTTATTATCCATTATATAAGGTCGAGCCGCCGTTTGTCAATGTGTCCCTGAGCCACTGAAACACCGGCGCGCCGTCATCTGCGTCCCGCCGCCGATGGATAAAGCTCTGGCGCTCCGGGTGCCACTGAACGCCCAACACCGGACGATTCGGCGCGTACAGTGCCTCCGCTGTGCCGTCGGGTGCCCACTGGCACAGCCGCAGCCCCTCCCCCACCCTGTCCACCGCTTGATGGTGGCTGCTGGTGACGGTGGGCCACGGCCCCAGCAGCGCCGCCAGTGGCTCCTCCGCCCGGCTGGGATGCACCATATCCCCCTCCGGTATCTGATGGCCGGGGAGATCGTCCCGCAGCGTACCGCCCCGGAACACGTTGAGCGCCTGCATCCCCCGGCAGATGCCCAGAATGGGACGGCGCGCCTCCCAGAAGGCGCGCAGGAGGAACGTCTCCTCCGGCGGCAGACGGCCGTGGATATCTCCGCCGCCGGGCAGCAGCAAACCGCCGCAGGCCAGCGCCGCCATGAGACTGCGGCTCACCACCGGACGCAGTCCCACGGCCTCCAGCGCCAGCCGGTAATTGGCGTAGTCCCCCGGCTCTCCGTAGAGGAACACGGTATTTGCAGGTTTTGTCACGGCAGACACCTCCCCCTCCCAGAGAATGCGGCCGCCGGTGAAAATATGCAGGAAAGGGTGTTGCACCGCAGAAAAAAATGTGGTATGATATCGTGCGTGTCATGTGCGGCAGCGGGAGCGCCGCTGCACGCATGGCAGGGCAAGTCCCATAGGGAGATGTACCCAAGCGGTTGAAGGGTCCGCACTCGAAATCGTGTCGGTCGCTTTCCGGGGTGACCTCGCAAACCCTTGATACTTCTGGCTTCTTCCGCTTTTCTACACTTTTTCAAAACTGAATATCTACGGTTTTTCTACGCTTTGTCTACGATTTCTACACTTGGTTCTCAATCAGCCGGAAACCCGCAAAGCCTTGAAAATACAGCATGGAGATGTATCGAAGTGGTCGTAACGAGGCTGACTCGAAATCAGTTGACGGGTCAAACCGTCCGGGGGTTCGAATCCCTCCATCTCCGCCAGAGCCTGCAGTGGTGATTCCACTGCAGGTTTTTATTTATGCCAGCTGTTCCTCTTTTTCAGGGCGGTTGAACATACCGTTCATGGCGTTTGCCGAAGCCTCCTGTGCCGAGTAGTCGAGATGTGCATAGATGTCTGCCGTGGTGGAGAAAGTACTGTGACCCAGCCAGATTTGGATCTGCTTCATGGAGATACCGTTGCTGAGAAGCAGGCTGGCGCAGGTGTGACGAAGATCATGGAAGCGAACCTTGCGAAGCCCGTACTTCTCGATGAGCCACGAGAAATGCTCCGTTACATAGTTCGGGCGTAGAAGTTTTCCGCACTGGTCAACGCAGATGTAGTCGAGGTAGTCCCGGCAGTAACTTTTTTTGAAGAGTCTCCGGTACATCTCCTGCTTCTCTTTCTCCTCCAGCAGGATGATTCCTACTGCTGGAATCAGAGGTAGTGTTCGGAAGCTGGATTTGGTTTTCAGGACATCCTCGCCCATCGGGACGAACTTTCCATCCACCTCTGCTTCGATGACCTTGTGACTGATGGAGATCGTCTTGTGTTCCATGTCGATGGCGCTCCACCGCAGTCCGAGAACTTCGCTTCGCCGCAAGCCATAGTAGGCAGCAATTTTTACGCACAATTCCAGCGGGTCACCAGACACTGCGTCGAACAGGGTAAGCATCTCTTCCTCGCTGTAGAAGCTACCGTGGAACACATTCTTCTTGGGACGGTCTACCTTGTCGGCAGGATTCTTGAGCAGGATATCCTTCTTAACCGCTGTCTGAAGTGCCTTTCGGATGATTGCGTGATAATGAATGACCGTGTTTGTCGTACAGCCGTCTGCCAGAATACTCTGGTAGAAGTCCTCAATGTGCTGTGGGGTCACTTCCCGCAACTGGAGTCCCAGCGGCGCGAAGTATGGCCGGATTCTTGCTTTGATCATGTTAGAGTAGCTTTGGTAGGTCGCCGTTGCAAGTGAGCTGCGGGTCGATTGAAGCCACTTTTCCATGTACTCGATAAACGGGAGCAAGGCATCGGGATGCGTGTTCTCTGCAAGCTCCTTTGCTTTTGCCTCTCGATCCAGCCGTTCTTCTTCCTCCCGCTCATACTGGAGCCGGATCTCATCAAATGCTTTCTGGGCTTTGCGTGCGCTGGTTCCCTCGACGGGAAGCTGCATGGGTACCCATTTGCATCTGCGGCGGCCATTGACCTTCAGGTAAAGAACCGCATAGTAAAAACCGTTTTTTTGCTGCAGGCAGCCTGTTATCATAATGTCCTCCTATTCTATAACAGGTAGTCGTATTGCCCGCCATTGACATCCCAAACATACCACAATGCGTTGGGAATAGCTATACTCCAAGTGGAGAAATACCACTCGACTTTTCTACGCTTTTCGGCAAACGACCTCGTGTTTTCTAAACGATCTGTCAATTCGGCTCATGATAAATTGATGCGGCACATATCCTCACCCATCAGGTACTCGATTACGCATACCTTCGGGATCTTGTAGGCTCTGCCTACCTTGATGCATCTGATCTCCTGTTCAGCCAAGAGGCGATACGCCAGTCGTCGACTGATTCCACCCAGCATTTTGCGGAGGTCATCCACCTCAACAACATCGGGATATTTTTCAAACATAGAACTCTTTTTCATGGCAATGCCCTCCTATTTTTTGAGTCGTACCTTGCGGCACAAATATGAGGATCGTCCGGGGGATAAGGAGGGGTGAATGCAGGCCGTTCAGAGGTTTGAAAGAGAGAAGAGCGTGGATGGCGGAAAAAAGAAAGAGGAGGTGGACGATCCCCATACTTCTGCCGCAAAGCGGAAAAGGCCGCTCCGTAACGGGGCGGAACTGCTCCCTGCGGAGCGGCCTTCTTGCTCTTGCGTTGCTGCCTGTATTCGACACTACTTCCCCAGGCAAGGGCGGCGGCTGGAACCGCGCTGGCGCGCGTCACGGGAGTTTCACCCCTCCGAGGTTCTCTCGAAGCTGCGTACAGGAGTATCATTGTAAGCTGACGGGGTCATGGCGAAGCAGCCTGCCAAAGCTGCATTTGACCTGGGTGGGTATCGCTCTGCACCTTCCATTGGCCGTCCTAATATGCGGAGAATGATCCGCACAGGTGGTCCTCGCGCACCCGGTCTGACGCTCACGCCGTCAGCAAAGGTATTCCAGTCACCGGATATGACCGCCTGGGCGGTGTTTTTCAAGGTTCAGAGGGATCATGAAAAAGATCCCCTCATGTGGTAGGCAGCGAGAACGCGATTTTTAGAACCATTTTTCAAAATTTCCTGAAAAAATTTTTGAGTTGTTGAAGTTGCTTGCCGACAGCTCTCTGGGAGAGACCCATTTCCGCTGCAATTTCCTGCTGGGTCTTGTCCTCAATGCAATACTTGGTCAAGAGCTCTTTCTCCGAAATCGAAAGCCTTTTCAGCACCCTCACCAACCGCTGGTCACCGATTCCCTCTATCCAGCCGTACCTTGACGCAGTCGTGTAATCGTCCCAGCGGCTGACCGATTCCAAAAACTTTTTCATCAATGCGGACTTGTCCTCCTGCTCGGCGGAATGCTCGTCAAAGATGCCGATGCCCAAGTCTTGCGTATGAAGGCGATAGATCCTCTCCTGTTTGAATACCTCCCAATCGAAGTCATGCATCTTCTGGATGGCGGTATCGGACATCCCTGCCGCTCTATACTCACGCCGGAGTCTTGCCCACAGCGTTTCAAATTTCTTCTTTTCTGCCGCGTAATTAAAGCCCATATATGGTTCCTCCGTATTCTGAAATTTGGTTGGCTGCAAATCTCGGAAACGGGTGGTGGGCCGCGGCAGCGGGGTCTCGCACAGAGCGCAAAAAAGCCCACAGCGACACCGCTGTGGGCATAAGGATATTTGTGGGTAACGATGGTGGACGGAGGCGGAGTATCCTCAAAAGGACGCAAAAAGTCAGGGCATCCGATGCCCAGCCATAGGTGAATGAAGGAGGGCTGCCATTCGGCAGCGACGACAGTACCGCGGATGTGAGGATACCTCATAAGAACCGCCTGTCCCGGCTTGGAGCCATGTTTTTTCATTGTCGTGCAGGTTCGGCCTCTGCGCTCAAAGCAGGAGATCACGACAGAAAAGCGGAGAGATTGCTGTATCGCAGTCTCTCCGCTTTCGACATGGATGGCTGTTCAGAAGCTCTGAACAGGGGGAGGTATCAGATGGTGTGTTCTCAGTGGTCGAATGCCTGCTGGATATTTCTTAGGCGGATATAAAATGCTGCTTCAACTCGCATGTTTGTTGCCTGCCGATTGGCCTCTTGTTCCTACATTTTGCTGACAACAGCCCCGATATCTACCACTATAAAGGCTATCCCTCGCTTATTCATCTGCCTCCGATCATCCTTCTGGTAATCGCTCATTTGTATGCTTCCGTCGATAGCTGGACCATAGTTGAAGTCCTACTGGGACAAACGGGCTGGTAATGTCACATAGCTGCCGCGGTCAGCTGGATGCATCTGTTCCTGTGTTCATTTTTGAAATGATGTCAGAGAGGAAGTTGTCTGCGTTCCCGGACCTCAGGTCCTTTTTCTGAAGTAGCAACGCGCATTCATCGTCGCAGACCACAAGCCATAGATGCAATGATTCAAAGGCGCTCTTTAGGAATCGATGTAGCTCTGCTCCATACCGCTTGCCAGCGCAAAATCGTAGTAGGTGTCCCAGAAGAACCAGATGGGCAGCAGATTGACCCCGTTGTACAGCAGGCTCGCCACCGTCCAGGCGGCGGTCAGCCGTTTCGGTTTTTGGCAGGAGCCTTCCTTCCAGAGAATCGCCTCGCAGAGGATTCCCACGAGAACATAATAAGGAAGCAAGAACCAGTTGCCCATCAGCAGGAAAATCACGCCGAGGATCGTCATATAGATCAGCGTCACAAACCGCTTTCCGATCCGGCTGACCATGAGCATATAGACCGGCGCGCAGAGGAACATGGTGATCCCCACCGACAGCACCATGCTGACAAAGTCGTTGGCCATGCAGACCATATTGACGACGAGCTGGATCACGATCAGCACCGCCGAAAGCAGCACCGTGGTGATCACATCCCTGACAGACCATTTATTTGTTTCTTTCATAAACTCCTCCTTGTTTTCGACACTTCGTTTTCCAATATTGCACTTGGAATTCTGTTTATCCCGCAACTTTCTACGCCGTCCACTCCATGCTCTCGCTCTGGAGCTGCGCCATGTGGCGGAACAGGCCGTTCTTTTTCAGCAGCTCGGCCGGAGAACCCATCTCAACCACGCGGCCGCCGGAGAGCAGGACGATCTGATCGGCGTTCATGACGGTACGCATGCGGTGCGCGATGATGAGCACCGTCTTATCCTTGATCAATCCGGACAATGCCGCCTGCACCGCCGTCTCGTTTTCCACGTCCAGCGAGGCCGTTGCCTCGTCCAGCAAAATCACCGGCGCGTCCTTCAAGATGGCGCGGGCAATGGAGATGCGCTGCCGCTCGCCGCCGGAGAGCCGGGAGCCGTTTTCCCCGATCAGGGTATGGTAGCCCTCCGGCAGCCTGGATACAAAGGCGTCGCACTGCGCCGCCTTCGCCGCCGCCAGCACCTCCTCGTCGGTGGCGTCCCGCTTGCCGAGGCGGATGTTTTCCATCACGGTGTCGGCAAACAGCACCACATCCTGAAATACGATGGCGTAGTTTTTCAGCAGTGCCTCGCCGTCCACCGTGGACACGTCCACGCCGCCCAGCCGCACCGTTCCCTCCGCCGGGTCCCAGAAGCGGGCTGCCAGCTTGGCTGCCGTGGATTTGCCGCCGCCGGAGGGGCCCACCAGCGCCGTCACCTGTCCCTGCTTCGCCGTAAAGGAAACATCTCTTAGCACGTCCTCTTTTTCCCGGTAGGCAAAGGTCACATGCTCAAAGCGGATGTCGTAGCCATCGGGATCATATTCGGTCAGTCCGGTCATGCGCTTTTCGTTCTCGATCTCCTGCATACGCTCGATGCGCACCTCGCAGGCGAAAACCGCGGCCATGTTGGCAAACATGGAGCCGATGGGGTCATATACCCGGGTGGCGGCGATAAGGAACATCAGAAACGGGATCAGCGACAGGTCGCCGCGGCTCATCAGCAGCACCCCCGTGAGGACGGTGGTGGCGATGCCCAGCTTTAGGAAGGATTGTGCCGCCGTGACTACGGAGCCTGTGAACAGCTCGCCCCGGATGGTGTCCTGCTCCGCCTCGTCCAGCCTGCGGTTCAGGTCGGCGATATACCGCGCCTTCTGGTTGCACGCCTTGATCTCCGGCGCGCACTCCAGCACCTCCTGCATGGCGTCGGTGGCCGCGCGGCGGGTGACGAGGCCCTTCTTTATATGCCGCTTTTCCATGCGCCGGGAGAGATAGACCATCAGCAGCGACGCGGGCACCACCCACAAAAGAGCCAGCGCCATCCGCCAGTCGTAAAGCAGCATGCCTGCGGAAATCAGCGCCGTGGAGATGAGCGCGCCGTGCATGGCGGGGTAAAAGTGGGAGAACGCCTTTTCCAGCGTCTCCGTATCCCCCATGATGGTGGTGGTCAGGTCCGTCAGGTCACGGTTTCCGAAGAAGGACAGCGGGAGCTGGCGCAGCACCTCCGCCAGCCGGATGCGGCGGTTGGCACTCTCCCGGTAGGTGGCTTCGTATAAGGCTTTGTATTGGATCAGGAAGGTCACAAAGAGCGCGGCGAGGGCAAGGACGCCCGCGACCAGAAAGCGCGTAAGCCCCGCCCTTGGGTCGGTGCCGTTTGTCAGCGCCTCTACGATGCCGGAGAGTGCCGTGGCCAGCACGCCCACCGGCAGCATTTTGCTGATGTTGACCAGTACGGACCAGAACACGGCGGCCACATAGTCTTTTGCGCCCTTCTCCGTCATGGCGTATTTTTTGCGGATGCGTTCGATCATGCGGCACCTCCTACCTTCCACTGCGCGGCCTTTTGGTATTCCTCCCACATGGCGGCGTATACGCCGCCCTTTTCAAGAAGCTCGTCGTGCTTTCCCTCCTCGGCGATCTCGCCGTCCCGGACGACAAGGATGCGATCCATGTTCCGCACCGTGGACAGGCGGTGGGCGATCATCAGCACGGTCTTGCCCTTCATCAGCGCCTCGAAGGCCTTTTGTATCTTCGCCTCGTTCTCCGGGTCTGCAAAGGAGCTTGCCTCATCCAGCACCACGATGGGCGCGTCCTTTAAGATCGCCCGCGCCAGCGCGATGCGCTGCATCTCGCCGCCGGAGAGGTACACGCCCTTGGCGCCGATCACGGCGTCCAGCCCGCCCGGCGTCTTTTCCAGAATATCGCCGCACTGAGCAAGCTGCGCCGCGTGTAATATCTCCGCCTCGGTGGCGTCCGGCCGAGCGGCGCGGATGTTGTCGCGGATGCTTTTCTTAAACAGGCGCACCTCCTGAAAGACAAAGGAGATCTGCTCCATCAGCTCCGCGGTGGGGATGCTTCGCACATCCCGTCCGCCCAGGAGCACCGCCCCTGCCTGCGCATCGAAAAAGCGCGGGATCAGCCGGGCGATGGTGGTCTTGCCGCCGCCGGAGGGGCCCACCAGCGCCCACGTCTCCCCCTGCGGCAGATGGAAGCTCACATTCGTCAGCGTGGGCCTGTCCGCGCCGTCATAGGAAAAGGTGACGTTTTCAAAGGAAATGCTGCTGTCCGCGGGCTTGCTTCCGCTGTCCGCCGCAGGCTCGGGAAGGGGCGACTCCCGGAGTATCGCCTCCAGCTTGTTCACTGCCTCGGCGGCCTCCATCTGTGCGTTGACCGCGTACATCAGCCGCTCCATCATAAAGGCAAGCTGGGGCGCGAAGAAGATGTAAAACACCAGATCGGCCAGCACTGCCCAGCCGTCTGCCGCGCCGCCGATGAGAACCATTCCCAAGGGCATGAGAAACAGGAACATGGCGTTCAGCACCACCGTAAGCAGGGTGTAGGGCATACGGCACATCATGGCGTAGCCGCTGGCAAGGTCGCGGTAGCTGAGGATGGCGGCATGAAAGCTCTTGAAGGAGTAAACCGTCTGCTGGAACACCTTCACCACCGGGATGCCCCGGACATACTCCGTGGCCTCGGCGGAAATGCGCTCTCCGGCGCGCTGGTATTCCTCAAAGAACTTCATGCTGGTGCCCGTCATCATGCTCATCAGGTAGATGAGTCCGATAATCATGGGGATCAGGCAGGCAAGCCCCATGCGCCAGTCAAAGACGAAGAGCAGCCCAACCGCCAGTATCGGCGTTACGATCCCGCCCACCGCGTCGGGGATGGTGTGGGCAAGGAGCGTTTCTGTCAGCGCCGCGTTGTCGTCGATCTGCTTGCGCAGCCGCCCGGTGAGGTTGGCGTTAAAGTACCCCAGCGGCAGGTCAATGAGATGGGCGGCCGCCGCCTTTCGCATATTTGTCGCCACCCGGAAGGCCGCAAGGTGTGTACACATGAGCCCGGCGAAATAGATCGCCGCGCTCAGAAGTGCCGCCGCCAGCGCGTACCAGCCGTAGCGGGCAAGCCCTGCCGGAACGCCGCCTCCCGGCGTTAAAATGCCACGGGCCGCGTACCAGACAAAGACGAACGGGAAAATACCGACCGCCGCCGAAACGCCGGACAGCCCGCAGCCCAAGACGGACAGCCACTTATGCCCTCCGGCGTATGCCAGCAGCCTGCCCAGCACCGGCGGCTGCTTTGTTTTTTTCTGTTTGCTCATATTCCGTGTTCCTTTCTTAAAATATATACCCCTGCCCGGAGAAGTCGCGATTTTCTTTTGCGCATAGAAGGGAGTTCATACAGCCATATATGGAATCTCCAGCGAAATACCTGCGGCACTTCGCTGGAAAAGCACTTAAAACAGCAGCTATGGCTGATTTTTTGACTTGCCTGTCATCCTACCCATTCTATCACCGCAAAATATCCTTTGCAACGCAAATGGTTCATCGGAGTGCCGCCTGCGCGAAGCAATCTCTGACCGCTTCACGAATGGCATCGCTGGTAAATGTTGCAGATGAAACGGCATCCACATCCCAGGTCTGCGCCTCCACGATTTGGGAAGGGATCTCATCTATTGCGCGGTCTGAGATATTTACTGTTTCGCTGTGAGATAGGACATGTACAGACAATATGCTGCTCCCGTCAAACTCTACCTCTACGGTAACCGGACCGGAATAACCTTCAGCGGAAGCCGTATAAACGCCCGCCGTGTAGATGTCTCCCGATTTGCCGCATCCTGCGCACAGCAGCAGCGCACCCACCAGCACGGAGAACAGCACTGATTGCACCCCTTTTTTCATGTGTTCGAACCTCCTGTTTTTTTGTTCTGCTCCGTTATCCTGAAGGGAAGGCATACCGGAACATTTAATACCGGATGTGTAATGACCTCCGCTTCTACATCAAAGATTTCCCGCAACGCCTGCTGGGTAATAACCTCTTGCGGCGTACCTGCGCTGTGCAGCATCCCGTCTTTGATCGCCACCAAATAGTCGGAAAACATGATGGCATGATTTAAATCATGAAGAACCATTACGATGGTAACACCATTTTCCCGGTTGAGGCGGCGCAGAAGGTACAATATATCCAGTTGGTGCGAGATGTCCAAATAGGTCGTGGGTTCATCCAGAAACAGCAATCCGGTTTTCTGCGCCAACGCCATGGCGATCCATGCCCGCTGTTGTTGACCTCCCGAAAGCCTCTCCATTTCTCTATGTTCAAGGGAACTCATGCCTGTACTGGCAAGAGCCCACTGAATGATCTCCCGATCCTTTTCGCCGAGACCACTTAGCGCCGACCTGTAAGGAAAACGCCCGTATTCCACAAGGTCGCCGACTGTGATGCCGGCAGGGGCTTGCGCTCCCTGCGGCAGCAGCGCAAGTCTCTGGGCAACACGCTTTGTCGGCATTTTGTGGATCGCTTCGCCATCAAGGTATACTGCGCCGGAATCCGGGGAAATGATCCGGCACAGTGTCTTCAGTATGGTGGATTTTCCAGAGCCGTTGGAGCCTATCAAGGTGGTTATGCTGCCTTCAGGGATTTTTAAGTCAAGCCCCCTGAAGACGGCCTCCCCGTTATATCCGGCAGACAAACCCTTTGCCTGCATACGTGAAAGCATAGACATCCTCCCTTAAAAATACCTGCGGAGCAGGAACAGAAAATACGGAGCCGAAAGCACGGAGATCACGATACCAACCGGGATCTCCCTCGGCTGAAAGGCAGACCGTCCCAACGTGTCTGCCAAAAGCAACAGCAGCGCCCCCAGCAGCATGGAGGCAGGCATGAGGGCGTGGTGTCTGCCTCCAATCAACCTTCGTGCCATATGCGGCGCTACCAGTCCCACAAAACCGATCCCTCCGCTGACGGCAACGCAGGCAGAGGTAAGAGCCACCGATGCAATCAGGAGCAGTCTCAACTCCCTCTCTACGGCTATCCCCAGAGAAATGGCCGTATTCTCTCCTAAAATGAGAATATCCAGTATGTTCGACTTTGTAAGAAGAAAAGGAACCAGTATGAGCATATAGGGCAACAGGGCAAGAACCTGATGCCAGCTCGTTCCCCAAATATTTCCTGCCAGCCATCTTGCCACGAGCTGATAGCTGCTGTTGTCCATGTTCGCGGCCATGATCAGCATAAAAGAAGAAAATAGGGACGCAAGACCGATGCCGCCCAACAGAAAATATATTGGGAGGAGTTTTCCGTTCCTCTTTGCAAAAAGATACAGCAGTCCCGTTGTGCAAAGCCCGCCCGCTATGGCAAATATCGGCTGGTATGCCATGGTACGTATATGCAGTGCAGGGAAAAATGTCAGGAACAGCATAACGGCAAATCCCGCCCCTGCGTTTATGCCCAATATCCCCGGATCGGCCAGCGGATTACCCGTGACAGTCTGCATAACGCATCCGGCAAGTGCCAGACCCATCCCACATAGAACGGCGAGGACGATTCTCGGAACGCGAAACTGCGCTACGACTACGGAGGTTCCCTCCATATGCGGTTGGAATATGCTGTGAACCGCAGTCGAGAAGGGAATTCTTGCGTAACCACTGTTAACGGATAAGATAGCCGCAGCTACAATCAGGATAAGAAGACCGTTGAGGATAAGGAGCTGTCTGGTTTTCTTTTTCATAAGACCATGCCCTCCTTCCTGAAAGTAAGCGCAAAAAAGACGGGCACGCCGAGGATGGATACCAGTGCGCCGACAGGCGTATCAAAAGGGGCGTTTATCATGCGCGCCGCAATATCCGACAGCACCAGCACAACGCCGCCCATGAGCGCAGACACGGGAACCAGCCTGCGGTAATCACCGCCCACAAGAAGTCGGGATATATGCGGTACGATAAGACCGATAAATGCGATGCCTCCCACGAGCGATACACTGGCTCCCGCAAGCAGCAACACCACAAGCATACCGAAAAGCCTGACCGTGCGGACATTTACGCCCAAGCTGGCGGCGCTATCTTCTCCCAGTGCCAGAGCTGATAGCCGGCTCGATAAAAGCAAACCAAGCGCACCGGCTGAGAGAATCACCGGGGATAGCATTTTCAAGCTTTGCCATGTCACACCGGACAAACTGCCCGCGCTCCAGAAAGAAAGGGATTTCACGATTCCAAACGCCAGAGAAACCGCCTGACTCAACGCGGTAAGCAGGGCTGATACAGCAGCGCCTGCCAGAATGAACCGGAAAGATTCGGATCTATGTTTGCCGGCGCCGAAACCATAGACCATGAATACCGCAAGAGCGGCTCCGGCAAAGGCGGCGCATGTTTTCACGATGTCTGGTGCGGCGGGAAACAGAATTGCGGACAGTGCAACAAAGAAACCGGCTCCCGCATTGATCCCCAGAAGGCCGGCGTCCGACAGGGGGTTTCTGGTAATTCCCTGCATCACAGCGCCGGAGAGAGCGAAGGCCATTCCTGTCAGCCCGGCAGCCAGCGCCCTGGGCATACGCATTTCCAACATAATCATTCCAACATCAGAAGCCTTGGCGGGGTATATAACCGTTTCCGCAAAGACCTTGAAGCTACCGCCAGCAATGCCGGTGCAGACGGAGAGAACCATTGAGAACCCAAGCAGCAGCACCAATGCGGCAAGAATAATCAGAAAAGCCGGCGCGGAGCGTTTGTATCTCTCTTGTCTCTGCGATATTCCCGCAACCGCGCCTGTTTCCTTACTCAACGTCCCCATGGTTCAGAATCGCGTTCGCGAGTTTTTCCAAATAGAGTTCCTTTCCCATCGCCGTAAAAGCCATATTATACTGATCCTCATTGATACCAAAGTAAACGTTGCCGGCTTTGACCGCTTTCATATTCTTCCACACGGCAAGGTTCCCCGTGTCTCCAGCTCTGCCGTCGTCGCTAAAGAAGAAGATGTGATCTGCATCGATCAGGGAAAAGTATTCCGCATCGACCACTTCACCCCAGACATTCTCCGGTACGCCGGCTGATGGTGTGAGTTTCAGCTCATCGTAGACAAGCTCACCCGGCCCGCCGCTGCGATAGATGTAATAGGAACCAAAATGAACGGAATTGGCCTCCAATACAGCAAAGGTTTCGTCCCCAATCATATCCCTGATTCTCGCCGCAAGCTCCGCAGCTTTGGCGTCGTAGTCGGCAAGCCATTTTTCTACGGCTGCTTCTTTATCAAACCACTGCCCCAGTTGCTTAAATCTTCCGCGCCAGTTAACATAGCTTATGTCATCGTCGATCATGACCGTGGGAGCAATAGCTGCGAGTTGTTCATAAACCTTCTCATGGCGAATATTCATAATGATCAGATCAGGCTTTAACTCCGCGATCTTTTCGAGGTTCAGGTCTCCGGTAGAAGAAGACCCGGAGTAATTGCCGACAACCTCAATACCTCTTTCGGCAAAAAGCGTTGTCAGATGTTTGGGGACAGACACCCCATCGAACATGCTGGTATTAGCCGAGGCAATTACCTTCATATCCAGAATAAGAAGTTCCTCTGTCAAGCCAGCTACATCAACGATGCGCTGTGGATTTGCCGGGATGGCAACCTCGCCCTTCATATCCGTTACCGTGACGGTATCCGAGACCGATCCCTGCGGCGTGGTATCCGTTCCAGCACAGGCTGCAAGAGCAAACACAAGCACAAGGCACAACATGAGCATTGCGAAATTTTTCATTCTGATGACCTCCTGAGTAATAAATCTTTAGTTAGAGCAAGCTAACCAACGGGCGCGCATAGCGAAATAACAGAACATCTGAGTCCTTTAACCGTGTGGGGTTAACCTTTTCTAACCGCCTACCATTATACAGTCGGCGAAAGGAAAAATCCCCCCGAAAACGCCATGTCTTTCCCCTAAAGCGCCATGATGCTCAGCGCAGTAATAGAATAATTCATAAAGCTATGCTATAATCAGAATCATTGCTCAATAGACAAACCGGAATTTATGGAGGTGGTTTTTTGCGAGTATACAAAAGCAAAGAAGAACTCAAAGCTGAAATCAATAAAACTTTTGAAAAATATATTTCGGAGT
>CAKTPV010000012.1 GCA_934591815.1 uncultured Oscillospiraceae bacterium
ATGGTGAACCGCCGCGCCGATATCTATCTGGAGAACACCGACGGCACCAGCGAGGAGTATGTGACGCCGGAGATGTCACCCTTCGACCTGTCCGGCGGCAAGCTGGATGTGCCGGACGACGACTACGGTATCTGGTATGTGGACATGATGGACAACCCCGACCGCTACGAGGGGGTGGAGGTGTCCTTCAAGGCCATCATGTGCCACTCCAAGAAGTTCAAGGGCGTCCACTGTCCCGGCCGCTTCGCCATGGTCTGCTGCGACAAGGATATGCAGTTCCTGGCGCTGGTCTGCCGGGGCGAGGGACTGGAACGCTTCAAGGATAAGGAGTGGGTGGAGCTCCACGCCACCGTGAAGAAGGAGAGCTGCGACGCCTATCAGGGCGAGGGTCCCGTGCTGTATGTCAGCAGCGTGACCGCCGCCGCCAAGCCCGCCAATGAAGTGGTGTCCTTCTGAGGACACATCGGCAATAACGCAAAAAAGATGACGTTCCGCGCAGGCGGAGCGTCATCTTTTTACGTTTGCAGCGTGATGCGGCGGGCATCGGTGTCCCGCAGGGCGATCACGGTGTCCAGCACCCGATAGGCGGTGATCCCGCCGAAGGGTGCTGTGTGCAGCGCGGTGACCCGCTGCCCGGGGAGAAAGCCCAGATCCTCCATGCGGCGGGCTTTTCGGGGCGGAAAGTCCAGCGCGGCCACGCGGCCGCTCTCTCCGGGTAACAGCTGCGCCAGTGTTTGCGTCATGCGGCACGGCCTCCTCATAAGGTGTCCATACCAGTCTATGCCGCCGGTCACTTCAGGGTGATGCTGTTTTGCAGGACGGTGGTGCTGTATAAAAGCAGCACATCCGCGTCATCGGGAAAGTCCACGACGCGCCCCAGCCGGTCGGATGCCAGATACCGGATATCCACGGCGTACACCGTGCGGTAGCTCTCCGCCAGCAGCGGGATGATGCTGCTGCCGAAGGAGTCCCGGAACACCACCAGCGTCCTGTCCGACAGGGCGTCGGGATTGTCGATACGCAGCAGGGAGCGGCTGCCGGACAGAAACAGGTCGTAGGGCGCGTCCTGCGCGGCGGTGAAATCGTATACGCCGCCGTCGGTATCCGTCTCGTAGTTATGGACGGTGCAGCCCTCCAGCACAGGGGAGGTCAGGTAGGACAGCGTGTCCGGTTCCAGCGGCTCCTCGGTCTTTCCCCAGTAGCTGCCGTGGAACGCCCCCTCCAGCGCACACAGCGTCTCGTCCCGCGTGCCGGATACCGGCGCACCCATGGCGGTCAGCAGGGCGTCCGCCGCGGGGTGCAGCTGCTCCTGCCGCCAGTGGGGGTCGGTACGGTAGTAGTCCGTCAGCGTCAGACCGGCGGCGATATCCACCGGCGTCAAGACGTCCAGCGCGCCGCACAGGTAGTCCGCTGTCTCCGCTGCGCCGGCGGGGGTGTAGCCCTCCGGCGGCGCGGTGAACTGCGCCTTGTCCGGTACCACCGCCAGATAAACGGTGCGCCCGGCGAAGTACAGGTCGTACAGGTGCTGAAAGCGATAGGCGGCGCGGTCCAGCGACGCGGCGTCAAAGGCCGCATCCGTCTTGGCGGCATAGCCGTTGTAGACGTACACCACGTCGTCCGGCGCGGACGGCTCCGGCGCAGGCGCAGGCGCGGGGATACGGGATATCCCCAGCACCAGCGCCGCCGCCATCAGCAGGAACGCGCCCCGCTGCACCATCCTCCGCGTCACAGAATGGCCTCGTCGTAGGCGGTGTGGACGGCGTGGTCGCCGTAGATGCCCTTCAGGTGGGTCATGAAGGTGTCCAGCAGCTCATCCGCGCCGAAGACGGTGACCACATACCCGTCGCCCACCTCGGCCACGACCAGCTTATCGGGGAAGCCGCACATCCACTGGCGCTGCATGATGTTGTCACGCAGCTGCTGCGCCAGCTCAGCGGTGTCACCGGTGGCGTGGTAGGCGGCGGCGGTGAAGGTGTTGGCGTTCATCATGTGGACAAGGGACGCGGCCTCGTCCACCGCAGCGGTCTCCGGCAGACCCAGCTCGATGTCCGCCAACTCACGGTCCTTCAGGTCGAAGACGCCGGGGGCGTCCTCGCGGGCGTTGGCCTCGGAGAAATCGCCGCCGGCAACGGCAAACTTCTCGTCCTCACCGTAGGTGTTCCATACTGTCTCCAGTATGTCCAGGGCGCTCTTGGGCCGCACGGGGTTGCCGTCGCTGGCGTTATTCTTGTCGCCGCAGGCGGCCAGACTCAGCACCAGCAGGGCTGCCAGTACAAGGGATACGATCTTTTTCATGGAAATGTCCTCCAAAACTTGAATGTCCCGCGCAGGGAAAAGAAGCGCGGCTGAGGATAAGACGCAGCCGCGCTCCGTTTTGTTCCCGCAGAGGGTGAAATATCGGGAAAATTTTTAGGGTGGAAATATGCAAGCGCCCGCAACGATGAGCCGGCGGAAAAGCCCGGCGACCGGACGCCGAGAGTTTTTTCGTCAGATCGAGGCGCGGAAGCGCAGGAATAATTGGTTTATTGCAAGCGCCCGCAACGATGAGCCGGTGGAAAAGATCCGGCGGCCGTTATAGCCAGCTGTGGTCGAACCCGTAAGGCAGCAGCTCCTGTAGGGTGAATTTCCGGCTCTCACCGTTCTTATTCAGGCAGATCACCGTCAGGTCGGGGGCGAACTCCATCATCACCTGACGGCACGAGCCGCAGGGGACGCAGTAGTCGTCGCTGCGCCCGGCGATGGCGATGGCGGCAAAGTCACGGTGTCCCTCGCTGACGGCCTTGAAGATGGCGGTGCGCTCGGCGCAGATGGTGTCGCCGTAGGCAGCGTTCTCGATGTTGCAGCCGGTGAACACCGTGCCGTCCTTGCAGAGCAGGGCGGCGCCCACGGGGAAGTGGGAATAGGGGACGTAGGCCATGTCCAGCATGGCAATGGCTTTTTGGCAAAGCGCCTGTTCGGTCATGGGTAGCTCCTCCTTAGTATGTTTGATTTCGGGAAAACGATTCAGCTCAGCTCTGCCTGTCCGGTGTAGAGCTGGTAGTACTTGCCGTGCTGGGCCAGCAGCTCGGCGTGGTCGCCGCGCTCGATGATGCGGCCCTGCTCCAGCACCAGAATGGCGCGGCTGTTGCGGACGGTGGAGAGGCGGTGGGCGATGACGAACACCGTGCGGCCCTCCATGAGGGAGTCCATGCCCCGCTCGATCAGCGTCTCGGTGCGGGTGTCGATGGAGCTGGTGGCCTCGTCCAGGATCAGCACCGGCGGGTCGGACACGGCGGCGCGGGCAATAGCCAGCAGCTGCCGCTCGCCCTGACTGAGGCTGCCGCCGTCGCCGGTGATGACGGTGTCGTAGCCCTGGGGCAGGTGGCGGATGAAGGCGTCGGCGTTGGCCAGCTTGGCCGCGGCGCGCACCTCCTCGTCCGTGGCGTCCAGCTTGCCGTAGCGGATATTGTCCGCCACGGTGCCGGTGAACAGGTGGGTATCCTGCAATACGATGCCCAGCGAGCGGCGGAGGGAGTCCTTGGCGATGTCCTTCACGTCGATGCCGTCATAGGTGATGGTACCCTGCTGCACATCGTAAAAGCGGTTGATGAGGTTGGTGATGGTGGTCTTGCCCGCGCCGGTGGAGCCGACGAAGGCGATCTTCTGGCCGGGCTTGGCGAACAGGGACACGTCGTCCAACACGGTCTTTTCCCCGTCGTAGGAGAAGGTCACATGGTCGAACCGCACGTCGCCCCGCAGCTCCACCAGTGTGCCGTCCGGCTTTTTCCACGCCCAGTGACCGGTGCGCTCCGCCGTTTCTGTCAGGGTATCGCCGTTTTTCTCCACCCGGACGATGACAGTCTTGCCCTCATCCGTCTCGGGCTGCTCCTCCATGACGGCGAAGATGCGCTCGGCGCCGGCGGCAGCCGCCAGCAGCGTGTTGATCTGCTGGCTGATCTGACCCACGGGCTGGCTGACCTGCTTGACATACAGCAGGTACGCGCCCAAAGAGCCCACGTCGAACACGCCGCCGATGGCCAGCAGGCCGCCGACGCAGCAGGTGACGGCGTAGTTGATCTTGCTGAGGTTGCCCATGGCGGGCATCATCATACCGGCGTAGGCCTGCGCCGCGGTGGCCGCGTCCCGGTAGCCGCCGTTGAGATCGGTGAAGCGTGTGATGGCCTCGTCCTCGTGGTTGAAGACCTTGATGACCTTCTGTCCCTCGATCATCTCCTCGATATAGCCGTTCATAGCGCCCAGCGCCGCCTGCTGCCGCTGGAAGCTGGTGCGGCTGCGGCCGCCGACGGTCTTGACCACCACGGCCATCAGCCCCAGAAACAGGAAGGTGATCAGCGTCAGCCACGGGTTCAGCACGAGCATCATCACCACGGTGCCCACAAAGGTCAGCACGTTGGAGATGATGCTGGCGAAGCTGCTGTTCAGCATCTCCGAGACGGTGTCGATATCGTTGGTAAAGCGGCTCATCAGGTCGCCGGACTGGTGCCGGTCATAGTAGCGGATGGGCAGCTCCTGCAGCCGGTCGAACAGATCCTGCCGCAGCGCCGCCACCGTGTGCTGCGCCACATGGACCATGATACGGGCATAGGCGTAGGAGCACAGGGAGCTGAGGGCGAACAGGCCGCCCATCAGCAGCAGCATCCTGAAAAGTCCCGGAAAATCGCCGGGGATGATATAGTTGTTGAGCAGTGGCTTGAGCATATAGCTGGTGGCTACGCTGGCGGCGGAGCTGACGATGAGACATACCGCCACCAGCACCAGCGAGCCCTTGTACCGTCCCACATAGCGCATCAGCTTTTTGAAGGTGCCCTTCATGTCCTTGGGCCGCTGGAAGCCGTGACCGCCATGGCCGTGTCTGCCGGGGCCGCGCCCAGTTGCGGTGCGTTTCGTATCAGCCATCGATGCTCACCCCTTCCTGCTGGGATTCATAGACCTCGCGGTAGATCTCGCAGCTCTCCATGAGCTGGGCGTGGGTACCCTGCCCCACCACGCAGCCGTCGTCCAGCACCAGGATCATATCCGCGTCCATCACGGAGGTGATGCGCTGGGCGATGATGAGCTTGGTCGCGCCGGGCAGCGCCGTCTTCAGCGCACTGCGGATCTTGGCGTCGGTGGCGGTATCCACCGCGCTGGTGGAATCGTCCAGGATCAGCACCTTGGGACGGCGCAGGATGGCGCGGGCGATGCACAGCCGCTGCTTCTGGCCGCCGGACACGTTGGTGCCGCCCTGCTCGATATAGGTGTCGTAGCCGTCGGGCATCCGCTGGATGAACTCATCGGCGCAGGCCATGCGGCAGGCCTCCTCGATCTCGGCGTCGGTGGCGTCCGCCCGGCCCCAGCGCAGGTTCTCCCGGATGGTGCCGGAAAACAGCGTGTTCTTTTGCAGCACCATGGCGCAGCCGCTTCGCAGCGCCTCCATGGTATAGTCCTTTACGTTGCGGCCGCCCACATAGACGGCGCCCTTGTCCACCTCGTACAGCCGGGGGATCATGCTTACCAGCGTGGACTTGGCGCTGCCGGTGCCGCCCAGAATACCCACGGTCATACCGCTTTCAATATGCAGGTCGATGTCTGTCAGGTTCCAATTCTCCGCCGTGGCGTGGTACTTGAAGTACACATGGTCAAAGCGGATGTCGCCGTTTTCCACGGTCAGCGCCGGGTCTGCCTGCGCGTCGGTGATCTGGGGCTGCTCGTCCAGCACCTCCACGATACGCTTGCCGCAGGCGATGGCGCGGGTCAGGATCATCAGCACCATGGACACCATCATCAGGGACATCAGGATCTCGCTGGCGTAGGTAAAGAACGCCAGCAGATCGCCGGACAGCAGGGTGCCTGCCGCCACCTGATGACCGCCCAGCCACATGAGAGACACGATGGTGCCGCCCATGATCAGGATCATGATGGGCATGAACATCACCACGAAGCCGAAGGCCCGCTCCGCCGTGTCGCGGAGCTTGTCGCTGCGGGTGCGGAACTTCTGCTCCTCCTCGTCCTCCCGGACGAAGGATTTCACCACGCGGACGGCGTTCAGGTTCTCCTGCACCACCAGATTCAGCTCGTCGGTGGCGTTTTGCAGCGCCGTGAAGAACGGCCCCACATAGCGGATGACGATGACCACCGCCACCACCAGCAGCGGTACCGCCACCAGAAACACCTGACTGAGGCTGAGGCTGATCTCCATGGCCTTGATCAGCGCCGTCACCAGCATCACCGGTGCGCGGACGCATATACGCATCCCCATAAACAGCGTCATCTGCACCGACGCCACGTCGTTGGTCAAACGGGTGATGAGGCTGGCGGTGGAGAAATGCTCGATGTTGGCGAAGGAGAACCGCTGCACCTGCTCGTACTCCGCCTGCCGGATGTTGGCGCCGAAGCCCATGGCGGCCTTCGCCGCCATCACCGCCGCGCCTACGCCGCAGGCCAGCGCTGCCATGGCCATCAGAAACATCTTCAGCCCCGTCAGCAGGATGTAGTTCCTGTCGCCGTTGGCGATGCCCACGTCCACGATGGCGCTCATGGCCTGGGGCAGCTCCAGCTCCAGAACCGCCTCTCCCACTGAGCACAATATGCCCAGCAGGATATACCACCGGTAGCCCCTTGTATACGGGGCAAGCTTTTTCAGCATACTTCGTCCTCCTCCGAGAGATTTTTTGCCACCCGCAGAAGAAGTGACGTCAGCAGCCGGATCTCCTCCGGCGAAAAGCCCCGCTCCAATCGGTCGTTGACCTCATGCACGATGGCGGTGAACTTGTCATAAAACTGCTTTCCCTGCGCCGTCAGCGCCAGAATGCGGCAGCGTCCGTCGGTGCGGCTGGCGGTGCGGGTGACCATGCCCTTCTCCTCCAGACGGTCCACGATGCCGTTGACCGTGCTGGGCTTCACCATCAGGTGCCGCTCCAGCTGCTTCTGGTTGACCTCGCCCTCCGCCTCGTGGAGATAGGTCAGCGTCCGGCACTGCATGGGCGATACGTCGTACTGCCGCAGCCGCCGGTCCATCAGCTTCTGCACCTGATGGTCGCAGTAGCCGAACAGCGGGCCGAAATGCTCCGGCCGTTCCGTGATACAACGTTCCACAATGTGCCTCCTTTCAAATTGTTTCGCGCACTAATGATTAGTGTGCAAAATATTAGCACGGTGCTTTTCCAATGTCAAGAGCGTATTTGCGTGGAGCTTATGAACAATTTGTGAATCTTCTGACAAACCCGTTGACTTCTGCGCAACCGCTGTGTATGATAACATCGCAAGATATGTAAGTGACATTGTTATTCTCTCTCCTTTACCAAAAAAGAAGACGCGCACCGCTTGGTGCGCGTCTTCTTTTTTCCTGCCCTGCGGTATGCACCCGCCGTCCCGCCGGCGCATAGGATGGCCGGAAGTATCCCGCAAAAAAGGAGGAGACGGTCATGGAGCAGTACACAGCGGCGCTGGCGGGCAATCCCAACGTGGGCAAATCCACGGTATTCAACGCCCTGACGGGTATGCACCAGCACACCGGGAACTGGCCCGGTAAAACGGTGGAGGTGGCGGAGGGCGCCTACGTCTGGCAGGGTGCGGCCTTCCGGCTCGTCGATCTGCCGGGGACATACTCCCTGCGGGCGGACTCGCCGGAGGAGGAGCTGGCCCGGGACTTTATCTGCGGCGGCGGCGCCGACGTGACGGTGGTGGTGGCGGACGCCACCTGCCTGCGGCATAACCTGCATCTGGCGGTGCAGCTCCGCCGCCGAACGCCCCGGCTGGTGCTGTGCCTGAACCTGATGGACGAGGCCCGGAAAAAGGGCGTCACCGTGGACACAGAGGCGTTGTCCCGTGCCCTTTCTGCGCCGGTGGTCGCCACGGCGGCCCGCAGCGGCGAGGGACTGGACGCACTGCGCACAGCGGTGCTGGATATGGCGCGGCAGCCCCCGCAGGACGATCCGTGGCTGCCGCCGGAGGACGACAGCGCCGCCGTGGCCCGGCGGGCGGCGGAGATCGCCGATGCCTGCCTCTCCTGCCTGCCGGAGGATGTCCACGCCCGCGACCGGCGGCTGGATCGGCTGCTCACCAGTCCCACCGTCGGGATCCCGGTGATGCTGTTGCTGCTGGGGCTGGTGTTCTGGCTGACCATCTGGGGCGCCAACGCTCCCTCTGCCCTGCTGAGCCGGGGACTCATGGCGCTGCAAGCGCCGCTGCGCAGCCTGCTTGCCGGTGCGCCGCCGTGGGTGCAGGGCGCATTGGTGGACGGCGTGTACCGGACGGCGGCGTGGGTGGTGGCGGTAATGCTTCCGCCCATGGCCATCTTTTTCCCGCTGTTCACCCTGCTGGAGGACGCAGGCTACCTGCCCCGTGTGGCGTTTATGATGGACGGGTGCTTCCGCGCCGCCGGCGGCAGCGGACGGCAAAGCCTTACCATGTGCATGGGCTTTGGCTGCAACGCCTGCGGCGTCACCGGCTGCCGCATCATCGACAGTCCCCGGGAGCGGCTGGTGGCCATCCTCACCAACGCCTTTGTCCCCTGCAACGGCCGGTTTCCCACCCTTATCGCCCTCATCAGCCTGTTTTTTCTGGGCGGCACGCTGGGCCTCGGCCGCTCCCTGCTGGCGACGGCGCTGTTTCTGGGGTGTATCCTCTTCGCCGTGGCCATGACGCTGCTGTCCTCCCGGCTGCTGACCGCCACGGTGCTGCGGGGACAGCTCTCCGCCTTTTCTCTGGAGCTGCCGCCCTACCGGATGCCCCGTGTGGGGCAGGTGCTGGTGCGGTCGCTGCTGGACCGGACGCTGTTCGTGCTGGGCCGGGCGGTGACGGTGGCCGCCCCCGCCGGGCTGCTCATCTGGATATTGGGCCGCATCTCCGTCCGCGGCGGCAGTCTGCTGGCAGTGCTGGCCGGCGCGCTGGATGGCCCCGGACGCCTTATGGGACTGGACGGCATGGTGCTGCTGGCGTTTCTGCTGGGCTTCCCCGCCAACGAGATCGTGCTGCCGGTGCTGCTGATGGGGTATCTCCAGACCGGGAGCCTTACGGACTACGGCAGTCTGGCGGAGCTGTCCACCGTCCTCACCGCCAACGGCTGGACGGCGGAGACGGCGGTGTGTATGCTGGTGCTGTGCCTGCTGCACTTCCCCTGCGGCACCACCTGCCTCACCATCCTCCACGAGACGGGCAGTGCCCGCTGGACGGCGCTGGCGGCGGCGCTGCCCACCGCCATGGGCGCGGCGGTGTGTATGGTCATCCACGGCGTCTGGATGCTGCTGGGTTAGCAAATCGACAAAAAACTGTTGCCAAACGGCTGCATTTGTAGTAGAATACCTTGGTGAACTCGTCCTCCGCCGATAGCTGCGGGGCCGGTCTCGCGCAATGGATACCCACGAATCATGTCAGGCGGGGAACCGAGCAGCATTAAGAGGGATCATCCATGTGCCGCGGGGAAGCCGGCTTCGCGGCTATGGGCGGAGGACGTTTCTATTTTTATTTGACAGGAGGTGCGCCCATGTATCAGGCTCTGTACCGCAAATACCGTCCCAAGACCTTTTCCGAGGTGGTGGGACAGTCCCATATCACCGATACGCTTCAGCGGCAGGTGGCGGAGGGCCGCGTGGGACACGCCTACCTTTTCACCGGCACCCGCGGCACCGGCAAAACCACCTGCGCCCGTATCCTCGCCAAGGCCGTCAACTGTGAGCATCCTGTGGACGGCGCGCCCTGCTGCCAGTGCGACAGCTGCCGGGGCATCGACGCCGGTACGCTGCTGGATGTGACGGAGCTGGACGCCGCCTCCAACGGCAGCGTCAATGACGCCCGCACCCTGCGGGAGGAGGCGGTCTATCCCCCCTCCGTGCTGAAAAAGCGGGTGTACATCATCGACGAGGTGCATATGCTCTCCCGGGACGCCTTCAACGCCCTGCTGAAGATCATGGAGGAGCCGCCGGAGCATCTATTGTTCATTCTGGCCACCACCGAGCTGCAAAAGGTACTTCCCACCATCCTCTCCCGCTGCCAGCGGTTCTCCTTCAAGCGCATTTTGCCCCGGGACATGGAGCGGCAGCTTTTGAAGATCGCGGAGGCGGAGCATATCGACCTGACGGCAGACGGTGCAGAGATCCTGTCCCGCATGGCCAACGGCGCGCTCCGAGACGCCCTGAGCCTGCTGGATCAGTGCCGCGCCGTGGAGGGCAGCATCGACGGCGCCGCCGTGCTGGACACGCTGGGTCTGGCGGGCAGCACCCAGACTTTGCAGCTCATGCGCTGCCTCGTGGCGCGGAACGCCGCCGATGCGCTGGCGCTGTTCGACAAGCTGTACCGCGGTGGTAAGGACGTGGAGGCTCTGCTGGGCGAGCTGAGCGATCTGGCCCGTGACATGACGGTGCTGAAGGCCGCGCCGGAGGGCGGCGCCGCCCTGCTGTCCGGCATCTACGACCGCAAGACCCTGACCGATCTGGGCCGCGATTTGCCCATGAGCCGGTTTTTGTACATGGCAGATACGCTGCAGGGCTGCTGCGCCTCTCTGCAAGACAGCATCCGCCCCCGCACGGCGGCAGAGCTGTGCCTGCTGAAGCTGTGCGACGAAAGTCTGTCCGGCGACCTGACCGCCTTTGACCAGCGGCTGGCCCGGCTGGAACAGGCGGTGCAGCAGGGCGTCCTGTCCCCGCAGCGTCCCACTCCCAAGCAGGAACCGGCACCGGTGCGTGCTAAGCCCCAACCCCGTTATGAAGCCCCTCCCCTGCCGGAGGAGCCGCCCCTTCCCGAGGAGCCGCCTCTGCCGGAGGAAGCCATTCGCGATTTCGGCCTGCCGGAGGAGATGCCGGTGCGTCCCGCACCGCAGACTGCGTCCGTGACCGCGCCCCGCGCCGTACCCAAAGCCGCGCCGGTACCCCAGAACGGCCCCGCCTCCGTCAGCGGCGATACCACCGTGTGGACGCGGCTGATAGAGAAATATAAGGCTCCTCTGCCCGCAAACGCACGGGCTATGCTGAGTATGGCCTCCGGCGTGGTGGACGGCGACTGCCTGACCGTGCTGTGCCGGGACGACTTTACCTTGAGGCAGCTGGACAAGCCGGCGGTTCTGGCCGTGCTGCGTGATGTCACCATGCAGGAGCTGGGACGGGACATCCGGGTAGTGCTGGAGCTGGGACAAGCCCCGGCCTCCGGCAAGCGCGCCGCCCCCCGCCCCGTACCGACGCCCGCGCCCACACCGGCGCCGCGTCCAACACCGCAGGAGACACCCAAGCCCTCCGCCGCGGACACACCGCCTTGGGAGAGTCCCTCCCCTTCGGCGGCATCCGGCAAGGATAAACTAAACGAGCTGCTGGAAAACGGCAAGCAGCTGGATAGCTTTCAGGTCAAATAAAACAAATGATATAAAGGAGAACTTACCATGGCAAAGGGATACAGCGCCCGCAAGGGCTTTTCCGGCGGCGCCGGCATGATGCAGCAGCAGGCGCAGATGCAGCAGAAGCTGATGAAGATGCAGCAGGAGATGAACAAGGCCCAGGAGGAGGTGGAGAACAGCTCCTTTACCGCCTCTGTTGGCGGCGGTGCCGTGACCGCTGTGGTCACCGGCAAGAAGGAGCTGACCGCCCTGACCATCAAGCCCGATGTGGTGGACCCCGAGGACGTGGAGATGCTGCAGGATCTGGTGATCTCCGCCGTCAACGAGGCGCTCCGTCAGGCGGAGGACGCCATGAACACCTCCATGAGCGCCCTGACCGGCGGCCTGAACATCCCCGGCTTTGGTCTGTGAGAACCTAACCGCAAGGAAGCCCCGAAGCAGTGCTTCGAGGCTTCCTTTTTCATGTATTGAAGTAGGTCACCAGCAGGTCTGTCACCATGCCGTAGCTGCGGACACCGTTGGCGTCGCCGTTCCCCTTGAGGAATGCGTCGTATACGCTCTCCGACGCCTGCGACACCACGCCTTGGAACTGTGTCCAATAGGCGCTGTCCGCCCGCAGGTCGCACCGCACCTCCTCCGGCAGGGTATCCCGAATGGCGAGGCAGCGCTCCGGGTCAATGCTGTACAGAGAGTTGGACAGGCGGACATAGCCCTCCAGCCACCCAGCGTAGCGGTAGACGGGGTCTGTGCACCGCGTGGCCGCCAGAATGCCGAGGAAGCTGCACTCCTGCTCGGATACGATGCCCCGCTGGTGGGCCATCTCATGGCACACCGTGGCGGGCAGATAGGCCACAGGGCTGTCCATATTCACGTTGGCCTCGCCGGTAAAGGGGAAGTAAAACCCGGTGAACCGCAGGACGCTGAGCGCACGGGAGCAGCCGAAGGGCTTTACGCGCCCCGTCTCCATCCGGAGAAAGGGAAATTCGTCGTACAGTCCGTCGTAGGCATCCCCGGCGGCGGCCAGAATGGCCTTCCGGTCTGCGGCGCAGACGCCGTCCGCGTTCCGGGGTACCTCTCCGGCGGCGGCGGACAGCTCCTCCGCAAAGTACAGCGTCACCCGTTCCAGCGCCCCCGCCGACACGGGTTGGGCGGTGATGCCGCTTTTCTCCTGAAAGCCGTCGGTGTTGTAGGCCGTCCCCCACAGCAGGCAGAAGCCTGCGTAGACCGTCAGGGCGATGCACCCGGCGGTCAGCACAAAGTCCGCCAGCGCCGCCCCGCGGCGTGGGCCTGCCGCCAGCCGCCGCACCGTGCAGGCCAGCCAGATCACCGCCGCCCAGATACCCGTCAGGAGCAGCACCTCCCCCACCGAGCCGTCGAAAAGGTCACACAGCCGGGAGATACGGCGCATCACCGGGAAGATCACGCCGCCGCACAGCCAATTCATGGCGGCGCGGCTGGTGCGCGCCGTCAGGTAAGCGGCGAAGAACAGCGCCAGCGCCGTCAGCCACCGAAGCAGCGGACGGCGCCGGGTCAGATACGCCCTCACAGCGGCAGGGGGCGGCCCGTGAAGCTCATGACACAGCGGGCCTGTACGATGACCTTGCCCGTCTCGTCAGTGACCTCACCGGAGCAGAATACCATCTTGCCGCCCATCCTGTCCACCTTCCCCACGGCGGTGAGGGTGCTGCCGGCAGCAGCGGCGGCCAGATAGTCGATGCTGGCGTTCACCGTCACCACCATCTCCTGCCGCAGCGTCATGATGGCCATGCCCATGGCCACGTCGCACAGGGAAAACAGGATACCGCCGTGTGCGCCGCCCCAGCGGTTCAGGCTGTCCTCGCACATGGGCAGCACCACGGTGGCGCAGCCGTCGGACAGGTCGGCGGTATACATGTGGTTATGCGTCAGAAACGGCTCCTTATTGTTGCTGAAATCCAGCAGGGTCTTTTTAAGCGTCTCCGTCATGGTGTTCCTCCGATGTGGTATCCTGCGGCGTCTTCTCCTGCCCCGCCGCCTGGGCACGCTCCACATAGGCATACGCCTCCGTGGGCATATCGCGGCGGCGCAGCCGCCGATCCAGCAGGTACTTGACCAGCTCCTGTACGCAGGCAAAGATGGGCACGCCTAAGAACATACCCAGCACGCCGCCGAAGCCGCCGCCCACCAGAATGGCCACGATGACCCAGAAGCTGGAGATGCCGGTGGCGTCGCCCAGGATCTTCGGCCCCAGAATGTTGCCGTCGAACTGCTGGAGCACCACGATGAAGATCACGAAGATCAGGCATTGCTTGGGGCTGACCAGCAGAATGAGGAAGGCAGACGGGATCGCGCCCAGAAACGGGCCAAAAAACGGGATGATATTGGTCACGCCCACCACCACGCTGACCAGCGGGGTGTAGGGCAGCTTCAGGATGGAGCCGCCGATAAAGCACAGCGCGCCGATAATCAGGGAGTCCAGCAGCTTGCCCCGGACGAAGCCGGAGAAGATGCGGTCCACCTGCCGGGTGCCGTGGACGACGGCGTTGGCCTTCTTCTCGTCGAACAGGGCGTAGACCGCCTTGCAGCAGCGGGCCAGACTCTTTTCCTTCATAGTCATCAGGTAAATGGACACGATGATGCCCACGATCAGATCCAGCGCGAAGCTGACCACGCTCCAGATGCCGCTCCAGATGCCGCCGGTCAGCGTACCCAGCGCCGCCTGCGCCCACGGCAGGATATGATCCTTCAGCAGCGTCACGCCGTCGCTGTAATACTTGGTCACGAAGTCCGCCACCCAGACGGCGACCTCATTCTCGCTGTCCAGCAGACCGTCCGCCCAGTTGTACACCTTATAGTAGTACGCCTCTGCGTTGTTGATGAGCATGGTCACGCTGTCCACCAGCTGGGGGATCAGTACGCTCATCAGCAGATACACCAGCAGGATGGCCACGGCCTCCGCCAGCAGGATGCTGACGAAGCGCAGGATGCCGGCGCCGTTTTTCAGGTGCTTGTGGGGGAACAGCTTTCGCCACACGCGGAGGAGCGTCCGCTCGATCCAGCTCATCACCGGCGTCAGCAGGTAGGCGATGACGCAGCCGTACAGCACCGGCGCCAGCACGGAGAACAGCTTGTTCACAAAGCGCTGGAGCGTGCCGCCCATGTAAAATGTGTCGTAGAACACCAGCACGGCGCAGACGGTGAGAAATGCCGTCAGCCCCCATTTCATATATTGTGTACGCCGCTTCATCCGCATCACTCCTTTTGCCTACTATCATAGCCGAGAGCTGCCGGTTTTGCAAGATATTTTCTGTCTCCCTGCACCGCCCGCCGTTCAGTCGCCGGGCCGCGTCTGCCTGTTGCATTTTCCCGCGCCGTATGGCATAATGACCGTAAACTGCTGTCCAACCGGGACAGCGCACGCGCCGCGCATGGCGGTTCATGGGCGGCTGTTGACACGCAAGAGGAGGAATGCCATGAAGAAGCTCCTGTTCATTGTCAATCCCCGGGCCGGACGCACCAAATCCAGTGCCCCCCTGTTCGACGCGGTAGCGGCCTTTTCCCGCGCCGGTTATCTGGTGCGGGTCTTTGTGACGGAGGCCGGCGGCGACGCCTGCCGTGTGGCGGCAGAGTGGGGATCGGAATACGATGTGGTGGCCTGCGCCGGCGGAGACGGTACGCTGAACGAGACGATCTCCGGCCTGATGAAGCTGGAGCACCGCCCCCTTCTGGGGTATCTGCCCAACGGCAGCACCAACGATTTTGCCGCCAGCCTGCACCTGTCCTCCGACCCGCGTCTGGCGGCGCTGGACATTGCCGGAGGCCAGCCTCACCCGCTGGACATCGGACGGCACAACGACCGCTATTTCGCCTATGTAGCGTCCTTCGGTGCCTTTACCCGCTCATCCTACTCCGCGTCGCAGGCGGCGAAAAACGCGCTGGGACACTTCGCGTATATCCTGGAGGGACTGGGCGATCTGGACTCCCTGCGTCCCTACAACTGCTGCATCGAGGCGGACGGCGAGACCTTCGAGGGGGATTTCATCTTCGGTGCCGTGTGCAACTGCACCTCCATGGGCGGGCTGGTAAAGCTGGATCCCAGCCGCGTCAAGATGGATGACGGCCGGTTCGAGCTTCTGCTGCTGCGGATGCCCAAGACGGCGCTGGATCTGCAAAATCTCATCACCGCCATGACCCGGATGCAGTACGACTACCCCGGCGTCGTTTTCCGCCATGTACGCCGCGTCACCCTGACCACCACGAGCCATATCCCGTGGTCGCTGGACGGCGAATACGCCCCCAGTGCAGAGCGAGTGGACATTGAAAGCCTGCCGGGCGCCGTGTCGCTTCTGCACTGAGCCGGCTTTCCCCGACAACATAAAAAGGACGCCGGAGCTGCGCTCCGGCGTCCTTTTTATGCTTTGTATTTAGAAGAAGAATTCCTTGATCTGGCCGTACAGGACGAAGATCATGATGAGCGGGGTGATGTACTTGATGCAGACCTTGAAGAAGCCGTAGCTGCCCATGGCATGGCCGGACTGCTCGCACTCCTCCTTGACCATGTCGGGGCCAAGCTCCCAGCCGATCATCAGGGACATCAGCAGCGCGCCCAAAGGCATCATGATACCTTCAGACAGCATATCCCAGAAGTCCAGCCAGCAGTCATTCCATGTGCGGATCGACTCCGCCGGCAGGTTCAGCAGTCTCCACGGGGTAAAGGAGGCATCGCCCAGACGGTCGGCGCACACCAGAATGCAGCCCACGCCCACACAGACCGCAGCGATGAGGGTGTACTTCTTGCGCATGTCGCCCTTGCCCTCGTTGCGGGCCTTATCCACGAAGTGGGCCACGATGACCTCCAGCAGGGAGATGGAGGAGGACACAGCGGCAAACACCACCAGCAGATAGAACAGGATGCCGAAGATGGGGCCGATGGAACCCATGCGGCTGAACACGTTCTGCATGGTGACGAACAGCAGCTTGGGACCGCCCAGAGCACCGGTGGGATCCAGCGCGAAGCGGCCGGGGATCACGCACAGGCCGGCCATCAGCGCCACCAGCGTATCCATAACGATGATGAGGATGGCGTTCTTCTGCAGGTTCTCCTTCTTGTCCAGATAGGAGCCGTAGGTGATCATAGCGCCCATGCCGAGGGACAGAGAGAAGAACATCTGACCGCCAGCAGTGGAAAGCACCGTCAGGAAGCCGGGCGCCTCTTCGATGACGCCGTTGGCCACGGCCCAGCCGGGGACGAACATGTACTTCAGGCCGTCCACAGCGCCCTCCAGCGTGCAGGCACGGATGATGCAGATGAGCAGCATGACGAACAGTGCGGGCATACCCACGGAGCAGACCTTCTCGATACCGCCGCCAATGCCGCCGAGGACGATGAGCATGGTGATGGCCACGAAGATCAGACCATAGACAATGGCCTCGGTGGAGCTGGACATGAATGCGCCGAACACCTCAGCGCCCAGAGAGTTGCCGTTGGCAGCCGCCGTCTCCGCCAGTGCGTTGGCGCCGAAGCCGGCGTGGAACAGGTCGCCCACGTTCAGCACGACGTACTTGATGCAGTAGCCGCCCAGTGCGCAGTAGAAGAACAGGATGAAGAACGCAGACAGGATGCCCAGCCAGCCCATCCATTTGAACTTCTTGGACAGCGCCTTGTAGGCGCCCACAGCGCCGTGACGGGTCTTGCGGCCCAGTGCCAGCTCGCCCACCATGACGATAAAGCCGCACAGGACTGCCAGAACGAGGTAGATAACCAGGAACGTGAAGCCGCCGGAGGCGCCCATCTTATTGGGGAAGCCCCAGATGTTGCCCAGGCCGACTGCCGAGCCGACCGCGGCCATCAGGAAACCAAAGTTGGTTCCAAAGCCTTTTCTTTCTTCCATTGCTTTCTCTCCTTATAACAGATTTTTCCCTCCGCCCTTCCTCAGAGCGGCTGGTTCTTCGTCTCTTGTCTATCGGCAAGAAACATCTCAAGGCGCCGCCACGCCTCCCAATTCCCCAACAGCACGGATCTGCTGTTGGTTTATAAAAAAAGTATACAGGAAACAAAAACCAACCGCAATTAGAAGTATTGATGAAATTTTCGCACTTTCTTGTACATTATTAACATTCTGTGAACGAGATGTTTTCTGTGCTTTATAAATTTATAATTACTTTTTAACATCCATTAACAAGGCTTTTCACCGGTTTTTCCGACTTTTTTGCCGTGATCCAGTTTTTTCTTCTAAAGAAACACGTTGTGAAGAAAAAAACGGGCCGCAGCCCGTCTCCACTCGCCTCCGTTCCCCTCCTCCTCCGGCAGCCGCCTGTTTTTTGCCCCCCCGCATGGCGCACCTTGTCCGCAGACCCGCGCTCTACAGCTCTATGGCATGGTGCGCAGACCCCCTGCACGCCGCATCTCCACCCGATCAAACAGCGCCCGCCGAAAACGGCGGGCGCTGTTTTTTCTGTTATTCTGGAGAGCATACCGAAATGGCGGTTTCGGAGTCTATAACATACCTGCGGAAGCTCTCCTTAGAAGAAGAATTCCTTGATCTGGCCGTACAGGACGAGGATCATGCACAGCGGGGTGATGTACTTGATACAAACCTTGTAGAAGCCGTAGCTTGCCATGGCGTGACCGGATGCCTCGCACTCGTCCTTGACTACGTCGGGGCCAAGCTCCCAGCCGACCATCAGCGTCATCATCAGCGCGCCCAGCGGCATCATGATACCCTCAGACAGCATATCGAAGAAGTCCAGCCAGCAGTCGTTCCATGTGCGGATATCCTCCGCCGGCAGGTTCAGCAGTCTCCACGGGGTGAAGGAGGCCTCGCCCAGGCTATCGGCGCAGATCAGCACGGCGCCCACGCCCACTGCCACAGCACCGATCAGGGCATACGCCTTGCGCTTGTCGCCCTTACCGGCGTCGCGGGCATTGTCCACGAAGTGGGCCACAACAGCCTCCAGCAGGGAGATGGAGGAGGAGATGGCGGCGAACACCACCAGCAGATAGAACAGAATGCCGAAGATGGGACCGATGGGACCCATGCGGCTGAACACGTTCTGCATGGTGACGAACAGCAGCTTGGGGCCGCCCAGAGCACCGGCGGGATCCAGTGCGAAGCGGCCGGGGATCACGCACAGGCCGGCCATCAGAGCTACCAGCGTATCCATGATGATGATGAGCAGTGCGTTCTTCTGCAGGTTCTCCTTCTTATCCAGATAGGAGCCGTAGGTGATCATGATGCCCATGCCCAGAGACAGGGAGAAGAACATCTGACCGCCGGCAGCGGAGAGGACGCCGAAGAAGTTGGGGGTCTTGTCGATGACACCGTTGGCCACCGCCCAGCCGGGAACGAACATGTACTTCAGGCCGTCCACAGCGCCCTCCAGCGTGCAGGCGCGGATGATGCAGATCAGCAGCATGACGAACAGAGCGGGCATACCCACGGAGCAGACCTTCTCGATACCGCCGCTGACGCCGCCCATGACGATGAGCATGGTCAGCGCCACGAAGATCAGGCCGAAGATAATGGCCTCAGTGGGGCTGGACATGAATGCGCCGAACACCTCAGCGCCCAGAGAAGTACCGTTGGCCGCCGCCGTCTCCGCCAGCGCGTTGGCGCCGAAGCCGGCGTGGAACAGATCGCCGATGTTCAGAACGGTGTATTTGATGCAGTAGCCGCCCAGTGCGCAGTAGAAGAACAGAATGAAGAACGGGGACAGGATGCCCAGCCAGCCGACCCATTTGAATCTTTTGCTCAGAGCCTGATAGGCGCTGACAACGCCCTTGCCGGTCTTACGGCCCAACGCCAGCTCGCTCACCATAACGATGAAGCCGCACAGCACTGCCAGAACCAGATAGACGATGAGGAATGTAAAGCCGCCGGAGGCGCCCATTTTATTGGGGAAGCCCCAGATGTTGCCCAGGCCGACTGCCGAGCCGACAGACGCCATCAGGAAACCAAAGTTGGTTCCAAAGCCTTTTCTTTCTTCCATGTTTTCTCTCCTTACAATTTCTTTCCCTTAACCTGTCCCGTCGGCAGTGTTCCGCCGGCGCAGACGACCCACACGAAAGAGTTTCCTGCGGGTCACAAAGAAGTATACTCCTTTCCACATTTCCCCGCAATTAGCAATGTTTATAAAAATTTAACACTTATTTCGCCACTTTTAACATTTTCTTAGCGGCAAACACGCCGCCCGTTATCCCAGTGAAACACGCACTTTTTCCGCATTTTCAGCAGATGCTGCGCGTTTCTTCTGTAATATCCGGCACGCCGCTTATCGTTTCGTTATGCGAAACAGCCGGATGCCTCGCAGAAGCATCCGGCTGTATGTGAACCATATAACAAACTTCTCCGCTCTGCAGCGGCTCACCACTTGTTCTCCACCTTTTCCGCGAAACCCAGAAAGTCTTTGACGCGGAGCTCCCGGCCGTCGTCCAGCACCGCCCGGCCAGTGAAGCGGCCGAACACCTGATGCTGGTCGGATTTCAGCAGCTTGACGTCCATGCAGGCGGCGCGATCCAGAATGGGCATGAAATCCATCTCGAACCGCCCGTCATCCGAGGTAAAGCGCCAGGGGCTGAGGTAGTCCTCCCGCCCGTTCTTCATGGGGATGAGGAACTGCACCTGCCCCAGCTTGTGGGCCTTGCCGCCGTAGAACAGCATATTCTCGCTGGCGGCATAGGTGTTGCCGAAGCCGTAACCGATGTTCCAGCCAAAGGGGACGCCGTCTACCTGTCCGGAGGCGCTGCCCCAGTACCATGTATTGTGGTATGTCCACACGCCCCGTCCCCAGTCCAGCACCGCAAAGGAATCCTCCGGCTCAAAGCGGAAGACGCGGCCCTCCACCCTGACCTCGCCGGACACCCGCATACAGTTGATCTTCTGATTGAAGTAGAAACACTGGGGCTGATCGAAGGGCGTGGCAATAACCATGGACTCCTCCGGCTCCTCCGTCAGTGTCAGCCGCCCCTCGATGGGCATACCCGCCAGAAAATCCTCCATGCGGAAGGTCAGCACCCGTGCGTTCCCCACATGGCGGAACGCGATGCCGTAGCCGCTGCCGGTGATGACCGTATCCCCGGCAGCGGATGTCTCCGGCAGGCCGGTACGGCCCATGGGGAACGCCCGCATGGGGCTCTTCGTCTTTTCCCACCGCTCGTCGAATTGCAGGAACGAGATGGAGTCCAGCCCCATATAGCCATTGTCGGCAACGGTCAGCGCCACGGCAAAATGGTCGTTGGCCGCCAGATAATAGTCCCATTCCTTGATGCGGCTCTTCCCCGCCCGGATGTCGGCGCGGCGGTAGATGGGCAGAAGCCTCTTGGCATATCCCGGCTCCCGCAGGCTGCCGGACTCGTTAAGGAGCGGTGCGCTGTGGGTGATCTCATGCTGCATGATGACTGTCCTCCCGTATCTTTTTTAGTTCTGCGGCCCCCCGCCGCAGAGGAAAACGCCTGATAGAAATATTGTAGCATACGCGGCGGGAAAAAGATAGTTGACAACCTGAATATTTTGGCTATAATTTGAAAACGGTTTTCATTTTCAAATTCAGGAGGCGTTTCATGGCCTATATGACAAAACAGCAGCAGGCGGTGCTGGCCTGCATACGCGGCTGTGCCGAGGGCGTAGGTGCGGCGGAGCTGACGGAGCTGCTCCACCGGCAGGGGGAGACGGTGGGGCTGACCACTGTGTACCGCCAGCTGGAGCGGCTGGAAAAAGAGGGAAAGGTCCACAAGATCGTCACGGACACCGGGGCGAGGTATCAGTTTTGCAGCTGCTACCAATCCGGGAAGGACTGCTTTTTGCTGAAATGTGAGCGCTGCGGCGCCGTGCAGCACGCCGACTGTTCCCGTCTGGCGCCGCTGTACCGCCATCTGGAGGAGGAGCACGGCTTCGCCATCGACCCCCACCGGACGCTGTTCTACGGACTGTGCCGCCAGTGCCGGGAGGCGGCGGAATGAGGCGGCTTTTATCGGGACTGCTGGCCTTCGTACTGGCAACGTCTCTGACCGCCTGCGGCCAACCGCCGCTGCCGGAGGACGGAAAAATCCAGGTGGTCTGCACCCTGTTCCCCTACTACGATTTCGCCCGGCAGATCGGCGGCGACGACGTGGATGTGACGCTGGTGGTACCTGCCGGACGGGAGACACACAGCTTCGAGCCCACGCCCATGGACGTGATCCGCATCAGTCAGGCGGATGTGTTCATCTACAACGGCGGCGAGAGCGAGCAGTGGGTGGCGGACATTCTGGACGCCGCCGGAGAGAACATCCCCTGCGTCCTGTCCATGATGGACGCGGCGGAGCTGCGGGAGGAGGAGCTTGTCGAGGGGATGCAGAGCGGTGCGTCTGCCCATGGCCACCATGACCATGATGAGGACGAGGACGACGGCGAGGAGATCGAATACGACGAGCATATCTGGACGTCGCCGGTGACGGCTATGGCGCTGTGCCGCGCCATCACCGACGGGCTGTGTCAGGCGGATCCCGACCACGCGGACAGCTTCCGGGCGCGGCTGGCGGACTATCTGGCGGCGCTGGAGGCGCTGGATGAGACGTTCCGCGAGATCGTGGCGGAGGGCAGCCGGGATCTGCTGGTATTCGGCGACCGGTTCCCGCTGCTGTATTTCTGCCGGGAGTACGGACTGGACTACCGGGCGGCGTTCCACGGCTGCGCCGGGGACACGGAGCCGTCGCTGACCACGCTGAAGTACCTCATCGACTTAGTGAACGAGCAGCACATCCCGGTGGTGTATACCATCGAGCTGAGCAGCCGGAAGGTGGCGAAGGCCATCGCAGAGACCACCGGGGCGCAGGTGCGGACGTTCCACTCCTGCCAGACGGTGAGCCGCGCCGAATTTGACGCAGGCGTTACCTACCTCCAGCTGATGGAGGCCAACGCGGATGTTTTGAGAGAGGGGTTGTCCTGATGGAAAAGAAAATACTGCTGGACTGCCGGGACGTGTCGCTGGGCTACGAGGGTACCGCCATCTGGGAGGGGCTGACCTTTCAGGTGTGCAGCGGCGACTACCTGTGCATCGTGGGTGAGAACGGCTCCGGCAAGTCCACGCTGCTGAAAAGCCTGCTGGGACTGCTGCGGCCCATGAAGGGTGAGATCGTGCTGGACAAGTCCCTGCGCGCCGGGGCCATCGGCTACCTGCCCCAGCAGACCAAGGCGCAGAAGGACTTCCCCGCCACGGTGACGGAGGTGGTGCGCAGCGGCTTCCTCAGCGGCAAGCGGGGGCGCTTCTTCTACACGCCGCAGGAGAAGTCCACGGCGCTGATGCACATGGGCAAGCTGGGTATTCTGGAATTGAAGGACCGCTGCTACCGGGAGCTGTCCGGCGGTCAGCAGCAGCGGGTGCTGCTGGCCCGGGCGCTTTGCGCCGCCGGGGAGCTGCTGGTGCTGGACGAGCCGGTGACGGGGCTGGATCCCGCCGCAGCCCAGGATCTGTACCGCACGCTGGACTATCTCAACAAGAAGGAGGGCATCGCCATCATCATGGTGACCCACGATCTGCACAGCGCCCTGCCCTACGCCACCGCTATTCTCCACGCCGGACACGGCAGCTGGTTCTACGGCGACACGGCGTCCTATCTGGCCTCGCCCTACGGCAAGCGGTTCGGAGGTGAGGCGTGATGGATCTGCTGCTGGATATGTTCACCTACCCGTTTATCCTGCGGGCATTTGTGGTGGGCGTCCTCATCGCCCTGTGCGCGGCGCTGCTGGGCGTACCGCTGGTGCTGAAGCGCTGCTCCATGATCGGCGACGGCCTGAGCCATGTGTCCTTCGGCGCGCTGAGCATCGCACTGGCCTGCGGCTGGGCGCCGCTGCCGGTGTCCATCCCCGTGGTGGTGCTGGCGGCGCTGGGTCTGCTGCGGATGACGGAGAAAAGCCGCATGGGTGCGGACGCCGCCATCGCCGTGGTCAGCGCCTCGTCGCTGGCCGCCGGTGTGGTGGTCACCAGTCTGACCACCGGCCTGACCACCGACGTGGACAGCTTTATGTTCGGCTCCATTCTGGCGCTGGACCGGGCGGATGTAGCCCTGTCCGTAGGCGTCTGCGCAGCGGTGCTGGTGCTGTATGTGCTGTTCTACCACCGGCTGTTCGCCATCACCTTCGACGAGAGCTTCTCCCGCGCCACCGGCGTGAAGGTGGAGCTGTACAACACTGTGCTGTCGGTGCTGACGGCGCTGACCATCGTGCTGGGTATGCGGCTCATGGGCGCCATGCTCATCTCCAGCCTCGTCATCTTCCCCGCCCTGACCGCCATGCGGCTGCTGCGCAGCTTCCGGGGCGTGGTGCTGTGCGCCGCCGCCGTCAGCGTGCTGGGCTTCTGTGTGGGACTGACCGGCTCCTACCTGCTGAGCACCCCCGTGGGCGCCACGGTGGTGCTGGTGGATCTGGCGGTGTTCCTGCTGGCCTGCCTGCTGGGGCGGCTGAAAAAACACGCATGACCTTGGATTTCCCGGCGAGCCGGGGCACTTTTGCCCCGCTCCGCCGGGATTTTTTTGTCAAAACCGCCGTTTCGACCGGCTTTTTGCGGAAAAATGCTTGCGTTCCCTGCACTTTTATGGTATGCTATGCGCGTGAGTAAGGTATTGACTGGGAGTGGGCTTGACTGTCCGCTCTTTTTGTTGGGCATTTTTGATTTGTTAAAAACAGGAGGACGCGCCCGTGAAAAAGATCACAGATGTAGTCTGGGAGCTGGCGGAGCCGGTGGTACAGGAGCACGGCTGCCAGCTGTGGGACGTGGAATATGTGCGGGAGGCCGGACAGTGGTATCTGCGGCTGTATCTGGACAAGGACGGCGGCGTGGACATTCTGGACTGTGAGGCCATCAGCCGTAAGGTCAGCGACCTGCTGGACGAGGCCGACCCCATCGAGAGCAGCTATGTATTCGAGGTGGGCTCCGCCGGGCTGGAGCGGCAGCTCAAGCGCCCCGGCGATTTCGGCCGCTTCATGGGCAGCCCCGTGCTGGTCAAGACCTACCAGAACCGGGACGGCCGCAAGGAGTTCACCGGTAAGCTGGCGGGCTATGAGGACGGCGCGGTGCTGCTGGACATGGGCGGCGCAGAGCCGGTGCGGTTCGAGAAGAACGAGGTGGCGCTGGTACGCCTGCGCGTGGAATTCTGACACAACGATCTGACGATAAATGAAGGAGAAATGACATGAAATGTGATGAGATCTTCGCCGCGCTGGCGATGCTGGAAAAGGAACGCGGTATTCCCCAGAGCTTTATGATGGGCAAGATCATTCAGGCGCTGACCACCGCCTATAAGCGGGATCACGAGGGCGTGGAGAACGTCATCGTGGACGTGGACGAGGAGAAGAAGGATCTGAAGATGTTCGTCCAGAAGGAGATCGTGGAGGAGGTCGAGAACCCCGGCTCCCAGATCTCGCTGGAGGAGGCCAGGCGGCTGTCCGCCAAGAACGAGCTGGGCGGCATCGTCAACATCCCCGTGGAGAGCGTGGAGTTCGGCCGTATCGCCGCCGGCAACGGCAAGCAGGTCATCATTCAGGGCCTGCGCGAGGCCGAGCACGGCATGATCTACGACGAGTTCAACAGCAAGCAGCACGAGATCCTCACCGGCACCGTCAGCCGCATCGACCCCCGGACGGGCAACGTGAGCCTGCGCATCGGCACCGGCGCCGAGTCCACCGAGGCGGTGCTGACCATGAACGAGCAGGTTCCCGGCGAGGAGCTGCGTGAGGGTCAGATGGTCAAGGTGTATCTGGTGGAGGTCCGCCGTTCCACCCGCGGCCCGCAGGTGCTGATCTCCCGCACCCACCCCGGCCTTGTCAAGCGCCTGTTCGAGCTGGAGGTGCCGGAGATCTACGACGGCACGGTGGAGATCCGCTCCATCGCCCGCGAGGCAGGCAACCGCACGAAGATGGCCGTCTGGTCCGACGACGAGAACGTGGATCCCATCGGCGCCTGCGTCGGCCCCCGCGGTCAGCGTGTCAACGCCATCGTGGATGAGCTGCGGGGTGAGAAGATCGACATCATCAAGTACTCTGAGGATCCCGCCGAGTTCATCGCCGCCGCGCTGGCGCCCGCCGACGTGGTCAGCGTACAGCTGGCCGCCGAGGGCAAGAGCTGCCGTGTGGTCGTCCCCGACGACCAGCTGAGCCTCGCCATTGGCAAGGAGGGCCAGAACGCCCGTCTGGCGGCACGGCTCACCGGCTATAAGATCGACATCAAGCCCGCCAGCTACACCGGCGAGTAAGATCGGATAGAAAGGAGCGGCAGAGATGCAGAAGCCCCGGAAGATACCCCAGCGGCAGTGTGTCGGCTGCCGCGAGATGAAGGAAAAGAAAGCGCTGCTGCGCATCGTCCGGACGCCGGAGGGCGAGATCCTGCTGGACAGCACCGGCAAGAAGTCCGGACGCGGTGCCTATGTATGCCCCGACCCGGCGTGCCTGAAGAATGCGCGGAAGAGCCGGGCGCTGGAGCGGGCCTTCGAGACGGCCATCCCGCCGGAGGTCTACGACGCGCTGGAAGCGCAGATGGAGGGCGGCCTATGACGGAACACATTCTCTCCATGCTGGGTCTCGCCTTGAAGGCGGGCCGCGTGGAGGTGGGCGAGGAGCCGGTAGGCGCCGCCGCCCGTGCCAAGAAAGCCCGCGTCATCTTTGTGGCGCAGGATGCCGCGCCGTCGTCGGTGCGGCGGGCCCAGTCCTTTGCCCGCACCGGCAGCACGCTGTGCGTGACGCTGCCCGCCGGAAAGGATACGCTGGGCAGCAGTCTGGGCCGCACCAGCGTGGCCATGTGCGCCGTCACCGATATCGGCTTTGCCGAATCGCTGGTGAAGAAGCTGGCGGCGCTGGACAGTGAGACCTATCAGGGTGCCGCCGATACGCTGGCTATCAAGGCCAAGCGGGCCCGGGAACGGAAAGAGGAGCAGCTCCGCCACGAGAAAAACCTGCGGCAGGGCAAGAAGCGCGTCCATGCCGAGGCTGCGCCGCAGCCGGAGACGCCGGCACCGACGCCGCCCGCCAGACCGGCGGAGAAGCGTCCCTCGCGCCCCAACAGCGCCAAGCGGCGGCAGGAGCGTCCCAAGAGACGGACGGAGCCGCCCGGCCAGCGGTTCGCCGGCTCCCTGCCGGTGAAGAAGGGCAAGGGCAGCCGGAAAAAGACCGGCAAGTAAACAGCAACAAACGGAACTTTCGCGGCCCGCCGAGGGGCGGACCGATCACTAAGATGGAGGTGGCTTTATTTGGGTAGTATCGTCAACAAATACAGAGTGCATGAGGTGGCCAAGGATTTCGGAGTTTCCACCAAGGAGATCACGGAGATCCTGACCAAGTACGCCGAAACACCCAAGAATCATATGCAGGTGCTGGAGGACCGGGAGCTGAGCCTCATCTTTGAGTATCTGACCCAGCACAATCCGGTCTCCAATATCGCGGTCATCTTCGCCGAGGGCGCCAAGCCCGCGGAGAAGAAGGCGGAGCCTGCCCAGAACGGGCAGCACGCCAAACCCGCCGCACCTCAGCAGGGCGGCAGCAAGCCCGCCCAGAGTGCCGCGCCCGCCGGTAAGGCCCCCGAAAAGGCCGCCGAGCCGGTGGTGAAGCAGCCCATGTCCCGCGTGCCCCAGAAGCAGGTGGTGGATACCCGCAAGGCCACCAACGTGAATCTGGACAAGTACGACGAGAAGCTGCAGGACATGGCCGACGCCCGCAGCCGCGGCGGCAAGCGGGATCAGCAGGCGCCTCAGGGCAAGGAGAAATTCCGCAATAACCGGCAGCGCCGCGACAACAACTTTGCCAGCAACAAGCGCAAGCAGGAGGAAGCCGACCGTCTCCGCAAGCTGCGTCTGGAGGTCATCAAGAAGACCCCCGTCACCGTGCAGATCCCCGACGAGATCTCCGTGGGCGAGCTGGCCAGCCGTATGAAGAAGACCGGCGCAGAGGTGGTCAAGTGCCTGATGAAGAACGGTGTCATGGCCTCCCTGAGCCAGATGATCGACTTTGACACCGCCGCCATCATCGCCGAGGAACTGGGCTGCAAGGTGGAGAAGGAGGTCGTCGTCACCATTGAGGAGCGTCTGATCGACGACCATCAGGACAAGGACGAGGATCTGGTGCCCCGCGCCCCCGTGGTGGTGGTCATGGGCCACGTCGACCACGGTAAGACCAGCCTGCTGGACTATATCCGCAACGCCCATGTGGCCTCCGGCGAGGCCGGCGGCATCACCCAGCACATCGGCGCCTATCAGGTGCAGATCAACGGCAAGCCCATCACGTTTTTGGATACCCCCGGCCACGAGGCCTTTACCTCCATGCGCGCCCGCGGCGCCATGGTGACGGATATCGCCATTCTGGTGGTGGCCGCCGAGGACGGCATCATGCCCCAGACCGTGGAGTCCATCAACCACGCCAAGGCCGCCGGTATCCCCATCATCGTGGCCATCAACAAGATGGATAAGCCCGAGGCCAACCCCGAGCGCATCAAGCAGCAGCTCACCGAGCACGGTCTGGTGTGTGAGGAGTGGGGCGGCGACACCATCGTGTGTCCCATCTCCGCCAAGACCGGCATGGGCGTGGACAACCTGCTGGAGATGCTGACCCTCACCGCCGAGGTGGGCGAGCTGAAGGCCAATCCCAACCGCGCCGCGCAGGGTACGGTCATCGAGGCCCGTCTGGACAAGGGCCGTGGCCCCGTGGCCACGCTGCTGGTGCAGAACGGCACCCTCCATCAGGGCGATATCATCATCGCCGGTACCTCCGTGGGCCGCGTCCGCGCCATGCTCAGCGATAAGGGCCAGCGCATCACCGATGCCGGACCCAGCGTCCCCGTGGAGATCACCGGTCTGAGCGAGGCTCCCTCCGCCGGCGCTACGTTCAATGCCGTGGCCGACGAGAAGCTGGCCCGCGAGCTGGTGGAGCAGCGCAAGGCCGAGGAGAAGGCCAAGGCCAATGCACCTGTCACCAAGGTCTCTCTGGAGGATCTGTTCAGCCAGATCCAGGCCGGTGAGATGAAGAACCTGAACCTGATCGTCAAGGCTGACGTACAGGGCAGCGTAGAGGCAGTGAAGGCCTCTCTGGAGAAGCTGAGCAACGAGGAGGTACGCGTCCGCGTGATCCACGGCGGCGTCGGCGCCATCAACGAGTCCGACGTGATGCTGGCCTCCACCTCGCAGGCCATCATCGTGGGCTTCAACGTCCGTCCCGATGCCGCTGCCCGCGACAGCGCCGCCCGTGCCAATGTGGATATGCGGATGTACCGTGTGATCTACGACGCTATCAACGAGATCGAGGCCGCCATGAAGGGTATGCTGGCGCCCAAGTTCCGGGAGGTCCTGCTGGGTCACGCCGAGGTGCGTCAGACCTACAAGGTGTCCGGCGTGGGTACGGTGGCCGGCTGCTACGTGCAGGACGGCAAGCTGCAGCGCAAGGACTGCCAGGTGCGTCTCGTCCGCGACGGCATCGTCATCCACGAGGGCGTGCTGGCCTCCCTCCAGCGGTTCAAGGACTCCGTCAAGGAGGTGGCCGCCGGCTACGAGTGCGGCCTGAGCATCGAGAAATTCAACGACATCAAGGAAGGCGACATCGTGGAAGCCTTCACCATGGAGCAGATCGAAGTCTGATACCTGCGGGGCGGGCGAAACGCCCGCCCCGCTTTTCTTATACGAAAGGAGCGATGAACTATGGCATCCAACCGAATCGGCCGCATCAACGAGGAGATCCGCAAGGAGCTCAGCGCCCTGCTGCGGACGGTGAAGGACCCCCGCGTATCCGAGGGGATGCTCACCATCACCCGCGTGGACACCACCAACGACCTGCGGTACGCCCGGGTCTACATCAGCGCCCTGAACTGTCAGGACGAGAAGGGTCTGATGAAGGGGCTGAAGTCCGCCGCCGGCTACCTGCGCCATCAGCTGGGGCAGGCCATCGACCTGCGGTACACGCCGGAGCTGCAATTTATCATGGACGATTCCATCGCCCACGGCGCCCACATTCTGGATCTTCTCAACCATGTGAAGCCCGCCAACCCCGCCAACGCGGACATCGTGCTGCCGGAGGATCAGGAATGAGCGGAAACAGGCTGGGTATACAGGAGACAGCGGCGTACCTGCGCACACTGGACGATGTGCTGCTGCTGACCCACGTGCGGCCCGACGGCGACACCATCGGCTCGGCCGCCGCGCTGTGTCAGGCGCTGCGGGACATGGGAAAGACCGCCTATCTGCTGTACAACCCGGAGATCACCGACACCTACGCGCCCTACGCCGCGCCCTACTGGGCGCCGGAGGGCTTTACGCCGTCGCATATCGTCTCCGCCGACATTGCGGCACTGAACCTGCTGCCGGACAACGCGGCGGCCTACGCCCCGCGCATCGAGCTGGCCATTGACCACCACGGCTCCCATGGGTTCTTTGCTCCCAACGTCTGTCTGGACGCGGACGCCGCCGCCTGCGGCGAGATCGTCTGCGACATCATCCGCGGCCTGACGGCGGTGACGCCGGAGATCGCCATGCTGCTGTATGTGGCTATCGCCACGGACACCGGCTGCTTCGTCTATACCAATACCACCGCCCACACCCACCGCATCGCGGCGGAGCTGCTGGGGACGGACATCGACGTGGGGCCGGTAAATAAGGCCCTGTTCCGCACGAAAAGCCGGACGCGCCTTGCTATGGAGGCCCGGATGGTGGCGGATATGACCCTCTATGACCACGACCGGGTGGTGGTGATGACCATCCCCCTGTCCCTGCGGCAGGAGATGCACGCCACCGAGGCGGATATCGAGGAGCTCAGCTCCCTTGCCGCGCTGGTGGAGGGCAGCGACTGCGGCGTGACGCTGCGGGAGCTGCGGCCCGGCGTCATCAAGATATCCCTGCGCACCGGCCCCCGTGTAGACGCCAGCGCCGTGTGCCAGCGGCTGGGCGGCGGCGGACACAGAGCCGCCGCAGGCGCCACGGTGGACGGCACCATGGACGAGGTGCGGCAGGCCGTGCTGCAAGCCTATCGGGCGGTCGCCGGATAAGGCGCGAAAAGGAGCAACTATGGCAAACGGTATCATCATCATCGACAAGCCCGCCGGATGGACCAGCATGGACGTGTGCGGCAAGCTGCGGGGCATCCTGAAAACAAAAAAGGTGGGCCACGCCGGGACGCTGGACCCCATGGCCACCGGCGTGCTGCCGGTATTCGTGGGGCAGGCCACCCGCGCCGTGTCCTTTGCCGAGTCCGGCAGCAAGGAATATGTAGCCGGGCTGCATCTGGGCTGCGTCACCAACACGCAGGACACCTCCGGTGAGGTGCTGGCGCAGTATCCCGTCTCCGTGACCCGGCAGGAGCTGGTGGCGCTGCTGCCCCGGTTTACCGGAGAACTGATGCAGGTGCCGCCCATGTACTCCGCCATCAAGATCAACGGCCAGAAGCTGTACGAGCTGGCGCGGCAGGGCAAGGAGGTAGCGCGTCCCCCCCGCCCCGTGACCATCTACGAGCTGGAGGTGCTGGGGCAGAATGAGAGCGGTGACTGGCTGCTGCGGATCCTCTGCTCCAAGGGCACCTACGTCCGGACGCTGTGCCACGACATCGGGCAGGCGCTGGGCTGCGGCGGGTGCATGAGCGCCCTGCGGCGCACCATGGCCGCCGGCTTTACGCTGGCGGACTGCCACACGCTGGAGGAGGTACAAGACGGCGGCGAGGCGCTGCTGTCGCCTACCGACTCCCTGTTCCGGCAGCATCCCGCCTACACCATCCCCTCCGCCGAGGAGGAGCGGCGCTGCCGCTGCGGCAACCCCCTGACGGCGGCGGTGCCGGACGGCGTGTACCGCGTATACGGCGGGGACGGCACCTTTTTGTGCCTGAGCCGGGCGGAAGGCGGCGTCCTGACTTCCCAGAAAAACTTTTTCGGAGCGTGAACACTTTGGAACGAACTGTAATAGCCCTCGGCTTTTTTGACGGCGTACACCGGGGTCACGGCGCCCTGCTGCAAAAAACGGTGGAGCGCGCCTGTGCGCTGGGCGCAGAGCCTGCCGTCTTTACCTTTGACCGCCCTCCCAAGGAGGTGGTCACCGGCCAGCCGGTGTACCTCATCAACTCCCCGGAGGACCGGCAGGCGCTGATCCGCCGTCTCTACGGCATCGGCCGGATCATACTGGCTCCCTTTGACCACGAGATGATGACCATGTCATGGGAGGATTTTGTCACGGAGCTGCTGGTGAAGCGCTATGGCGCGGTGCATCTGGTGGCGGGTCACGACCACCGCTTCGGCCATAAAAACGCCGGAAATGCCCAACTCCTGCAGGAGAAATGCGCCCAGCTGGGGCTGGGCTGCGACATCATCCCCGAGGTGGTACACGACGGCATCACCGTCAGCTCCACCTACATCCGCACGCTGATCGAGGCGGGCGACGTGGAGCGGGCGGCGGAGTTTTTGGGACACCGCCACTGTCTCAGCCGCACGGTGGAACACGGCCAGCGTATCGGCCGCACCATCGGCATCCCCACGGTGAATCTGACCATGCCGCCCCGCGTGCTGGTACCGGCCCACGGCGTGTATATCACCCGCGTGTACCTGCCGGACGGGCGGAGCTTCGCAGGCGTCACCAACGTAGGCACCCGCCCCACGGTGTCTGACAGCGATGCCGTGTCCGTGGAGACCTTCCTGCTGGACTTCGACGGCGACCTGTACGGGCAGAGCATCCGGCTGGATTTCTGCCGCCGTCTGCGGGGCGAGCAGAAATTCGACTCGCTGGAGGCGCTGCGGCAGGGCATCCAGCAGAACATCGCCCAGACACGGGAGTATTTCCGGGGCGAGGCGTAAAAAAACACAAAGCAGGTCTGCGGCATGGCCGCAGACCTGCTTTTTCGCTGCCGGGCATCTCCAGCGGCGCTTACGGGAGGTCGTCCAGCTCCTGCTTGCCCAGATGCAGCTCCCGCCACCGGCGGGGCAGCCCCGGCCCGATCAGCGGGAACAGGTTGGGCGTGTCGCAGGTGGGCTGGATGTTGTAGGTGCCGTACATATTCACCATGTCAAAGCAGCTCTCCGGCACGCCCCGGAACTGATGGACATCCGGTGTGGCGTCGTAGGGAAAGCCGCTGCTTCTTTTGGGCATGAAAAATCACCTCCGCCCTTAGTATGGCCGGAGGTGACGTGTTTCTTTCCTATTTAAAGTATGCGGCGCTCAGCGATAGACCTCGGCGTCGAAGTCCCGCACTACCTCGTCCCGCTTCTCGTCCCGGACGAAGACCAGATTCGTCTCGTCAAACGCCAGACGCATGGCGAAGTCCTTGGCCTCGTCAATGTCATTGGTCTCAAAAAAATCCCGGTAGGCCGACTCCGGCTCATGGCTCTTGCGCCAGACAACGTGAAAACGCATGAATGCTCCTCCTGTAAAAATAGGGGTGTACTTTTTAGTATACCCCGCTGCCTGTCAAATTGCAACGGTGGGTTTTGCCAAAAAAGCGCAGGCAAGTTCGGCTATTTTTCCCTTCGAAAAAGCGGGTTTTTTTCTTTCCCGGAGCCGCCGGATGTTGTATAATGTAACGAGTTTGTAAATCATGGGGGATACGGAGATGAAGATCGGTTTCGACAACGAAAAATACCTGCAATTACAGGCGGAGCACATCACCGCCCGCCGCGCCCAGTTCGGCGGCAAGCTGTATCTGGAGTTCGGCGGCAAGCTGTTTGACGACTATCACGCCTCCCGCGTGCTGCCGGGCTTCCAGCCGGACAGTAAGATCCGGATGCTGCAAACCCTGAAGGACGACGTGGAGATCGTCATCGCCATCTGCGCCGGTGACATTGAAAAGAACAAGATGCGCGGCGATCTGGGCATCAGCTACGACGCCGATGTGCTGCGTCTCATCGACGTGTTCCGCGACCTCGGCTTCTATGTGGGCTCGGTGGTCATCACCCAGTACGCCGGGCAGCCGGCGGCGGACGCCTTCATCAAGCGGCTGGACACGCTGGGCGTCAGGAGCTGCAGGCACTACCCCATCGCCGGATACCCCTCCGACGTGGCGCACATCGTCTCCGACGCGGGACTGGGCCGCAACGATTATATCGAGACGTCCCGCCCCCTGATCGTGGTGACGGCGCCCGGCCCCGGCAGCGGCAAGATGGCCACCTGCCTGAGCCAGCTGTACCACGATAACCGCCGGGGCATCCCCGCCGGCTACGCTAAGTACGAGACGTTCCCCATCTGGAATCTGCCTCTGAAGCACCCGGTCAATCTGGCGTACGAGGCCGCCACCGCCGACCTCAACGATGTGAACATGATCGACCCCTTCCATCTGGAGGCCTACGGCGTCACCACCGTCAACTACAACCGGGATGTGGAGATCTTCCCGGTGCTGGCCGCCATGTTCAAGAAGATCCAGGGCGAGTGTCCCTATAAATCCCCCACGGACATGGGCGTGAATATGGCGGGCTTCGCCATCGTGGACGACGACGTCTGTCAGGAGGCCAGCCGCATGGAGATCCTGCGCCGCTACTACGCCGGCTGCGTGGAGCGCGCCAAGGGGCAGGCGGACGAGTGCGTGGTGCGGAAGCTGGAGCTGGTGATGCAGCAGGCCGGCGTCACGCCGGAGCTGTGCCCCGCCGTGGCCGCCGCACTGGAAAAGGCGGAGGCCACCGGCAAGCCCGCCGGCGCCATGGTGCTGCCGGACGGCTGCGTGGTCACGGGCAAGACCTCCCCCCTGCTGGGCGCGTCGGCGGCACTGCTGCTCAACGCCCTGAAGCACATGGCGGGCATCGACCACAAGCTGGAGCTGATCCCCGCCTCCGTCATTGAGCCTATCAGCGCCATGAAGACCGGGTATCTGGGACATCGCAATCCCCGCCTCCACTCCGACGAGGTGCTGATCGCCCTGGCGATCTCCGGGCTGACCAATCCGCTGGCGGCCATGGTGCAGGAGCAGCTGAAAACGCTGCGGGACTGCGATGCCCACTTCTCCGTCATCATTTCGGAGGAGGACGCCAAGCTGTATAAGCGGCTGGGCATCAATGTCAGCTGCGAGCCGAAATACGAGGTCAAGTCCCTGTACCACAAGAAGTAACCCCACCCATCGAACAGAACATACCACCCTTTGCCCGCGCTGTGCGCGGGCAAAGCTGTCTGAAAGGAGCCTTTATGCAGACCATCCCTCAGATACTGGCCAAGGAGCTGGACAAGCCCCAGCCGTATATCGAAAATGTCATCGCCCTGCTGGACGAGGGCAACACCATCCCCTTTATCGCCCGCTACCGCAAGGAGCAGCACGGCTCCATGGACGACACCGCCCTGCGTAAGCTGGAGGACCGGCTGCGCTATCTGCGGAATCTGGCAGCCCGACGGGAGGAGGTCAAGTCCGCCATCGCCGCGCAGGAGAAGCTGACGGAGGCGCTGGCCGCCGCCATCGACAACGCCGCCACGCTGGCGGAGGTGGAGGATCTGTACCGCCCCTACAAGCAGAAGCGCCGCACCCGTGCCACCATCGCCCGGGAAAAGGGGCTGACACCGCTGGCGGAGCTGCTGCTGGCGCAGGCAGAGGACTGCCCCGCGCCGGAGGACGCCGCCCAAGCCTACCTCGACCCGGAAAAGGGCGTGGAGACGGTGGCGGACGCCTTGCAGGGTGCCAATGACATCATTGCCGAGCTGCTCAGCGACGACGCGGATCTCCGCAAGACGCTGCGGGGTCTGCTGATGCGGCAGGGTCACCTGCGCAGTCTGGCCGCCAAGGAGGAGGACAGCGTCTACCGGCTGTACTACGACTTCGATCAGCCGCTGCCCAAGCTGGCGGGGCACCAGATCCTCGCCGTCAACAGGGGCGAGAAGGAGGGCTTTCTCTCCGTCACCGTGCTGCTGGACAGAATCGCGGCGCTGGACAAGGTGCAGCAGGCGGTGGTAAAGTCCGGCTCGGCGGCCTCGGCCTTTGTGTCCGCCGCCTGCGAGGACGCCTACGACCGGCTGATCTACCCCTCGCTGGAGCGGGAGGCCCGCTCCACCCTGACCGATACCGCCAGCGAGGGCGCTATCGGACAGTTTGCCCTGAACCTGAAGCCGCTTTTGATGCAGCCGCCGGTAAAGGGTCACGTCACCATGGGCTTAGATCCCGGCTATGCCCACGGCTGCAAGGTGGCGGTGATCGACGGCACCGGCAAGGTGCTGGACACCACGGTGGTCTACCCCACCTATGGCGAGCGGCAGAAAAAGGATGCCATCGCCAAGCTGACGGCCCTGTGCAAAAAGCACGGCGTCACCCACATCGCCATCGGCAACGGCACCGCCAGCCGTGAGACGGAGCAGATGGCGGTGGAGATGCTCCGCGGTCTGCCCGGTGTCAGTTATATGATCGTCAACGAGGCGGGCGCCTCCGTCTACTCCGCCAGCAAGCTGGCGGCGGAGGAGTTCCCCGATTACGACGTGAACCTGCGCAGCGCCGTGTCCATCGCCCGGCGGATGCAGGATCCGCTGGCGGAGCTGGTGAAGATCGACCCCAAGGCCATCGGCGTGGGACAGTACCAGCATGATATGCCCCAGAAGCGGCTGGACGAGGCGCTCTCCGGTGTGGTGGAGGACTGCGTCAACGCCGTCGGCGTGGATGTGAACACCGCCTCCGCCAGCCTCTTGAGCCGGGTGTCCGGCCTCACCGCCGCCACCGCCAAGAACATCGTGAAATACCGGGAGGACAACGGCATCTTCCCCGACCGGAAGCGGCTTTTGAAGGTGCCGAAGCTGGGTCCCAAGGCCTTCGAGCAGTGCGCCGGCTTCCTGCGCGTGCCGGAGAGCCGCTCCGTGCTGGACAACACCGGCGTCCACCCGGAGAGCTACGCCGCGGCGGAGCAGCTGCTGACGCTGTGCGGCTACACGGCGGAGGACGTGAAAAACGGCGATATTCCCCTGCTGGCCCAGAAGGTGAAGCTGCTGGGTGAGGAGAAGACCGCCGCCAAGCTGGGCATCGGTCTGCCCACCCTGCGGGACGTGGTGAAGGAGCTGATGAAGCCCGGCCGGGACGTGCGGGACGACCTGCCCGCCCCCATCCTGCGCACCGACGTGCTGGAGATCAAGGATCTGAAGGCTGGCATGGTGCTCACCGGCACGGTACGCAACGTCATCGACTTCGGCGTATTTGTGGATATCGGCGTCCATCAGGACGGTCTGGTGCATATCTCGCAGGTGTGCAACAAGTTCATCAAGCACCCCTCGGAGATCGTGGCCGTGGGCGACGTCGTCAAGGTGGTGGTGCTGGAGGTGGACGAGAAAAAGCACCGCATCAGCCTCTCCATGAAGCAGGTACCCAAGGACACCCCGTGAAAAAACGGTGCCCCGCCAGCAGACGGGGCGCCGTTTTTATGTACCCTTGTACTTTTTCCGCGTGGCCAGACCGCCCCGGATGTGCCGCTGGGCCTTGTTCTCCTCCAGCACCGCCTTGACCTGCGTGTAGAGCGCCCGGTCATACAGCGGCAGACGCTCCGAAAGGTCCTTGTGCACCGTGGACTTGCTGACCCCGAACTTTTTGGCGGCGGCGCGGACGGTCGTCCGGTTTTCTATGAGGTAAAGGGCCAGCTCCTCGGCCCGCTGTTCCAGATTCTCTCGGATAGAGCACCACTCCTAACTGTCGGTTGGTCTATCTATATGCCCTGCCGAGAGCAGTTATGCCCGCAGAAACGCGCAGAGCCGCACACCCGACGGTGTGCGGCTCTGTGCTGTATGTAAGGAGAGAGTCTGGTAAAATAAATTCAGGCGGCGCCTACGCTGTCGTCATAGCGGATGAAGCGGCCATCCTCGTAATAGTGACCCGGCGGAAACGGCTGTACACGGCGGCACAGCCCTATCAGGCTCGCCGCATCGCTGGCAAACACCGTGTTCCCGGCATCGTCCTGTCCGTAGTACAGCGGCCGCTGACCGGCGCTGTCCCGGGCGGCGATGAAATGCCCGCTGCGGTGGTCAAACAGGATCAGCGCAAACTCGCCGTTAAGCATTCCGAACATTTTCACGCCGTACTCACGGTACAGCGGCAGCAGCAGTTCACAGTCGCAGCGGCTGCGGAAGGTGTAGCCTCTGGCCTGCAAGCCCGCCCGCAGTCCGCCGTAGCCGATGAGCTCGCCGCTGCACACCGCATAGCTGCCGTCCAGCGTCAGCGGCTGCAGCTCCTGCGCCGGATGCTCCCCCGACGCATGGCGGTGGTATCCCAGCAGGCCGCAGCCCACATCTACGATGCGGTTTTCCCCATGGCCACGGGGTGCTGCCTGCGTCAAGCCCTTGGTAAAGTCTGTAATATCACTGCATGTTCCGCAAAAACCCATGATCGTCCGCATGATAGATGCCTCCTTCGTCAGATTTTTTCAGGGTGCCTGCGCACTTAAAAAAAGCGGCAAAGGCGCCAGAGAGAACCTCTCCAAGGCGCCTTTGCCTTTGATGTGCGTATTATAGGTCTTTGTGATTCTTTTGTCAATCGCCGTTTTTCACACACTTCTTACAGAACAAACCTCTTTCTTTTAGGCAATTTTATTGTTTAAAGCGCTAAGCCGCTCTGTGCCGTGCGGAAAAGCCGCACCTCCTTACACGGGTGCTCTACCGCCCGCAGGCCGCGCCGCACAACAAGAGCGCCGTTTTCGGAATGACCGAAAACGGCGCTCTTTCTCTTTTTTCAGCGGGCGTTCTGGTATTGCCGCTTCAGAAACGACAGAAACAGCCGCGCCGGGGAATTGGCTGCCGGCATGGCCTTCACCGCCACGCCCAGACGCCGGGACAGCGGCTGATCCAGCGGGATGACCCGTACCCGATTCTCGTAGCCCGCCAGCGAGTAGGCGGACAGCACCGATACGCCCAGCCCTCCCGCCACCATGGACAATATGGCGCCGTCGTCGGAGGCCGTTACCTCCAGCCGCGGCGTGTCCGCGGGCAGATACTGCTCCACATACTGCTCCGGGCAGGAGAGGAACGGCTCCTGCATCAGCCGTGCCAGCGAGATGGTCTCCCCCGTCCACGGGAAGTCCGGCGGTGTCACCGCCACCAGCGGCGCGTCCGTCAGCGGCGTCCACTGGAACCCGCGGGCGCAGTTTTCATCCACGATGGCCAGCTGGATGCGATCCTCGTCCAGTGCGGCGGCCAGCTCGTTGCCCTGCACCAGCACGTCCACCTTGATCTCCGGGTGCTGCTTGCGGAACTTCCGCAGCAGCTCCGGCAGCCGGGCACGGGCAATGCTGGCAAAGCACCCGATCCGCAGGGCGTGGCTGTGGGCCTCCCCCTGTGCCTCCGCCTCCTGCCGCAGGGCGTCGCAGGCGGTGATAACGCCGTGGATATAGGGGAGCAGGCGCTCGCCCTCCTCCGACAGGCGAACGCCCTTGCTGCTGCGCAGCAGCAGCGTGCAGCCAAGCTCCGCCTCCAGCTTGCTGACCAGATGGGTCATGGCGGACTGGGTATATCCCAGTTGTGCGGCAGCCTTTCCAAAGCTGCCGCACTGTACGGCTGTCAGCAGCGCCCGCAGCTTACTATCATCCATAGGGCTCTCTCCTTCGACACTTTGCACAACAATTGCATAATTATTTTTCAATATATCACAATACAATTTTGATTTCAACATGATTTTTGTCAATTTTCCGCCGATTTCATCTGCTTTTCTGGCTGGATTTTTGCCGCCATAACTTTTTTTAATGACCCCATCAATAACGGTCATTTCCGCAGTCATGAAAAAAATGATACACTATATTTATATTTTGCATGACGGAACACTTGCAGAATTCGGAACAAAAAAGAGGAGACGATACGATTATGCAGAAGAAAAACAACTCCCTCCGCGACATGATCGTGGTGGGCTTCGCGTTGTTTTCCATGTTCTTCGGCGCGGGCAACGTGGTGTTCCCGCCCTATCTCGGCATGGAAGCAGGCCCCCAGTGGCTGGCAGGCTTTTCCGCCTATTTCATTGCGGACATCGGCCTTGCGCTGCTGGGTATGTTCGCCCTGCTGCGCGTGGGCAGCAGCGAGGCCGTCATCAGCCGCGTAGGCAAGGTACCTGCCGAGCTTTTGATGTGCGCCATCATTCTGTGCATCGGCCCCATGGTGGCCATCCCCCGCACCTCTGCCACCACGTTTGAGATGGCCATCTCCCCCAACCTCTCAGGTGTGTCCCCGGTGCTGTTTTCCGTGCTGTTCTTTGCGCTGATCCTTGTGCTGTGCATCAAGGAATCCGCCGTGGTGGACATCGTGGGCAAGATCCTGACGCCGCTGCTGCTGCTGGGTCTGTTCGCCATTATCATCAAGGGCGTCGTCACCCCGGTAGGCGAGATCTCCGCGCTGCCCCAGATCTCCAATGTGACCGTCACCGGCATCAAGGCCGGCTACCAGACCATGGACGCGCTGGCCGCCCTGCCCTTCGGCATCATCGTGCTGCAAAGCGTCACCGCCAAGGGCTACGACAACAGCAAAAAGCAGTTCCGGGTGGTCGGCGGCTCCGCTATTCTGGCCGGTGTGCTCCTGCTGGCCGTGTACATGGGCCTTGCCTATCTGGGCGCCACCGTATCCGGCCAGTACAACGGCACCATCGGCCGCGCCCAGCTGGTCATGGCCATTGTGGAGGCGCTGATGGGCAAGGTGGGCATGATCCTGTTCGGTGTTGTCGTGGGTCTGGCCTGCGTCACCACCGCCATCGCCCTGACCAGCTCCGCCGCCGCCTATTTCGCCGAGCTGTGCCGCGGCAAGGTGCCCTATAAGGCATTCGTCATCGCCATCTGCGTGTTCAGCGCCGTGGTATCCAATCTGGGTCTTGACCGCATCGTGGCGGTGGCAGCCCCCGTGCTGGACGTCATCTATCCCCCCACGCTGGTGCTGATCTTCATCTCCCTGCTGATGCCCCGGGTGCCGGATCACGTCAGCCGCGGCGCCTGCATCGGCGCGCTGATCACCAGCGTGCTTTGCACCCTCACCGCCCACGGCGTCAACATTCCCGTTGTGACCAGTCTGCCGCTGTACGATCTGGGTCTGAGCTGGCTGATCCCCGCCGCCGTGTTCGGTCTGGCAGCATCCCTGCTTCCCTTCCGCGTCCGCAGCCGCGAGAAGCGCATCGCCCCGCTCCCCAACGAGGAGCATTGATCTGATGTGACCCTACCCTCCAAGGCAGGAGAATGTCCGATGGACATTCTCCTGCCTTTTTTCGTCCCATTCCGGTATCCTTAACGCGCCTTTAGCGTCTGGTGGGCGTATAATACGGCATCAACAGAAGAAACGGAGCGAGGTTATGGATATTTGGAAGGAGCTGCGGGACGAGGGCATCGAACCGTCGCTGCTGGAGGAGATACAGCACTTTCGGGCGGCACACCCCGTACCACCGGAGGCGGAGGCACGCATTCCCGTACCCCAGTGCCTCTACTACGGCAAGGAGGTCTGGGAGAGCGCGGCGGCTGCGCTGCTGTGCGGCCAGCATCTGCTGCTGGCGGGGCCGAAGGCCACCGGAAAAAACGTGCTGGCGGAGAATCTGGCCGCCGTGTTCGGCCGCCCCGTGTGGGACGTATCCATGTACGTCAACGTGGACGCCGCCGCCCTGATCGGCGCGGACACCCTGCAAAAGGGCGAGGTGGTGTTCCGGGAGGGGCCTATCTGCCGCTGCGCCCGTCTGGGCGGCTTCGGTGTGTTGGACGAGGTGAACATGGCCAAAAATGAGGCGCTGGCTGTGCTCCACGCCACGCTGGATCACCGGCGGGTCATCGACGTGCCGGGCTACGAGCGCATCACGCTGGACGACGCCACCCGCTTCATCGGCACCATGAACTACGGCTACGCCGGTACCCGCGAGCTCAACGAGGCGCTGGTATCCCGCTTTGCGGTGCTGGATATGCCGGTGATCTCCGATACCGACCTGCAAAAGCTGCTGCGCCGCACGTTCCCCACCCTATCAGCCAAGTGGGCGGAGCAATTCGCCCTTCTGTTCCGCGACCTGCGGCAGAAGTGCGACAGCGGCGAGATCTCTACCAAGACGCTGGATCTCCGGGGCCTGCTGGCGGCGCTGCGCCTGATGGAGACGGGCATCCCCTCCGGACAGGCCCTGAAGCTGGGCATCATCAACAAGGCCTTTGAGCCCTTTGAGCGGCAGCTGGCTGCCGACACGGTCTGGGCGCGGGTCCCGCAGGATCTCAGCGGCAGCCAGTTGTTCGGAGCGTAACATGGAGCGGCAGGAATTACAGAACCGCCGGGCGGTCAACCAGATCTGGAACGGCGCAGGGCGCTACGATGTGCAGCCGGAGCAGGCCGCCTTCGACGAGGGCGGCGACCCGGAGCTGTACCTGAACACGGTGATGGGTCTTGCCCGCCGGGACTACGACTTTGCCCGCTTCCATCCCATGCTCCATGCCTTTCAGCAGCAGCCGCAGGGCGGGCTGTACAGCGACATCTTCTGGCTGGGGCTGGAGCACGCCGTCTATGAAAAGGAGTCCCCCCGCCGTCCGGCGCTGGAGGCGCTGCGGCGGCAGCACGCCCGCCGCCTGCTGGAGGAGAGCGGTGAGGGCGGCGACCCCCGGCAGATCCCGGCGCTGCGCCGCATCTGGGCATCCCGGGTACTGGGGCAGCCCCATACGGAGGACGACTGGCAGACCGCCCTGCTGGACGAGCTGGCCTTCACCCCCGAGCTGGATGAGCAGCAGCTGATCCACCGGACGGAGGAGCTGCTGTACCGGTACTTCCGCCGGGCGCGGCGCAGCGTCACCGACCGCCAGTGGGCGGCGTGGGCGGGGCGCTCCCTGACGAAGGGCGGCGGTGTGCGGTTCATCAAGCCCAACGCGCTGCGGGCGCTGTCCCACACGGACAGCGGCGGCGGTGCAGGACAATCGCCGAAGCTCCTGTCGTTTTTGCAGGGCCGCACACCGGAGCCGATTTTGCGCCGCTATGTAGAGGACTGCTTCGGCGTATCCATGCTGACGCCGTCGGAGCTGGCGGAGGCGGAGCGCCTGCTGTGTACCGGCGTCCACAAAAACTGCCGCCTGCACTTTACCAAAGGCGCACCGCCGGATCGTCCCCCCGCCCCCAACGCCGCGTGGGACGCAGAGCACTTCCGGCAGCAGCGGGCCAAAAACCGCGCCTACTATCAGGCGCACCTCGCCGAGAACCAGATGACCCTCCACCAGCTGACACAAAAGCTGCAAAACGTCCTGCTGCTGCGGCAGGATGACGGCGGCGCAGGGGCGCGGGCAGGACGCCTGCAGCCCGGGCGGGCGTGGCGCGCCGCGGCGCTGGATGACGAACAGGTCTTTCTCCGCCGCTGTCCCGACGAGCCGGAGGAGCTGTCTGTGGACATTCTGCTGGACGGCTCCGCCTCCCAGAATCTCCAGCAGGAGAAGCTGGCCACGCAGGCTTATCTCATCGCAGAGAGCCTCACCCGCTGTCATATCCCCGTGCGGGTCAGCTTCTTCTGCTCCGTCAGCGGCTGCACGGTGCTGCGGATCCTCCGGGACTTTGGCCATCCGGAGGAGAATGACGCCTGCTTTGACTACACCGCCGCCGGGTGGAACCGGGACGGTCTGGCGCTGCGGGCCATGGGCTGGCTCATGCGCCGCAGCACCGAGCAAAACCGGCTGCTGCTCCTGCTGTCCGACGCCAGCCCCAACGACGACCAGCGCATCCCCATCGGCGCACTGCCGCTGGGTGGATACGCGTACAGCGGGAAACGGGGCGTGGAGGATACCGCCGGGGAGACCGCCGTTCTCCGGCGGCAGGGCATCCGCCCCGTGTGCATCTTCACCGGCTCCGATCAGGAGCTGGACAACGCCCGGCGCATCTACGGCGCGGCGCTGGAGCGTATCCCCACCGCCGGATGGCTGGCGGATGCGGTCAGCCGCCTGCTGTGCGCCCAGTTCACCCGCACATAAAAGCACACCGCTTGGCCATGCCAAGCGGTGTGCTTTTCTTTCAGAGCGGAAGGCCATACCGGTCTGTCAACCGCCGCAATGTCCCTCCGGCAGCTCTCCCCCATACAGGGCGCGGCGCAGGGCGGCAATATGTGCCGCCGTGGTACCGCAGCAGCCGCCGAAGATCATCACACCGCTGTCCAGCATGGCGGGTACGCAGGTGGCAAACGCCGCCGGCGGGCAGTCGTACACCGCCCGGCCGTCCACGATAGCAGGCAGCCCCGCGCTGGGCTTGGCGATCAACGGCACACGCGCATACGCCCGCAGCCGCCGGAGCTGGGGCAGCATCTGCGCCCCGGCGGAGCAGTTCAGCCCAAAGGCGTCGATGCCCATGTCCTGCAAAACGGTAAGGGCGGCGGTGATATCGGTGCCGGAGATGCTGCGGCCATTCTTGTCGCAGGCGAAGGTGACGAAGATCGGCTTGTCGGTGACGGCGCGGACAGCCAGCACCGCGGCCCGGGCATCGGACAGCGAGATCATCGTCTCGATGACGTACAGATCTACACCGGCTGCCTCCAGTCCGGCCACCTGTTGGGCGTAGGCGTCCACCAACACTTCAAAGGAGGCGTCGCCCAGCGGCGGCGGGAACAGTCCCGTGGGGGCCATATCACCGGCCACCATCGCTCTGCCGCCGGCAGCCTCCCGGGTCAGCGCCGCCAGACGGCGGTTGTACGCCGCCACATCCTCCGTCACACCGTGGGCGGCCAGCCTGACGGCGTTGCAGCCGAAGGTGGGCGTATACAGCACCCGGCTGCCGGCATCCACATAGCCGCGCTGAAGCTCCCGGATGCAGTCCGGGTGCGCCAGCGTCCACTGCTCCATGCTGACATCGCCGGTATAGCCGCGCTTTTGCAGCTCCGTACCGGTTGCGCCGTCCAGAATCAGGGGAAAGCGAAGCTCCATGTCCATACCTCCACGGTGAGATCGCCGCATGATGGGAAAGCACGGCATCTCCATACGATACCACTACTTTACGGAGGACAGGGGCGCTTTGTCAAGGGGCATTGTGCGCCGGGCACATCGCGGCGGCGATCGGTGCTGACAGTAAAACCCGCCCTCTGCCTTCCGGCAGGGGCGGGTTTTCATACGATCACATATCGTGGATATCCTTCAGAAGATCCTCCAGCGACATGGTGCGGACATCCTCCTCGTCCTTGGACATAGGCGCCTCCTTCAGCGTCTTTTCCACCGTCTCCTCCATCAGCGGGAGGTTCGGGGCGGACGCCGCCTGCGGCGCTGTCTTGGGTGCGGGGGCTGCCGCGGGTGTCTCGTCATCCAGCGGAATATCGAAGTCCTTCCAGTCGCGGGATGCGGGCGCGGTCTTTTTCACCGGCGCCTTCTCCCGGGGTACGATGCGGGGCACAGAGCGGGGACGCTCCGGCGTGCGCCGCTCCTCCTGCCGCTGGTCGCGGTCGTCCCGTTCATGCCGCCGGCGGTCATGGCGGTCGCGGGGATCGTCTCCGCCGTCAGGGTCATCGTCATCGCCTCCGCCGCCGGTGCTGCGTCCGATCAGCAGCCCCAGCAGGAACAGCAGGATCAACGTCAGCACCACGCCGCCGCCGATGGCGACAACGGTGCGTACCTCACCCAGCAGGGGCAGCTTGACGTCCAACGGGATCCGGAGCATGGGAACCTCCGGCTCCGGTTCAGGCTCCGGCTCAGGCGTAAGCTCCGGGATGGATACAGTCGGCACCGTGCCGGTATACTGCGGCATCCGAAGGACGTGGACGGTGTACTCCTTCTTGGTGACCCGGTCCTCGGCGGTGCAGGTGACGACAAGGGCGTTGTCGCCCTCTTTCTCCACCGCCACCTCACCGATGCCGCTGACGCCGTGGGCCTTGCTGTCACTGGCGGAGGCGGCCAGCTTCACGGTTTTCGTCTCAAAGGGGACGTACACGATATAGTCCGTGACCGTGCTGCTGAACGCAGGACTGAGGGCGGCGCCCTCCACCGTCAGCTCCGACAGTGAGGCGTCGGTGGACGGCTTATAGTTGGGATCCTGCTCCCGGGTGGCCTCGATCACATAGGTTCTGGTATTGCCGTTGGCGGCGGTGACCTTCAGCGTCACGGTGTTGACACCCACCGCCAGCTCCGTGCCGCTGATGGAGACCTTCTGCCCCTTGTCGGCGCGGTTATAATCCAGACTCAGCTTGGACACGCTGTAAGGGACCTTGGTGGTGTAGCGCGTCGTATCGGGAGAAAAGGCCGGGGACAGGGTGAAGTTGCCGCACATAATGGCGGACAGGGAGCAGTTGTCGCTGGGCGCAGCGCCCACGCTGCCCGACCAGCTGGCGGTGCCGAGATCCAGATCCTTCTCGCCGCTCTCGGTTGCTACAATGTTATCAAAGCTGGCGGACAACGCCGCACCGGGCTGGGCGCCCGCTGCCACCTTCAGCGTCACGGTGATGACCCCGCCGCTGGCGCTGTTGATGCCCCATGCATTGAATTGATTTTTGTTCACCAAAATGCTCCAGCCGCTGACGGAGCAGGCGTAGTTGGTGAAGGTCAAGCCCTCGCCGCAGTTGAGATCCGCCGTCAGGCCGGAGATCTTGCTGTCCACCGACAGCGTCAGCGTCACGGAGTTGCCCGGCTGCACGCTGCTGCTGCCGGAGAGGGACGCGCCCGCGGCATAGGCCGTCCGGGGCAGCGCTGACACCGCGATCAGCAGCGCCGCTGCCAGCGACAGGACGGCATGGAACAGTTTCTTTTTCATGAGCTACCTCCCACTTAGATAGTACGCAGACCTACTGTGACCTGCGCGGCCTGTACCACATCGGTGATGGTGATGCGGCCGTCGCCGTTGAGGTCACCGGCCTTCATGGCAGCCTCGTTCAGTTCACAGGCGCTGACGGTGTATCTCTGCAGCGTGACCACATCGCTGATGGTGATGCGGCCGTCGCCGTTGACGTCGCCGTTGACCACGATGGTCAGGCTGGTGCTGCCGCTGACGGCGGTCATACCCGTACCCACATAGCCGGAGGTGATCTCCTTCTTGCCGCTATACACGGTATATCCCGAGTCGTTCAGGCTCTTGACGGAGGTCTCCGGCGCAATGCCGGTCAGGAATCCGCCGGAGGGCTTGGCGGGATCGGCGGTCGTACCGCCGCCCTCGGTCTTGGCAGCCCTGCTGAACAGGGCGGTATAGGTGATGTCCGTCGTCCCCACATAGGTGGCATCGGCCACAAAAACGCTGCCGTTCTGATCCGCCCACTGCTTGAAGCTGTAGGTGAACTTGCTGTCCGCCGCCTTCACCGGGTTGGGAGGCGCCGTGATGAGATCGCCCTTGGCCAGCTTGAAGGTGCGGACCGTCTCGCCGTCCACCTGGAAGGTGACGGTGTGCAGGTCGCCGAACCGGGCGTACAGCGTGTGGTTGGAGGCCGCCACCGGGGAGTTGGGTGAAACCTCGGTGCCATCCTCGCGGAACCAGCCCTGGAAGCCGGCCTCGTCCACCGTGGGCAGCTCGCCGTAGGTGTTGGTCAGGTTATACATACGGCTTGCGATCACCGTATCGCCCACCTGGAAGGAGACAACGTATTCCTCGTCGCCCAGTCCATCCGGCAGAGACGTGGTGCTCTCCTTCACAGAGAAGGTGCTCTCCGCCAGCTTGACGGTCCCGGCCGCATTGGCAGCCGTGATGGTCAGCGTATATTCGCCGGTCTTGAGGCGGCTGAACGCGCAGGCGTCATCCAGTTTCCACAAATCGTAGTAATACGTCGTACCCTTGATGCTGCTGGAGGCGGTAAAGCCGGTGCTGCCGTCTCTGGAGGCCACCTTCACCACCACGCTGCTGATGGGCAGGCTGCTGGTGACCACCCCTCGGACAGGGTAGGAGGACTGCTTGGCCAGCAGCTTTGTGTCACTGGTAGGGTAGAACATCCCGTAGGTGTTCCATGTACTGCCGTCGGCGGTGAGCTGGAGCTTTGTGGCCTCCTCCGGCTTAGCAGTGGTGGTCACGCCATTGGCGGACAGCACCAGATACTGATTTGTCTTGCGGTTTTGCAGGTAGTACGGGCTGCCGCCCACCAGCGACCACATCTGATCGTTTTGGGAGGATGCGTCCGCCCATGCCACCGTGCCGTTCCCGCCGGTCAGCCGCTTGCCGTCAATCGTCACGGTGTAGTAGCCGCTGGCATAGTGGGTAAGCTGAACGGAGGCGGCGGTGGCCACGGCGGTCAGCCCGGTAAGGTCCTTCTTCATGGCCTGCCCCGTGTCGCCGTGGGGAGAGATGCGGTAGGCGCCCTCCGGCACGGGAGCGGCGGAATTGGCGTACAGCATCACCAGTGCATCCGCCGGCTCATTGACGGACAGGCGGCGGTACACGCTGACCTGCACATCGCCGGAGTTGCCGCTGAAATACGCCATGGACTGGCCGGCAATGCCGTACTTCGCAGCGGTATCGCCGGACATCTGCTTCTTGGCAGGGGTGGTGTCCAGCCGGCTGCACTCGGCATAGATGGCCTGAATGATCTCCGCCTCGCTCTGATTCTTGAAGCCGCCCAGCTTGTTGAAGGCGCGGAGCACCACACCGGTGGCACCGCTGCGGCCATCGCTGCTGTTGGCGCCGCTGAGAACACCGGCGCCGTGCTGCACACTGCGGCTCCACAGCACGTTGCGCAGTGCCACGGAGTAGTCCTTCAGGTCAAAGGAGGGCTCCGCCGCCTTCAGATTGTTCAGCAGGTCCGTATAGGCGTGGGTCTCCCAGTAGTCCCGCTGGGCCTCGATAAACTCGGTGCGGTGCGCGTCCGCCACGCTGCGCCATACGGCGTTGAAGTTGCTGCCGTAGCCAGGGGAATACTCCCCCCTCTGGTTGTAGGCGTAAGCATTGTACAGCGTGTCGCCCATATCCCGGTAGATGGAGCCTTTCTGGAACTCCTGCAGCCACTGGACAAAGCTCAGCGGCGTCCCGGCATTGCTGGCGAACATATAAATGCCGTAGGACGTGCCGCCGCTGTCACCCTTGACCGTGGAGATATAGCCGGGGTCGGCACTGTTGCCCGTCTCGTAATACTGGCTCAGATCGCCCAGTCCGGCGCCCGTCCAGTTTTTACTGGCAGCCATAAGCGCGGTGGCCAGAAGGCTCAGCACCAGCGCGGCGGCCAGCATAATAGCGGTTCCTCGTTTCATCCTTTTCATCACATACACCCTGCCTTTATCACATACTGGTAAAGCGGTGCGGAAATACCCGCTGATTTACATAACAATAATCATTGACAGTATACCATCGGTTTTTGCCGTTGTCTACCAGAAATGCGGAGGAAACACAAAAAATACGAAAATTTTGTCGAGCAAACCACAACATTTGGGTAGAAATATCGCCGAAAATATCGTATAATGTCCGGCACAAGCCCAAAACGAACAAGGAGAATTCATTATGTCAACAAAGGAAAGAACCGGCCGCGCCGGCCGCACCGTTGGGATCGTCATCATCCTGCTGTGCCTGGCAGGTCTGGCCTGCCTGGGTGTATACCTGTATCGGCAGCAGCTGCCGCCGCCCCGACCCGAGACCGCCATCGGCTATGTGGCATCGGATGCCTCCTCCGCGCCGGTATATGACGCCGACAGCGGCGAAATGCTGGGCGTGCTGGTGCGGGGCAGTCAGGTGGCCTATGTACCCGCAGATCTGGAGCAGCCCCGTGAGGACGGGCGCGTGCGCATCGTCAACGGCGAGGACGGCTATGTGCTGCTGGACGCGGCGCGTCTGACCGACGATCCCGCCCGGACGGTGCAGGTGGACACCGTATACGCCCTGCGGGGCATGAGCCTGCTGGATGAGACGGGCGCCGTCCCCGGCTGCGCCGTGGAAAAGGGCATGGCGCTGACGGTCATCGGCTTTGACGGGCTGGATGAGGACGGCAACGTGCTGCGCTGGAAGGTCTCCTGCGGCCGGGGCGAGGGCTACATCGCCGACGCCAACATCCGCATGACGGAGCCGGAGGCACAGGCCCAGTACGACGAGGCGCTGTATCAGCTCCACGCTGCACGGGGCGATAGCTGGGGCGGCGGCGATGCGGCGGGACTGGACTACTTCCCGGTTGAGAAGGGCCCCATCGCAGGCAACGATATGCCCGACGAGGTGCGGGCGCTGTACCTCAACGGCTCTGCCGTCCAATATGCGGACAACTACCTCCGGGTGGCGGAGGGCAGCGGCGTCAACGCCTTTGTGGTAGACATCGTGGACGGCACCGCCGTATCCTACGCCTCGCCGGTGATGCAGCAGTACAGCCCCTCCGCCTATGCGGCGGCCATGGACACCATGGAGGGCTTCCGCGCCAATGTACAGAAGCTGAAGGACGCGGGCTATTATCTGATCGGACGCATCACCGTGTTCAACGACGCCCATCTGGCGGCGGATCACCCGGAGTACGTGATCTCCGACCTCGACGGCACGCCGCTGAAGATCAGCTCCATGTACTGGCCCAGCGCCTACAACCGCACGGTTTGGCAATACAAGGTGGAGCTGGCGCTGGAGGCGGCGTCTCTCGGCTTCAATGAGATCCAGTTCGACTACATCCGCTTCCCCGACGGGGCGTACCGCTACGAGAAGGCCGGCACCATCGACTACCGCAACACCTACGGAGAGAGCAAGGCGCAGGCGGTGCAGCGCTTCCTGCTGTATGCGGCGGAGCGGCTCCACGGCGCGGGGTACTATCTGTCCGGCGACGTGTTCGGCGAGTGCGCCAACCCCTATGTCACCGCCTGCGGCCAGTACTGGCCCGCCATCAGCGCGGCGGTGGACGCCATCTCCGGTATGCCCTACCCCGATCATTACAGCGCGCAGGGCGACTACAAGCCGTGGGAGCACCCCTACGACACGGTGCATATGTTCGGTGCATCGGCGGCAGAGCGGCAGAAGGAGACCGCCTCCCCCGCGGCGGTGCGCACATGGATCCAGGCGTACAACGCCCTTTGGGAGCCGTATAACGCCTACGGCGCGGCGGAGATCGCCGCGGAGGTCAAGGCGCTGCGGGACACCGGCTGCACAGGCGGCTTCATGACGTGGAACGGCGGCTCGGACATCAACAAATACCAGAGCATCATCAGCGCCTTGCGCTGAACGCACAAGGAGGGACGCGTCCGGCGCGTCCCTCCTTCCTTTATGCCAGCTATCCCAGCGCGGCCACCGCCGCCTCCGCAAAGCTGTTGTCCACCAGCTGTTCAAAGTCAACCCAGTCGGATCTTTGCAGCTCGCCGGCCTCGGTCATCACCGTCTCCAGCCGCTCCAGCGCGGACTGCTGCATCATGGGTACGGTGTTCCATGCGTCGATCTGCCGGTGGCGGGCGGTGACGGCCTCCAGCACGTCGAGGGACGTGTCGGGGAACTGCTCGCAGATGGCCTCCGCCACCTCCCGGTCGGTGTGCTCGGTGATCCACCGCTGCGCCCGGGCAATGGCGTTGGCGAAGCCCTGCACCACGGCGGGATGGGCGTCCATATAGCTCCGGCTGGCAAAATAGGCGGTGTAGGGGATCTCGCCGGACTCCTCCCCGATGGAACAGAGGACATAGCCGTGTCCGGCCCGTTCCACCTCGGTGGCGGTGGGCTCAAACAGCGTCACATAGTCCCCCTGCCCGCCGGTGAAGGCGCCGGCCATCATGTTGAACTGCACGGAGGTGTCCACCACCGCGTCCACCTGCGGGACGACGCCGTTCTGCTTCATCACATACTCCAGCGTCATCTCCGGCACACCGCCCTTGCGGCCGCCGATGATGGTACAGCCCCGCAGATCGTCCCACGAGAAGCTGCCGCCGGTGCGTCCCACCAGAAATGAGCCGTCCCGCTTGGTGAGCTGGGCGAAGATCACCGGGTGATCGTCCTTGCCCTGGTTGTAAATGTAGATGCAGCTCTCCGGCCCCGCCAGGCCGATATCGGCGCTGCCGGATACCACGGCGGTCATGACCTTATCCGCGCCGCCGCCGTTGGTCAGCTCCACCTCCAGCCCCTCGTCGGCAAAGAACCCCTGCTTCATGGCCACATACTGCGGCGCATAGAATACGGAGTGGGTCACCTCGTTGAGCCGGACGGTGACGGACGCGGCCTGTTCTCCGCCGCTGCCGCAGCCGGTGAGCAGCACCGGCAGCAGCAGGGCGGCGAGGCAGAAAAATGTCAGCAGTTTCTTCATGCTCGTACCCCCCAATAATGATTCAAAAATTTTTCTCCACGCAGCACCAGCAGGTACATCAGCACCGCCGCAGCCGCCAGGGTCAGCACGCTGGTCATCACCAGATCCATGTTGAACACCTGCGAGCCGTAGACGATGAGATAGCCCAGACCGGCACGCGAGACAAGAAACTCGCCCATGATGACGCCCACCCACGAAAGGCCCACATTCACCTTTAGTGTGGAGAACAGTGTGGGACAGTTGGCGGGAAACACCAGCATCCACAGGATCTGACGCCGCGTGGCTCCCAGCGTGCGCATCAGGCGCACCTTTTCCGGGTCGGTGGCGCGGAAGCCCGTGTACATATTCAGGATCGTCACGATCAGCGAAATGGCCAGCGTCATGGTGACGATGGCTCCCGTGCCCGCGCCCATCCAGACGATGAAGATAGGGCCAAGCGCCGTTTTCGGCAGGGCGTTCAGCACCACCAGATAGGGGTCGAGGATGCGCGCCGTCGTATCCGACCACCACATCAGCACCGCCACCGCCGTACCCAGCAGCGTACCGACGGTGAAGCCCGCCACCGTCTCCAGACAGGACACACCGATGTGGTGCCACAGCTGTCCGGCGCGGCACAGCGACCAGAACGTGGCCGCCATGCGGCTGGGACAGCTGACCAGAAACCCGTCGGACCATCCGGCGCGGCAGCTCAGCTCCCAGAAGCCGAACAGCCCGGCCAGCAGCGCGATCTGCCAGATGCGGATGCGGCGCTTCTGTCGCCGGACGCCGGCCAGATACGCCAGCCGGCGCGGGGACAGTGGGGTATCAGCCATGCACATCCAGCTCCTTCCATATCAGATCGAAATACCGGTGGAATTCCGGCGTGTTCCGCCGCTCCAGCGGCGGCAGTCCCCGCAGCGGCCCCATATCCAGCACCGTTTTCACCACGGCGGGACGGGCGGACAGCACCACCACCCGGTCAGACATACTCACCGCCTCCGCGATGTCGTGGGTCACCAGCAGGGCGGTCTTGCCCTCCCGCCGGATGATGCGCCAGATATCCGCCGACACTGCAAGGCGGGTCTGGTAGTCCAGCGCGGAAAAGGGCTCATCCAGCAGCAGGATCTCCGGATCGGTGGCCAGCGTGCGGATCAGCGCGCAGCGCTGCCGCATACCGCCGGACAGCTGGCAGGGGCGCTTTTTGGCAAAGCCCGCCAGCTCGTAGCGCGCCAGCAGCTCCGCCACATGGCCGTAGGCGGCGCTCCCTCTCTCCCGCTGCACCGCCAGACCCAGCGTCACATTGTCCCAGATGCTTTTCCACTCAAACAGCTGATCCCGCTGGGGCATGAATCCCACGCGGCGGGACGGCCCCGTTACAGGCACGCCCGCCACCTCGACGATGCCGCCGGACAGCGTCTCCAGCCCGGCGATGGCGCCCAGCAGCGTGGATTTTCCGCAGCCGGACGGCCCCACCAAACTGACAAACTCCCCCTGCGCTACGTCAAAGGATACGTCGCGTACCGCCTCCACCTCCCCGTCGGGGGCCTGATAGCAGGCGGTAGCATGACGGAGATGTATACTCATAAGACCTGTGACCTCCTGTCACAAAAAATATGGAGAATCCCTCTCCGTTCCCATTCTATGCCGGGCAGCGCCGGTGGTGCGTGAGCCGCAGCCGCCGAATTTTTTGTTGACAAATCCCGCCGCCGGTGCTATAACGTATTAAACCTACCAAACAGGTAGCAAATTATCAAAAGGAGGGCGCGCCATGGGAACGCAGCGCCGCGCAGACCATATGGACTTTCGATGTTGCGGAGGCAGCAGCTGTCCCGCACACGGGTGCGCCATACGATAAAAGCAACGTAACGCGATACCGAAAAGGAGGATCTGTATGTCCCACATCTATACATCTGCTGACCAGCTCATCGGCCGGACGCCGCTGCTGGAGCTGACCCATATTGAAAAGAAATTCGGCCTGAACGCCCGCGTCCTCGCCAAGCTGGAGTATTTCAACCCCGGCGGCAGCGTAAAGGACCGGGTGGCGCTGGCCATGATCGACGACGCTGAGGCGCGGGGGCTTCTGAAGCCCGGCAGCGTCATCATCGAGCCCACCTCCGGCAACACCGGCATCGGCCTTGCCTCCGTGGCGGCGGCACGGGGCTACCGCATCATCATCGTCATGCCGGAGACGATGAGCGTGGAGCGCCGCCAGCTCATGAAGGCCTACGGCGCGGAGCTGGTGCTCACCGAGGGCGCCAAGGGCATGAAAGGCGCCATCGCCAAGGCCGAGGAGTTGGCTAAGGAGATCCCCGGCAGCTTCGTACCCGGCCAGTTTGTCAATCCCGCCAACCCCAAGGCACATTTTGAGACCACCGGCCCGGAGATCTGGGCGGACACCGACGGACAGGTGGACTATTTCGTGGCCGGCGTAGGAACCGGCGGCACCGTCACCGGCGTGGGACGGTATCTGAAGTCTCAGAACCCCGCCGTAAGGGTGGTGGCGGTGGAGCCAAAGTCCTCCGCCGTCCTGTCCACCGGCGTGGCGGGCGCTCACAAAATTCAGGGCATCGGCGCGGGGTTCGTGCCGGAGGTGCTGGACACGGCGGTGTACGACGAGATCATCGCCGTGGCGGATGAGGACGCTTTCCGGCTGGGCCGGGAGCTGGGCCGCAGTGAGGGCGTGCTGGTGGGCATCTCCTCCGGCGCGGCGCTGTGGGCGGCCATCGAGCTTGCCAAGCGTCCGGAGAACGCAGGCAAGTCCATTGTGGCGCTGCTGCCGGACACCGGCGACCGCTATCTGTCCACCCCGCTGTTCGCGGACTGAACCAAGCGAGAAGAACGGAGCCTTTCGGCTCCGTTCTTTTTCGTCTTTTGCCGCCGCAGTTGACAGCGCCGGGCTGACGGATTATGATGCAGTTACGCGGGCGCAGGTTTTTTCTTGCCGACGCCGGCGAATACTGCTAAAATAAGGATATATCCTATACAGAGCAAACGCTTTTCCGCGTTGAAAAGGAGTTCATGATATGAGAAAAACGAAGATCGTTTGTACACTGGGCCCCGCCACCGACAAGGAGGGCGTGCTGCGGGAGATGATGCTCTCGGGCATGAACGTGGCCCGGTTCAACTTCTCCCACGGCACCCACCCGGAGCATAAGGTGCGGCTGGACGCCGTCAAGGCGCTGCGGGAGGAGCTGGATCTGCCGGTGGCGGCCATGCTGGACACCAAGGGGCCGGAGGTGCGGCTGCGCAACTTCAAAAACGGCTCTGTGGAGCTGACCGCCGGGCAGGCCTTCACCCTGACCATTGAGGATGTGGAGGGCGACGAGACGCGCTGTGCCATCACCTACCCCCAGCTGCCGCAGGATGTGAACGCCGGGGACACCATCCTGCTGGATGACGGACTGGTGCGGCTGACGGTGCTGGAGACGACGGCCAAGACCATCCGCTGCCGGGTGGAGAACAGCGGCGTCATGAAGAATCACAAGGGCGTCAACGTACCCGGCGTGTCCCTGTCCATGCCCTACATGAGCCAGCAGGACAAGGACGATATCCTGTTCGGCGTGGAGCAGGGCTTCGACTTCATCGCCGCCAGCTTCGTCCGCTGCGCCGCCGATGTCCGGGAGATCCGCCGCGTGCTGAACGCCGCCCACTCCCGCATCCGCATCATCGCCAAGATCGAAAATCAGGAGGGCGTCAGCAACCTGCGGGAGATCCTGGCCGAGGCGGACGGCGTCATGGTGGCTCGCGGCGACATGGGCGTGGAGATCGACTTTACGGAGATCCCCGCCATTCAGAAGGATATGATCTCCCAGTGCGTGGCCTGCGGCAAGCCGGTCATCACCGCCACCCAGATGCTGGACTCCATGATCGAAAATCCCCGGCCCACCCGTGCCGAGATCACCGACGTGGCCAACGCCATCTACGACGGCACCAGCGCCATCATGCTCTCCGGCGAGACGGCGGCGGGCAAGTACCCGGCGGAGGCGGTAAAGACCATGGACGCCATCGCCCGCAAGACTGAGAGCAACATCGACTGCTCCCGCGGGGCGGTGCCGCCCTCCCGCACTCATCTGTCCGTGACGGCTGCCACCGCCCACGCCGCCTGCACCACGGCGGCGGACATCGGCGCCGACGCCATCCTCACCGTCAGTCAGGGGGGCATCACCGCCCAGATGGTCAGCCGGTTCCGTCCGGAGGCCACGGTGGTGGCGCTGCTGCTGGATCCCCAGATCCGCCGCCAGATGGCGCTGTACTGGGGTCTTGTCCCCATCATGATGGAGCGGGCAGACAGCACCGACGAGCTGGTGCATTCCGCCATTGACACGGCGGAGCAGGCGGGGCTTATCAAGCACGGCGATCTGGTGGTGGTCACCGCCGGCGTACCCGTGGGCGTGTCCGGCACCACCAACATGATCCGCATCGAGCAGGTGGGCGGCGCGCTGGTCAACGGCACCGGCATCGGCGACGAGACGGCCTCCGGCCCGCTGTGCGTCTGCCGCACGCCGGAGGAGGTGGCGGGGAAGTTCCGCCCCGGCGACGTGCTGGTGGTACCCTACACCAACAACGAGCTGCTGCCCTACATGAAGGAGGCGGCGGCTGTCATCAGCGAGGAGATCAGCGCCGAGGGCCATACGGCCACAGTGGGTCTGCTGCTGCACAAGCCGGTGATCATCGGCGCGGTGCAGGCCACCCGGCGCTTGCAGGACGGCGTGACGGTGTCCGTGGATTGCGCGCGGGGCATCGTACAGGTCATGCCGCAGTAAAGGGAGGCGACAGCTATGGTCATCGGATTTATCGGCTTGGGCAATATGGCCTCCGCCATGGTGCGGGGCATCGCGGCGGCGCAGCTGGAGGGCGTGACCCTTTGCGGCCACAATCCCCACCCCGAAAAGGCGCGCGAGCTGGCGGAGCAGTGCGGTCTGCGGCTGCTGCCGTCCAATCAGGCGGTGCTGGACGCCAGCGACGTGGTGGTGCTGGCGGTAAAGCCCCAGATTCTGGAGGGGGTGCTGGCAGAGCTTACGCCCCCGGCCGGCAGACTGTTCGTATCCGTGGCGGCGGGCAAGGATCTGGCGTGGCTGGAGGCCCGTCTGGGACAGGCGGCCATCATCCGGGTCATGCCCAACATCAACGCGGTGGTAGGCGCCTCCGTCACCGGCTGGTGCGCCAACGACGCCGTCTCCGCAGCGCAGAAGACGCTGGCAGCCACGCTGCTTGGCACCTTCGGCACGGCGGTGGAGGTGCCGGAGAAATTCATGGGCATCGTCAGCGCCATCGGCGGCGCCGCTCCCGCCTACACCTATCTGTACATCAACGCTTTGGCAGAGGCGGCGGTGCAGGCCGGTATGCCCAAGGGTATGGCGGTGGAGATCGCCGCCGCCATGGCGGAGGGCAGCGGCCGCATGGTGCGCCTGTCCGGACAGCACCCGTGGGCGCTGATCGACCGGGTCACATCCCCCGGCGGCACCACAGTGGAGGGACTGCTGGCGCTCCAGCAGGGCGGCTTTGAGTCCGCCGTTCACGCGGCGGTGCAGGCTGTGCTGGAAAAAGACATGCGGATGTGAGAAAAAAGCCCCACGGCGAGTTTTTCCCTCGCCGCGGGGCATACTGTGAAAAAACAAAGGAGGCGGCGCCATGTGTACGGCGGCCACATATCAGACAAAGCATTTCTATTTCGGGCGCAATCTGGACTATGAGCAGTCCTTCGGGGAGAGCGTGGTCATCACGCCCCGGAACTGGCCTCTGGCGCTGCGCCACGGCGCGGTCATGGAGACGCACTACGCCATGATCGGCATGGCCCATATGCAGGACGGCTTCCCCCTGTACTACGACGCCGTCAACGAAAAGGGCCTGTGCATCGCGGGACTGAACTTCGTAGGCAACGCGGTGTACGGGCGGCCGGAGGATGGCCGGGAGAACGTGGCCCAGTTTGAGCTGATCCCGTGGCTGCTGGGACGCTGCGCCACGCTGGCGGAGGCCCGGACGCTGCTGGCGCAGACCCGCATCACCGACACGCCCTATTCCGCCGGTCTGCCCACGGCCCAGCTCCACTGGATGGTGGCGGACCGCACCGGCTGCATCGTGGTGGAGTCGGTGGCCGACGGGCTCCACATCTACGACGATCCGGCGGGGGTGCTGACCAACAACCCGCCCTTCCCCACGCAGCTGTTCGCCCTGAACAACTACGCCCAGCTGTCGCCGGAGCCGCCGGTGAACCACTTCGCGCCGGCGCTGCCCCTGACCACATACAGCCGGGGCATGGGCGCCATGGGGCTGCCGGGAGATCTGTCCTCCCAGTCCCGGTTCGTGCGGGCGGCCTTTGTGCGGGCCAACTCCGTCTCCGGCGACGGTGAGGCGGAGAGCCTGAGCCAGCTGTTCCACATCCTCGGCTCGGTGGAGCAGCAGCGGGGCTGCTGCCGCTTAGCCGGCGGCGAATGCGAGCTGACGCTGTACACCGGCTGCTGCAACGCCGACCGGGGCGTGTACTACTACACCACCTATGACAACAGCCAGATCACCGCCGTGGATATGCACCACGCCGATCTGGACGGGCGTGAGCCTGTCAGCTATCCGTTGGTCACGGAGATGCGGCTGTATCAGCAGAACTGAAGCAACAAAAAGAGGGGTTCACGCCATGCGTGACCCCTCTTTTTATTGTACCTCCGGCAGCTCCATCTGCTTCATGCGGAAGGTGTATACGCCGTCGGCGCACACCGTACCGTCTTCATCCTCCACCCGCGCCCGGATGACGCAGATGCTGCGGCCCATACGCACCGCCTCCGCATAGCAGATCAGCCTGCCGCTCTTCGCGGCGGCCAGAAACCGCACCTCACAGTTGACCGTGCGGCAAAGACTGCCCCGCGAGCAGGCCGCCGTCCCGGCCGCCTGATCCATCATGGTGCAGTACACGCCGCCGTGTACGATGCCCATGGGGTTCCAGTGCTGCGCCGTCAGCTGCAACTCGCTTCTCGCCCAGCCGTCACCCACGGCCACCACCTGCATCCCGCCGGCGGCGGCGTAGGCGCCCGCCTGATTGGCCCGCGCCAGCACCGTTTCATACAACGCCTGTTTTTCCTGTTCTGTCATTGGTCATTTCCTTCCGTCAAGGGTGTCATCTCGCCCAGCACCACAAAGCGGTAGTTGTCCGCCTCATAGGAGCAGGTGCACATACCCACAATGCGCCCGGTGGGGATACCCCGGCCGGCATTGAAGGTGGACTGGCTGATGAATTGCGCCAGATCTGAATCGTTGAACGAGGTGTTGAACACCTCATGTGTCCCCGGCACGATCAGCCCCGCGAACAGATCTACCCGGTATGTCCCCTCGTTGGTGTACAGGTAGAAATACGGATGGGCGTCGTAGTACCACTGCTGCTTATAGCCGGAGATGGAGGCGAACATGGTACCGTCCGCCATGTGATGACCGTACAGCATATTGCACTGGGAGGTGAAGTCCCGGTTGGCGCGGGCGTCCAGAAAAATGGTGCCGTATACGCTGTAATTGCCGTACAGGTCGTGGTGCAGGTAATAGTCGTTGTTGCCGTCATAGGCGATGGGGTAGCTGATCGGCGTACCCGGGCTGTACACATACCCGATGATATCGTTGTAATGGGACTGCCACCAGCTCAGATCGATCTGCGCCGGCGGCGTAAGGCGCATGGTTTTTTCCGCCGTCTCGGCAATGTCCGCCCGCAGCTGCTCCACAGCGGCAGACAGCGGCTCCACAGCGGATAGTATGGCCTCCTCCGCCGCGCAGACGCAGGCTCTGGTCGTGTCCTGCACCGACTCCGTCTCCCCTGCCGCAGCCGTTCCCGCGCCCGTAAGTGCCAGCACACCCCATGAGGGCAGCCCCACCACGGCGGCAGCCAGCACCAGCGCGATCCATCTCTTTTTCATCGTCTCGTCCCCCGCACACAAAATATGGCACTATTATACGCGGCGTTTCACCGCACCGTCAGGCTTCCCCGGAAATTTTCCCCACCTTGCCGGGACATCCGCTTTCCCGTAGGAATCCTTCTTTTCCACGGGCGGAAAAAGACCGCCGCGCAGAGCGCGGCGGTCTTTTTATGTGCTTTTACCGTTGGCGGATACGGCTTATTTGTCGTACATCTCCACCAGCTTCAGCAGGTGCTCGTAGCGGGCCTTGGCCTCGTCCTCGTTGCGCTTGAACAGCACGTCCGCACGCTCGGGGAACTCGCGGGTCAGGCGGGAGTAACGGGCCTCGTTCATCAGGAACTCCTGATAGCCGCCGGCGGGCGCCTTGGAGTCCAGCGTGAACTTCTTCTCGCCCTCGGGATTGTAGCGGAACAGGTTCCAGTAGCCGCAGTCCACGGCCTTCTTCATTTCCTTCTGGCAGTTCATCATGCCGCCCTTGATGGAGTGCATCTCGCAGGGGCTGTAGCCGATGATCAGGGACGGGCCGTGATAGGCCTCGGCCTCGGTGATGGCCTTGATGGTCTGCGCGGGGTTGGCACCCATGGCCACCTGTGCCACGTACACATAGCCGTACTGCATGGCGATCTCGGAGAGGCTCTTCTTCTTGATCTCCTTACCGGCGGCGGCGAACTGTGCCACCTGACCGATGTTGGAGGCCTTGGAAGCCTGTCCGCCGGTGTTGGAGTACACCTCGGTGTCGAACACGAAGATGTTCACGTCCTGCTTGGAGGCGATGACGTGATCCAGTCCGCCGTAGCCGATGTCGTAGGCCCAGCCGTCGCCGCCGAAGATCCACATGGACTTCTTGGCCAGATATTCCTTCTTGCTGAGGATATCAGCGGCCAGCGTGCAGGCGGCGCAGTCGCAGAACAGGGCGCCCTTGGCCTTCAGCTCGGCGGCATGCTCGGCAAACTGCGGCATGGCGGCCAGCTCCTCCACGGTGCAGATGCTCTCCTCCAGCGCCTTGACGTAGGCCTTGGCAGGCTCGGCGTTGGCGGTGCCGTCGTTCATGGTGTCCAGCCATGCCTGGGCAGCGGCCTTCAGCTCGGGACGCGCCCACTCCACGGCGATCAGCTGGCGGGTCTCGTCAGCCAGATCCTCGCGGATCTTGTTCTGGCCGGTGAACATGCCCAGACCGTGCTCGGCGTTATCCTCGAACAGGGAGTTGCACCATGCGGGGCCGTGGCCGTCCTTGTTGGTGCAGTAGGGAGACGTAGCCGCGGGACCGCCCCAGATGGAGGAGCAGCCGGTGGCGTTGGAGATATACATGTGGTCGCCGAACAGCTGGGTGACGAGACGGGCGTAGCTGGTCTCGGCGCAGCCGGCGCAGGAGCCGGAGAACTCCAGCATGGGCTGCTTGAACTGGCTGCCCTTGACGGTGTTGTCCTGCATATCCTTCTTCTCGGAGACCTCGGCCACGCAGTAGTCGAACACATCCTGCTGGGGCAGCTCGCCCTCCTGGGCGACCATGCTCAGGGCGTTCACCGGGCACGCGCCCACGCAGACGCCGCAGCCCATGCAGTCCAGCGGGCTGATGGCCATGGTGAACTGATAGGTGCCCTTGCCCTTGCCGGCCTTGATGTCCACGATCTTGGCCGCCTCGGGTGCCTTGGCCGCCTCGTCAGCGGTGAGGGCGAAGGGACGGATAGTGGCGTGGGGGCAGACATAGGCGCACTGGTTGCACTGGATGCACTTGGCGCTGTCCCAGGTGGGGACGGACACGGCCACGCCGCGCTTCTCGTAGGCGGCGGCGCCCAGCTCGAACTGGCCGTCCACATGATCCACAAAGGCGGAAACGGGCAGGCTGTCGCCGTCCATCTTGCCCACGGGCTCCAGAATGTCCTTGACCATCTTCACCAGCTCGGGCTTGCCCTCGAGCTGCTTGGGCTCCTTGGTATCCACAGCGTCGGCCCAGTCGGCGGGCACGTCGATCTTCTTGTAGGCGGTGGCGCCCAGATCGATGGCCTTGTAGTTCATGTCCACCACGTCCTGGCCCTTCTTCAGGTAGGAGGCCTTGGCCTTCTCCTTCATGTAGGCAATGGCCTCCTCCTCGGGCATGACCTTGGCCAGGGAGAAGAACGCGGACTGGAGGATGGTGTTGTTGCGCTTGCCCATACCGATCTCGATGGCCAGATCAATGGCATCGATGGTATACAGCTGGATGTTGTTCCGGGCGATATAGCGCTTGGACGCGGCGTCCATGTGGTGGTTCAGCTCGTCGAAGTCCCACTGGCAGTTGATCATGTACACGCCGCCGGGCTTCACGTCCTGCACCATCTTGAAGCCCTTGGTCACATAGCTGGGATTGTGGCAGGCCACGAAGTCAGCCTTGTTGATGTAGTACGGGCTGCGGATGGGCTTGTCGCCGAAGCGCAGGTGGCTGATGGTCACGCCGCCGGTCTTCTTGGAGTCGTACTGGAAGTACGCCTGCACGTATTTGTCGGTGTGGTCGCCGATGATCTTGATGGAGTTCTTGTTGGCGCCCACGGTGCCGTCGCCGCCCAGACCCCAGAACTTGCACTCGATGGTGCCGGGGGCGGCGGTGTTGGGACAGTTCTCGTCCTCCGGCAGGGACAGGTTGGTCACATCGTCCACGATGCCGATGGTGAACTGGCGCTTCATCTCGTCGCGCTTCAGCTCGCTGTATACGGCGAACACGGAGGCGGGAGGCGTATCCTTGCTGCCCAGACCGTAGCGGCCGCCGATGACCTTCACATCGTTCCAGCCGGCGTTGGCCAGCGCGGTGACAACGTCCTGATACAGAGGCTCGCCCTGGGAGCCGGGCTCCTTGGTGCGATCCAGCACGGCGATCTTCCGCACGGAGGCGGGCAGCGCCTCAATGAGCTTCTCGGCGGCGAAGGGGCGGAACAGACGCACCTTGACCAGACCCACCTTCTCGCCGTGGGCGTTCAGGTAGTCGATGACCTCCTCGGCCACGTCGCAGATGGAACCCATGGCCACGATGACGCGGTCAGCGTCGGGTGCGCCGTAGTAGTTGAACAGCTTATAGTCGGTGCCCAGCTTGGCGTTGACCTTGTCCATGTACTTCTCCACCACGGCGGGCAGCTCGGTGTAGTACTTGTTGCAGGCCTCGCGGTGCTGGAAGAAGATGTCGCCGTTCTCGTGGGAACCGCGCATATGGGGATGCTCGGGGTTCAGGGCATGGCGGCGGAACTCAGCCACGGCGTCCATGTCGCACATATCCTTCAGATCCTCGTAGTCCCACACGGCGATCTTCTGGATCTCATGGCTGGTGCGGAAGCCGTCGAAGAAGTTGATGAAGGGCACCTTGCCGGACAGGGCGGCCAGATGTGCCACGGGGCTCAGATCCATGACCTCCTGCACGTTGCCCTCGCACAGCATGGCAAAGCCGGTCTGGCGGCACGCCATCACGTCGGAGTGGTCGCCGAAGATGTTCAGGGCGTGGGTGGACACGGTACGGGCGGAGACGTGGAACACGCAGGGCAGCTGCTCTGCTGCGATCTTGTACATATTGGGGATCATCAGCAGCAGACCCTGAGACGCGGTGTAGGTGGTGGTCAGCGCACCTGCACCCAGAGAGCCGTGAACGGCGCCGGCTGCACCGGCCTCGGACTGCATCTCGACCACCTTGACCTTGGTGCCGAAGATGTTCTTCAGGCCGTTGGCGCTCCACTGGTCAACAAAGTCGGCCATGGGGCTGGACGGCGTGATGGGGTAGATGGCAGCTACCTCGGAAAACGCATAGGAAACATGCGCTGCGGCGTTATTGCCATCCATGGATTTCATTTTTCTTACCATAACGTGCCTCCTTAAATAAATAGTCTTTTCAAAATTCCGCCTTCGCCCGTGCTGTACACAGGCAAAAGCACTCCCTCCCCGCACTCCGCTGGCGGCGGCCGGAAAGGAAGTTCATGTGAAAGCATCCTGTAAAAACGCTTTCCCGTCGGTATTGTTGATAGTAACACAAACATTTCACCCTGTAAACCTGATTTTTGTGATTTCTACTACTGTGAAACTTTTTTAGCGCCATGCACAAATTTTCTCATCCCATGCCCGTCTGAAAGTGTCGTTCCGCGCAAAACGCCCGCCGCTTTTTTGAAAAAAGCGCTGTTCACCCACCAATTTTTATGGTAAGATGAGGGGTGAACGACGTATTGGAAGGGAGATGACGGCCCATGGTGGTCACCGTGCGTTCTCTGGGACTCACCGGCATCCGCGGCTACGAGGTGTCGGTGGAGTGTTTTCTCTCCGGCGGGCTGCCCGCCTTTGATGTGGTGGGCCTGCCGGACGCCGCCGTCAAGGAATCTCGGGAGCGTGTCCGCGCCGCCGTGAAAAACTGCGGCGCCAAATTCCCCGTCAGCCGGATCACCGTGAATCTGGCCCCCGCCCGTGTCCGCAAGGAGGGCACGCTGTACGACCTGCCCATCCTGCTGGGCATTCTGGCCGCGGCGGAGGAGCTGAAGCCCCTGCCGGAGGACGCCGCCTTTCTGGGTGAGCTGAGCCTTACCGGGGCGCTGCGCCCCGTCACCGGCGTGCTGCCCATGGCGCTGTGCGCCGCCCGGTTGGGCATCAAGACGCTGTACGTCCCGGCGCAGAATGCCGCCGAGGCCACGCTGGCCGATGGCCTCACCGTCTACGGCGTGGAGGATGTGTCCCAGCTCATCGCCCACCTGAGGGGCGAGATGCCCATGACTCCCGCCGCCCGCTGGCAGCCGGAGCCCACCGCCCGTCCCCTGCCGGACTTTGCCGATGTGATGGGGCAGGAAAACGTGAAGCGCGGGCTGGAGATCGCCGCCGCCGGCGGCCACAACGTGCTGCTCATCGGTTCGCCCGGCGCGGGCAAGTCCATGCTGGCACGGCGCATCCCCTCCATTCTGCCCGATATGACCCGCGCCGAATCCCTTCAGACCACGGAGATCTACTCCGTGGCCGGTATGACCGACGCCGCCCACCCGCTGGTGGATGTGCGGCCCTTCCGCAGCCCCCACCACACAGCCTCCACCGTGTCGCTGGCGGGAGGCGGCGGCACGCCGCGGCCCGGCGAGATCTCGCTGGCCCACAACGGCGTGCTGTTTCTGGACGAGCTGCCGGAGTTCGACAAGTCGGCGCTGGAGACGCTGCGCCAGCCGCTGGAGGACGGCTTTGTCACCATCACCCGCGCCGCCGGGACGCTGACGCTGCCCAGCCGCTTTATGCTGGTGTGCGCCATGAACCCCTGCAAATGCGGGTGGTACGGCCATCCCTCCGGCCGCTGCACCTGCTCGGAAAATCAGGTGGAGCAGTATATGCGCCGCATCTCCGGCCCCCTGCTGGACCGCATCGATATGTATATCGAGGTACCCTCCGTGGAGTACGAGGCCATGCGCCGCAAGGATACGCCGGAGTCCTCCGCCGTTATCCGGCAGCGGGTCAACGCCGCCCGGGAGGTGCAGAAGCAGCGCTTCGCCGGCACGGAGGTGTCCTGCAACGCCTATATGACCCCCGCCATGATCGGGCGGTACTGCCAACTGGACGACGCCGGTGAGCGGCTGATGCAGGGCGCCTTTGACCGGCTGGGTCTTACCGGCCGCAGCCATGACCGGATCCTGCGTATGGCCCGCACCATCGCCGATCTGGAGGGCAGCGAGCGCATCGAGGCGCCCCATCTGGCGGAGGCCATCCAGTTCCGCAGCAGCGGTATCCTGAAATGAGGAGCGGTCTATGAACATCCCTGCCTTTCTGGTCTACTGCGCCATTATGGCCGTGACCCCCGGCCCCAACAACCTGATGAGCCTGTACCTGGGCGCCTCGGGCGGCTCCCGCTTCTGGCGGTTCTTCGCCGGCAGCATGGCCGGGCTTTTCGTCAAGTGCGCCCTGTGCGGCCTTCTGAATGTGCTGCTGGCGGAAAAGATCCCGGCGCTGGTGCCGTATCTCAAGTGGCTGGGCGCCCTGTATATGCTCTATCTGGCCTTCGGCATGGTGCGCAGCGGCCTGAAGCCCGCCGGGGACGACCAGCGCTCCGGCGAGGGCAGCTTCCAGAGCGGCATCCTGCTGCAGGTCCTGAACGTGAAAAGCTGGGTGGCGGCGCTGAGCATCTTTTCCGTGTACGTCATCCCCTTTACCACCGCCGTCGGCGCCATGCTGCTGGCGGCACTGGCCTTCACCCTTTTCTGCGCGCTGGCGAGCCTGCTGTGGTTCGGCTGCGGCGCGGCCATACAGCGCCTCTACCGCCGCTTCCGCCTGCCGGTGAGCATCGTGCTGGCGGCCACGCTGGTGCTGTGCGCCTGGAGCGCGGTAAAATAAACGACAAGTAAAACGACAAGGAGAACCATACCATGCACGAGATCATCCTGTGCAAGCTGGGCGAGGTAGTCCTGAAGGGGCTGAACCGCCGCAGCTTTGAGATGAAGCTGATGAGCAACATCCGCCGCCGCACCCAGCCGTTCGGCAAGTTCAAGATCTACTCCCGCCAGTCCACCATCTATGTGGAGCCGGTGGAGGACACCTGCAACATCGCCAAAGCCTACGCTGCCTGCAAGCAGGTGTTCGGCATCATCGCCATCACCCGCGCCCTGCCCTGCGAGAAGTCCAAGGAGGCCATCCTCGATACCGCCAAGACCTATCTGGCCGGCGCCCTCACCGCCGCCAAGAGCTTCAAGGTGGAGAGCAAGCGTGCCGACAAGACCTTCCCCATGGGCAGCATCCAGCTGAGCCAATGGGTGGGCGGCGCGCTGCACGACGCCTTCCCCCACCTGACGGTGGACGTCCACCACCCGGAGCTGACGGTGTATGTGGAGGTGCGGGAGGACGCGGCCTATGTCCACGGCCCGGCAGAGGCCGCTGCCGGCGGATTGCCGCTGGGGATGGGCGGTCACGCGGTGAGCCTGCTGTCCGGCGGCATCGACAGCCCCGTGTCCAGCTACATGATCGCCAAGCGCGGCGTCCAGCTGGAGATGATCCACTTTGCCTCCCCTCCCTATACCAGTGAGCTGGCGCGGGAGAAGGTGCTCAAGCTGGCGCAGGAGCTGACGCCGTGGTGCGGCCGTCTGGCGGTGTTTATCATCCCCTTTACCGAAATTCAGGAGGAGATCCGCCGCAAATGCCCGGAGGACCACTTCACCCTGATCATGCGCCGCTTTATGATGCGCCTCGCCGATATGCTGGCGCAGGAGCTGCGCTGCCGCGCCCTCGTCACCGGTGAGAATCTGGGACAGGTGGCCAGCCAGACCCTGCAGGCGCTGGCCGTCAGCGAGGACGTCACCACCATGCCGGTGCTGCGGCCTCTCATCGGCCTTGACAAGGAGGAGATCGTGAAGATCGCCCGGAAGATCGGCACCTTCGACACCTCCATCCTGCCCTATGAGGACTGCTGCACCGTGTTCACCCCCCGCCACCCCAAGACCAAGCCCAGCGTGGAGGAGGCCCGGGAGTACGAGAGCGCGCTGGACGTGGAGGGCCTGTGCCAGCGGGCCATGGCCAACCGGGAGATGGTCCGCGTCAAGCCCACATTCTAAGGAGGCGTTTTCCATGCCCCGTACTGCGGAGATCATCGCTGTCGGCAGCGAGCTGCTGACCGGCGGCGTCACCAATACCAACGCCCGGTTCCTGTCGGAGCTGCTGACCGCCGCCGGTGTGGACGTGCTGTACCACACCGCCGTAGGCGACGACGAGAACCGTCTGGAGGCCGCCGTCACCGCCGCTGCGCGGCGGGCGGAGCTGCTGGTGTTCACCGGCGGCCTCGGCCCCACCTACGACGATATGACGAAAACGGCGGTATGCGCCGCGCTGGACACGCCGCTGGTCTACCACCCGGAGGCGGAGGCGGACATCCGCCGCTACTTCGACACCGTGTTCCACCGGGAGATGCCCGCCTGCAATTTGCAGCAGGCCTATCTGCCGGCGGGCTGCACCGTGTTCCGCAACCCGGTGGGTACCGCCCCCGGCTGCGCCTTTACCGCCGGCGGCGTCACCGCCGTGCTGCTGCCCGGCGTCCCCTCGGAGTGCCGGTATCTGGCGGAGCACTGCCTCCTGCCCTATCTGGAGCAGCTCCATGGGCAGGTGATCCGCGCCCACGACCTGCGGATCTTCGGTCTGACAGAGCCGCAGGTACAGGAGCTTTTAAGCGACCTCCTCCGGCAGGAGGCGGATCTGACCCTGTCGCCCTTCGCTCTGCCCGGCGAGGTATCGCTGCACCTGTCCGCCCGCGCCGATGATGAGGCAGCCTGCGAGGCGCGGATGGCGCCGGTGCTGGCGGCGGTACAGCATCGTCTGGGCGGCTATCTCTACGGGCAGGATGTTTCCGGGCTGGAGGAGGCGGTGTTCCGCCTCTGCCGGGGCAGGCATCTGACCCTCTCCGCCGCCGAGAGCTGTACCGGCGGCCTCATCGCCAAGCGCCTGACGGATGTCCCCGGCGCGTCGCAGGTATTTCTGGGCGGCGTGGTCAGCTATACCAACGGGGTAAAGAACCATGTGCTGGGCGTGCCGGCCTCCCTGCTGGAATCCTACGGCGCTGTATCCGCCCCCGTGGCCCGCGCTATGGCTATGGGCGTCCGCGTCCTCACCGGCTCTGATCTGGCCCTGTCCGTCACCGGGCTGGCCGGGCCGGACGGCGACGGCCGGGGCAACCCGGTGGGCACGGTGTTTGTCGCCCTTTCCGCGCCGGAGGGCGTCTTTGTCCGGCAGCTGGCGCTGGGCGGCGGCCGGGAGCGTATCCGCACCCTGTCCGCCCACCATGCCCTCGACCTGCTGCGCCGCTATCTCACCGATCAAATGACAGAAGGAGAATGACTCATGGCTAAGAACAAAGCCCAAGTAAACGTGAACCACTATGCCAATCAGGAGGAGGCCATCCGCAAGGCGAAGGGCAATCCCAACAAAAACGTGCATCACAAGAAGAAAAACAGCAACTACGGCGGCTATACCGCCGGCAGCTACATGGCCCAGAAGATCATGGACAAGGCCGGCCAGCAGGAGAGGGTACAGCTCCCCACATGGCTGAAGGTCTGGCTGGGCGTGGTGTTCGGCGCTCTGCTGGTGGTGCTGGTGCTGCGTCTGGCGGTGTACAAGGACAGCGTCCTGCTCAACAGCCTGTCCTCCCTGCTGCTGGGTGTGGCGTGCCTGTCCCTGTTCTACATCCGCCGCTTCAAGCACACCCAGAAGGGCAGCACCTTCTATAAGGTCATCACCGTGCTGCTGACCATCTGCGGCGTGATCTACACGGTCATGGGTGCGGTGGGACTGCTGATACTGGCCGGTATCCTGTAAAAAAGCGGGTTTTTCAGCAAAATTGCCATTGACAAGGGCAGTTTTTGTGAGTATAGTAGCGTTATCTTAAGGATACACTGTATAACTGCGATGATGGAGACGCGCCCCGCCTCCCTGCCGCGCAAAGAGAGCCGCCGTTTGGTGAAAGGCGGACGGGCAGCCGGTCTGGGGTATCACTCCTGAGCATCCGCCTGATGGCTTTTCAGCCGGTAAGCGCGGACGGCGGCGGGCCGTTATCTTCCCGTACCCACGGTTGGTGGGAGTGAGTGGTCACAGCTGTGACAACGAGAGTGGTACCGCAGAGGATGCTTTTACGCGCCTTTGTCTCTTCGGAGGCAAAGGCGCTTTTTATTTTGTCAATCAAAAAAATCAGATAAAAGGAGAAGCAACATGGAGTACAAAAAGACACTGAATATGCCCAAGAGCGGCTTTCCCATGCGGGCGGGCCTGCCCAAGCGCGAGCCGGATATGCTCAAGCACTGGGAGGAGATCGACCTCTATAACGAGCTGCTGAAGAAGAACGAGGGCAAGCCCCTGTTCTCCCTGCACGATGGCCCTCCGTTCTCCAACGGCGCGCTGCACATGGGTCATGCCCTGAACAAGTCCCTGAAGGACTTTATCACCCGTATGTACGCCATGCGGGGCTACTATACCCCCTATATCCCCGGCTGGGACAACCACGGTATGCCCATCGAGTCCGCCATCATCAAGCAGAACAAGCTGAACCACAAGGCCATGAGCGTGGCGGACTTCCGCACCGCCTGCCATGAGTTTGCCGACCACTATATCGACGTCCAGCGCGAGGGCTTCAAGCGCATGGGCGTGGTGGCCGACTGGGAGCATCCCTACAAGACCATGGACCCCGGCTTTGAAGCGCAGGAGGTTCGGGTCTTCGGCAAGATGTACCAGAACGGCCACATCTACAAGGGTCTCAAGCCCGTGTACTGGTGCCCCCACGACGAGACGGCGCTGGCCGAGGCGGAGATCGAGTACAAGGACGATCCCTGCACCACCGTCTATGTCAAGTTCCCCATCCACGACGATCTGGGCAAGCTGCCCCATCTGGATCACAGCAAGCTGTCCTTCGTGATCTGGACCACCACCATCTGGACGCTGCCCGGCAACCTGGCCATCGCCCTGCATCCCGACGAGAGCTACGCCGTGGTGAAGGCCCCCAACGGCGAGCTGTACGTCATGGCCGAGGCGCTGACCGGGAAGGTCATGAAGATCGGCGGCTTCGACAGCTACGAGATCGTGGAGACCCACCCCGGCAGCTTCTTTGAGAATATGCTGGCTGACCACCCCTTCCTGCCCAAGACCTCCCGTCTGGTGCTGGCGGACTACGTCACCATGGATTCCGGTACCGGCTGCGTCCACACTGCTCCCGGCTTCGGCGCCGACGACTATCTCACCTGCAAGCGCTACGGCATGGACATGGTGGTGCCCGTGGACGATCAGGGCAAGCACACCGCCTACGCCGGCAAGTACGAGGGCATGACCACCGACGCGTCCAACCCCGTCATTTTGCAGGATATGAAGGACAACGGCGCTCTCTTCGCCAGCGAGGACATCGTCCACAGCTATCCCCACTGCTGGCGCTGCAAGAATCCCATCATCTTCCGCGCCACCCCCCAGTGGTTCTGCTCCGTGGACTCCTTCAAGGACGACGCCATCGCCGCCTGCGAGGACGTGCGCTGGGTGCCCGCATGGGGCAAGGACCGTATGCGCTCCATGATCCTGGAGCGTACCGACTGGTGCATCAGCCGCCAGCGCCGCTGGGGTCTGCCCATCCCCGTGTTCTACTGCAAGGACTGCGGCAAACCCGTCTGCACCGAGGAGAGCATCGAGGCGGTGGCCGGCCTGTTCGAGGAGAAGGGCTCCAACGCATGGTTCGATATGGACGCCGCCGATATCCTGCCCAAGGGCTTCACCTGCCCCCACTGCGGCAAGGCCGCCGGCTTTGAGAAGGAGACGGACACGCTGGACGGCTGGTTCGACTCCGGCTCCACCCACTTTGCCGCCATGGAGCGCGACCAGCACTTCTGGCCCGCCACCATGTATATCGAGGGTCTTGACCAGTACCGCGGCTGGTTCCAGTCCTCCCTGCTGGTGGCCGTAGGCGCGCTGGGCCG
>CAKTPV010000013.1 GCA_934591815.1 uncultured Oscillospiraceae bacterium
AATTTCAGCGTTTCGCCCACAAGCCGCCCCTCGTTGTATTTGCCGAGGTTGGTAATGTAGGCTTCAAACAGGGATGACATATCAGCGGCGGCCCTGACGCTTTACGGTCAGGATGCCGTCCAGCGTGGTTGCCGTGATCCCCAGCCGCTGGGCCACAGCCACATCGTTTTTCATGCTTTCCGTGGAGATACTGCCGCACACCACCAGCACATGAGAGCGGCGGAGCAGGTCACGGCCCATGTCGATGCCGCTCTTGTGCTCCTCGGGAACGGCGTCGTTCAGGAAAAGGGGCTGATAGAGCGTGGGGCAGATGGGCGAAAAGCCCGCCTCATAGACAGCGCGGCAATACTTGGCGGCCTGCTCCGTCGCCTCGCAGGGATCGCCGCTCCACGCGGCGGTGATATACGCAAGGGGTCGTTTCATTGTGAAAACCTCCGTTTTTATATAATGTAGTGGGTCAACCTTTTTCCCCCGCCCTTTTCCAATCTTGGAAAAGGGGGCGGCTCTGGAGGATATACCCCCGCCGCTTGCCGGAGAAAAAGCACAGCCGGGGCAGGCGGTCAAGGGCAAGGCCGCCGCACACGGCGGGGCGAAGCCCCCTTGACAGCCCGCTCCCGCCTGTGCTCGATTACGGGCGGCGACGGGGGATATAACCCAAAGAGCCTGTCCTATCGGGACAGCAAAAAGCCTCTGGTCATGGTGGCCAGAGGTCGTTACTTCTCCATATCCATTTTCTTGTCGGGCTTGGCAAGCTCGGGCGGCTGCCGCTCTTTCCAGTCCTCCAGCAGCGTCATGATCTGGTCTTTCATCTGCCGGGGCGTGGCCTCCTTACCAAAAAACTTTTCCAGTTCAGCGCCAGTAATGATCACGTCACGATCCTCCTTTTTCTTTTCTTCACACAAAATACCGTCGATCACGTCCGGGGAGAGCTTGTTTTCCTTGTCCAGCTCACGGAGCCGCTTTGCCTGACCCTTGGAGGGCGAAGCCTGCTGGCCCTCAATGGACACGGCGATATACTTCTGGTGCTTGGGGCGCACACGGGAAATTTCCACAGCCGGGGTGAAAGACAGCTTTCCGTCATCCATCGTCTGCTTCAATTCCGGCACAAGATCATTGAGCCAGATATACCGCTGCACGGTTTTCACGCTCATGCCGTTGCGCTGGCCCACGCTTTCAAGAGAGAGCTTTCCGGCCTCGGCGCTGTCGCCGCGCGCCCCCTGATGCTTGATGGCCTCATACTGCATTTTCAGGGACATAGCCTTTTCGCTGGGCAAAATCGTTTCACGCTGACGGAGGTTGTCATCCGTCATAGCGAGAATGGCCTCGTCATCCGTCATATTGCGGACGATACAGGGCATATTGCGATACCCGGCAAGCTGGCTGGCCATCTGGCGGCGGTGGCCCGCGATGATCTCATAGCCGCCGCCCTCACGGGGACGCACCAGCGCGGGCTGGTTGACACCGCCGTTGCGGACGCTCTCCACCAAAGATTTCATTTCCGCATCGTCACGGACACCGAAAGGATGATCCTTGAACGGATGCAGGTCGGAAAGGTCAAGATAGACGATTTCCTCTTTTTCGCCTCTGGTAGCGTCACGGGGCGTAGGCGGCACTTCCGGGGCCGGGGGCGCTGCCTTTTCTTCGGGGGCCGCATGGGTCTTGCCAGCCTTGGGCGGCTTGGTCTGCTCCGGGGCCACTTTTTCCGCCTTGGACGGGCGGCCACGGCGGGGCTTTTCCGCCTGTGCCTCTTTCTTGGCCCCCGGCTCGGTAGGCGCAGCTTTTTCGGATTTTGCGGGGCGGCCCCGTTTGGGCTTGGGCTTCTCCGGCTCCGGCATGGGCTTTTCCCATTCCTGCTTGCTGTACTCGGTGACGGAAACGGGCGGGGCCTCCGGCTCCTTTGGGGTGTCCGGCGGAGCGTCCCTTTCCGGCGCGGGACGCACAGCGGAAAGGTCAATCACCTTTGCGGACGGAGCGGGGCTGCCGCCCACATCAGGGATCTCGACCTGCTCCATTTCCGGGGCCTTTCCCGACATTTCAGGCGGGGCCTGTTCCTCCGTGGTAGGGGGATGCTTGTTTTCTTCTGCCATGACACGAATAACCTCCTCAACAAGAATTTAGGCCACGCCGCACGGCTGGCCCATATCGGCACACAGAGAAAACGCTGTCTGCATACAAAAACACCGCCTATGTCCTATTAGGCGGTGCATTGTGTAAGGCTTGGCAGCTCATTTTCAGTTGTTTTTCTCTGTGTGCCCTTGTCAAGCGATGTTTCCCATGGCAAAAGATGCAGGCTCCTACACTGTTTACTATAAGGTCGAGGGTAGCGAGGGCTACAACGACATAGCAGAGCAGTCGATCCAGGTAAGGATTGAAAGAGCTCAGCTCAGCGGCACGCCCTCCTTCACAAAGGTGACCGAGGCAGGCAAGACCTTGGAGGATGTGACCTTGACGAAGCCTAAGGACTGGCCTGAGGGTACCTTTGAATGGGGCGACGGTGCGACGGAAACGAGTCAAGATACGCAGATCGTACAGGGGCAGGCATATTCGTGGTATTACAGAGCGGCAAACCATTTCGCAACGGGCAAGATCGTGCCGTGGGCGAATCCGTCCTCCTCCGGCAGCAGTTCCGGCGGCTCCGGCAGCTACGACAGCAACCCGATCATCAAGACGGAGACGAAGAATAACGCCGACGGCTCCACCACCAAGACCGAGACCCGCAAAGACGGCTCCGTGACCGCGACCACCACCGGCAAGGACGGCTCCGTTTCCAAGACGGAGACGAAGAAAGACGGCAGTTCCGTCACCGAGAACAAGGCCGCCGACGGCTCCACCGGCACGGTGAAAACCGACAAGAACGGCCAGACCGAGGCGAAAACCGCCTTGAGCAACAAGGCCATTGAGGACGCGAAGAAGAACGGCGAGGCGGTGAAGGCCCCTGTGGAGGTCGAGGCTTCCCGCAACAGCAGCACCGCGCCCACCGTCAAGGTAGAGCTGCCCGGAAACGCGGGCAAAACCGAGGTGGAGATCCCCGTTTCCAACGCAACCGCCGGCACCGTGGCGGTCCTCGTCCATCCCGACGGCACGGAGGAGATTTTGAAGGCTTCCGTTCCCACCGAGAACGGCATCCGCCTCACCGTGGACGGCAGCGCGACGGTGAAGATCGTTGACAACTCCAAGGATTTCATTGACACCCGGAACCACTGGGCGAGGGAGGAGATCGACTTCGTCAGCGCCCGCGAGCTGGTCAACGGCATGAGCGATACGATCTACGCGCCCAACGCCTCCGCCACCCGCGCGCAGCTGTGGACGATCCTGGCCCGGCAGAACGACGCAGATCTGAGCGGTGGCGCCAACTGGTACGAAAAGGCGCAGCTGTGGTCCAAGGATAAGGGTATTTCCGACGGCACGAACCCCGGCGCCACCATCACCCGCGCCCAAATGGTCACCATGCTGTGGCGCACCATGGGTCAGCCCGCCGCAACGGATAAGGTCAGCTTTGCTGATGTTCCCGCCGACAGCTACTACGCGCAGGCCGTGGCCTGGGCCGTGGAAGGCGGAATCACCCAGGGCGTGGGCGGCGACCGGTTCGACCCCAACGCCACCTGCACGAGAGCGCAGATCGCTGCGTTCCTGGCACGCTCCATGAAGTAATGCGAAAAAACACAGCCCCGGTACCTTTCACAGGGAACCGGGGCTGTTTGGCGTGAGATGCTGTTTCTGCTTTTGCGCCGCTGGATCAATGATGCCCACCCGACCTCAGAAAACGGCAGGTTAGCCGCTTTTGCAAGCGGCCGTCCGGCGTTTCAGCAGCACGCAAAGCACGCCGAGGGTAATGATACCACCCCTCGTCTCGCACATTCGGAAAGCACTGAGCGCAGGGTGTACAAGCCGCAACTTCGGCAGAAGCGAAAAAGATCACGCAGCCCAGCGGGGCCGCGACGCCTCGGGACAGCGACGCGCATAAGCGCATCGCTGTTCCGAAGGCTTTCTGCTTTCTTCAGGAGCGCATCTGACTGAGACCCAAAAGCGGCAAAGTTTGCCGTTCTACCCCCTGGCCACGCAGGGTTTCCGAAACGTGTGAAACGCTCCGAGGGTAGTGATAGCGCCCCCATCCAAAACGTCCCTGTTTCGGCGTGTGAGCCCTTGTGTGCGATTTTTCGCAGAGAGCCGAGTGTGTACCCGCTTTCACTCGTGAAAGCGAACGTGGGCCATTTGTGAGAGAAATTGAAAAACACGATGAAAAGCGGTTTGGAACAGCGTTATAGCGGTAACTTTTTGGCGATATTTGCGGGAACGGTTTTGGACGAAAAGTCGAACTTGTTAAGCCGGATTTTTGGGTAAAGAAGACCGTTCGATAAAAGCACAAGATAAAGGGCCGCAGTCGCTTATGCGTGCGGCCCGGCCACAAAGCCCCGCAGTGCGGGGCTTTCCGAGGTTTTGAAACCGCAGTCTAAGGTGCACCTTGAAAGGTGTTTTCGCAGTCTTGAGTGAACGTGAGGGGCATCAGACCCCAGCAACAGCGGACTTTTCAAGGTGGACGCTCCGCAGTCAAGCAGCAAAACCGCCGTTTTCAATCACCCAAAAAAGTGATTTCCAAGTAAGATCAATTTTCGGTACAGATCGTGCATATTTTGCGCCGCTGTAGTCAATAAAAAGAGCTGCTCAGCCGTTCGAAAATCGCACCGCTGAAACCAAAGAGAACGCCCCCGGTAATGCAGAATTTGCGTTGCTAAAACCAAAGAGGACGCCCTCGGCAGCGCAGAAATTGCGCCGCAATAGGCAAAGATAGGGCAGCGTGGCTCCGAGGGGCGATTGATAACTTTCTGATAACTGTTCCGGTTTTCGATAGCTTTCCTCTGCTGTTTACGGTATGGTTTGCCGTTACAAAGGAGGTCGATACCATGCCGAAAAGACGAGCAAACGGCGAGGGGAACATCCGAAAACGAAAAGACGGACGTTGGGAGGAGCGGTACACAGTCGGCCACGATCCGGAAACAGGCAAAGCCATCATCAAAAATGTCCTCGGTAAGACACAGACAGAAGTCAAGGAGAAGTTGAAGAAAGCCATCGAGGAAAATGTCGGCATCGACTACGGCAAGGCAAAAACCTACACAGTGGGGAGTTGGTTGGAGGTCTGGATAGAGAACTACGCGAAAGTAAAACTCAGACCGTCCACGTTCAAGACCAGCCAAGGTTTTCTGAAAAACCACATCAAGCCGCAAATTGGCAGCATTTCGCTGGCAGACCTGACTTCTCTGGACTTACAGCGGTTCTACAAGCACCTGCTGGACGGTGGCCGGGTAGACCGCGTCGAGGCCAAGAAAAAGCCGAAAGGTTTGGCACCGAAAACCGTGCGAAACATCCATCAGATGATCGGTTCGGCGTACAATCTCGCCATGGAGCAGAAGTTGGTAACCCGCAATCCGACACAGGGCTGTGCCTTGCCGAAGGTAGAGCACAAGGAGATGAAAACCCTGACCGCCGACCAGCTCAGCGCCTTCTTCCAGGAGGCCAGAGACAGCGGTGTGTACGAACTCTACTACCTCGACCTCGCTACCGGACTTCGGCGGGGCGAACTGCTGGGTCTAAAGTGGACGGACATCGACCTCGACCGTGGTGTGCTGAAAATCCAACGGGCCATCTCGCGGCAGAATGGCAAAGTAGTCGAAGCACCGCTGAAAACGAAAAACGCCTACCGCACCCTGCCACTGTCGGCAGACGCGATAAGTGTTCTGATGCATCAAAGGAGAAAAACGGGTAGCAGCGAATGGGTATTCCCGTCCCCCACCGGAGGCCCCATGTCGCCAGACAGCGTGCTACACATGCTCCAGCGGGTTCTGAAACGGGCTGGGCTGCCCCGCATCCGCTTCCATGACCTGCGTCACACCTTCGCGACCATGGCGCTCCAGAACGGCGTGGACGTGAAAACGGTGTCCTCCATGCTGGGCCACTACTCGGCGGGGTTCACGCTGGACACCTACGCCCACGTCACCACCGACGCGCAGCTCAAGGCGGCGCAAACGATGGGGAACATCCTCTCCTGTGCCGTCTGATGCTTTCCGCTACCCGCTCCCGTTGGGGTCAGCGTTTGGGTCAGGAAAAAGCAGCGTCCGAAAATAGCAACTTACGAAAAGCAAAAGTCCTCGAAATCAGACGATTTCGAGGACTTTTGGTACGCCGTGAGGGATTCGAACCCCCGGCCTTCTGGTCCGTAGCCAGACGCTCTATCCAGCTGAGCTAACGGCGCATGTCTCATCGACAGCTTGATTATAATAGCACAGTTCAAAAAAAAAAGCAAGAGGAATTTTTCAAAATTCCCAATTTTTTTCGCAGCGTCTCACAGCACCCTCCCCCTGCCCTGTCAAGCACCGCCGGGAGCAGCGCACAAAAGTCCCGCGAGCCGTTGGCTCGCGGGACTTTCCCTTGTTTCAGCTCTCCCGGTTATACAGACCCGCCACATCGTCCAGCTTCACGGAGAACACCACGGACTGCGCCTCGGACTGGGCGCCCGCCTTCTCCATGATAGCCTGCATGATGGCTGCCCGCTTGTCCGCCGACGTCACCAGCAGGATCATCTCCCGCTCCTCTGTGATGGCCAGGCCGAAGAACTTATTGGCATTGTCGGCATCGGTGGCGCGGGTGTGCAGCACCGTGCCGCCCTGCGCGCCGGCGGCAGAGGCCGCCTCCATCACCATATCGGAATAACCGCCGTTGGCAATGGCGATCACCAGCTCGTACCCGGATTCATGCATCAGTTCTTCCTCCTTTACAGTCAGATCCGGCTGGGCGTCCGTGCCGCCGGAGATCAGATAGTTCATGGCGGACTGACCGCCCACGCTGCTCAGATGCAGGCATACGGCGATACCGCTGCCGGGCCGGTCGATGTGCATGGTGTCCACCAGCTCCCGCATCAGCACGTCCTTCACCTGCGGCGTCACCACGGAGAACAGCACGGTTTTCTCCGTGGCCTCCAGACCCAGATAGCTGAGCATATCGTCGCTGGCGGTGCCGCGCCCCAGCGCCGAGAATACCACCGGCGCACCGAACGCCCGGTAGAAATCCAGAAAATGCTTGCTGCCCATCACCCGGTTGGTGATGGTGATGATGTAATACAATCTGCTGCTCATACCGTCACCTCCGTCAGCACAGCTCGATGATCGGCTCCACCGCCACGGGAGCCGCCGCAGGCGCCTTGGCGTGCTTCAGCTTCCGCTGATAGCTCAGGCCCAGCAGCTGGATGGTCACCAGCGGCGTCATGGCCACCATCGCCACCACGCCGAAGGCGTCCGTCACCAGATTGCCGCCCACTGCCTCGCACGCGCCCAGCGCAAAGGGCAGCAGGAACGTGGCCGTCATGGGACCGGAGGCCACGCCGCCGGAGTCGAAGGCCACCGACGTGAAGATATCCGGCACCACGAAGCTCAGCGCCAGACTGATGGCATAGCCGGGGATGAGGAACCACATGATGGACACGCCGGTGAGCACCCGGATCATGGCCATGCCCAGCGACACCGCCACGCCCATGGACAGGGCGATATTCATGGCGTGGGCCGGGATCGCGCCCGCCGTGATCTCCTCCACCTGCTTGTTCAGGACGTGTACCGCAGGCTCCGCCTGCACGATAAAGTAGCCGATGACCATGGCGATGGGAACGAGGAGCCAGTTATAGTTGTGTCCGGCGATGCTGCCGCCCAAAAAGCTGCCAACGGGCATAAAGCCCACGTTGACGCCGGTGAGGAACAGCGCAAGGCCCACATACACATAGGCAAGGCCCACCGCCATGCTCAACAGCGCACGCCGCTTCAGCCGCTTGGTAATCAGCTGGAACAGCACCAGAAATACCGCAATAGGCGCCAGCGCCTTGGCTGTCTCCGCAAAGTACTCCGGCAGGGCGTCCACATAGGCGCGGAACATCTCCACCGTGTCCTTGGCGTCCGGCATGACGGTGTTGGTATAGGCGTTGCCGTCCGGCTGGTACAGAAGACCCAGTAGCAGCACCGTGATGATAGGGCCGATGGAGCAAAGCGCCACCAGACCGAAGCTGTCGCCTCCCGCCTGCTTATCGCTGCGGACGGCGCTGACGCCCACGCCCAGCGCCATGATGAACGGCACGGTCATGGGGCCGGTGGTAACGCCGCCGGAGTCAAAGGCCACCGCCCAGAAGTCCGGCGAGACGAACATAGCAAGGCCGAACACCAGTACATAGAACCCGATCAGCAGCCACCGCAGCTGGATGCCCAGCAGGATACGCAGCAGCGCGATGACCAGAAAGACGCCGACGCCCACAGCCACCGACCAGATGATGACGCGATTCTGGATGGCAGGTACCTGATTGGCCAGCACCTGCAGATCCGGCTCCGCCACGGTGATGATAATACCGATAAGGAAGCTGATGCCCACGATGATCCAGACCTTCTTGGAGCGGGTGATCTCGCTGCCCACCGCCTGTCCCAAGGGGATCATGGACATCTCCGACCCCAGCGTAAAAAGTCCCATGCCGCCGATCAGCAGCACACCGCCCAGCAGAAACGCCATCATAGCGTTGTTTGGTACCGGCGCAATGGTGAAGCCCAGCGCCAGCACGATCAGTATGATGGGCAGCACCGAGGTCAAAGACTCGTGCATCGGCTTTTTGAAGATAGAGAAAAAGCCCTGTGCCTTTTGCCGTTTTTTCCGCAGACGTGCCTGCTCCTCTTGTACCGTTCTTCTCGTCAAATTACCAATCCTTTCCTGAAAAAAATGGCGTATCTGTCCAATTTTGGGCAGATACGCACTTGTATCTTCAAGTATCAGTATAGCAGATTTCACGCCGCCGCACAAGGGATAACCTGTGAACATTCCGTTAAAATCCCCTGTTATCGTCCTGTCAATCTGCGGGGAATGCTCAAATCTCCTGCCGCGGGCCGGGACGGAATTCCGCCGAATCCACGGTCACGGTGATGCTCCCCGCCGACAGCTCCGTCAGCCGCTCCTGCAAAGCGTCCACCCGCTCCGCCGGCAGGGACACCGTCAGCCGGATATCTGCGCCATACTCGGTGTCGTCCACCGTACCGTCCTGCGCCGCCACCTCCAGCTTCACACGCTCCAGCATGGCGTAGGTGCAGGGGATGGACACCACCGCCCACTGTCCCATCACCGCGTATCCCGCGGCGCACAGAGCGTCCCGTGCGCCCTTGGAATACGCCCGCGTCAACCCTCCGGCGCCCAGCAGGATACCGCCGAAGTACCGGGTCACCACGCACACCACATTGGTCACGCCCTCCCGCTGGAACACGTTGAGCATGGGCTGGCCCGCCGTACCCTGCGGCTCCCCGTCGTCGCTGTAGCGGACGATGTTCTCCCCGATAAGGTAGCACCAGCAGTTGTGCCGTGCGTCGTAGTACTGCTTCTTCACCTGTGCGATGAACGCCCGGGCGTCCTCCTCCGACTCCACCGGCAGCAGGTGGCTGATGAAGCGGGAGCGCTTCTCCACGAACTCGCTGTCCGACGCCTGAAACGGCACACGAAATGTCTCAGCCACGCCGTACCTCCTTCTCCCAGTTCTCTCGAGTCACCGCGTAGTAACAGGTGACCCGCTCCTGCCCGTCACAGGCATAGATGTACAGGCTCTCCGCGTCCGTCTCCCGCCAGGGCCGCAGCACCAGCCGCTCCGTCGTCCGCGTCATTCCCAATCCTCCTTGGGCTCTACCCAGCCCTCGATATAGTCCTTCAGCTGTCCCATAACGCGGGGCGTACACACCGCCGTCACATCCACCGTCTCGCCGTAGGCCACGTTCTCCACCTTGGCCTCGCGGTACAGACCGTCCAGCAGTCCCGTCTTGTCGTAGGGCAGGTGGATGACCACGCGCTTGGTGCCCTTGTCCAGCTTCTTGTCCACGGCGGACAGCAGCGCGGGGATGCCCTCGCCGGTCTTGGCGGAGATATACACCGCGTCCGCCTCCCGCTCCTGCTGGGCGGTGAACGCCACGTCGCACTTGTTGTACACGCGGATGCAGGGGATCTGCTCCGCTCCCAGCTCCCGGATCAGCTCATCCACGATATGTGCCTGCTCCCGCCACTCTGGGTTGGATGCGTCGATGACGTGCAGCAGCAGGTCGGCGTACTCCAGTTCCTCCAGCGTGGCCTTGAACGCCTCCACCAGCTGATGGGGCAGCTTGCGGATAAAACCCACCGTGTCGGAGATCACCACGTCCAGCGTGTCGCTGACCGTCAGCAGACGGGTGGTGGTGTCCAGCGTGTCGAACAGCCGGTCGTTGGCGGGGATGCCCGCGCCGGTGATGGCGTTGAGCAGCGTGGACTTGCCTGCGTTGGTGTAGCCCACAATGGCCACCACCGGGATCTCGTTTTTCATCCGGCGCTGCCGCTGGGTGCCCCGCACGCGGCGCACCTCCTCCAGCTCCTCCTTCAGCTTGTCGATCTTCCGGCGGATATGGCGGCGGTCCGTCTCCAGCTGCGTTTCACCGGGGCCCTTGGTGCCGATGGGCGAGCCGCCGGTGCCGCCCTGCCGCTCCAGATGCGACCACATACCGATCAGCCGCGGCAGCAGATACTGGTACTGTGCCAGCTCCACCTGCAAGCAGCCCTCCTTGGTTTTGGCGCGCTGGGCAAAGATGTCCAGAATGAGGCCGCTGCGATCCAGCACCTGCACGCCGCAAAGCTCCGTCAGCACCCGGATCTGAGAGGGCGACAGGTCGTTGTCGAAGATGACCATGGTGGCGTCGCTGTTGTCCACCATGCGCTTGACCTCCTCCACCTTTCCCTCGCCGATAAAGCTGTGGGGGTCGGGCTTCTCCCGGCTTTGCAGGATGGTGCCCACCGGCTCGCCGCCGGCTGTCTCCACCAGTGCGCCCAGCTCCGCCAGACTCTCCTCGTCAGCGCTGTCCGCGCCCAACACCGGGGAGCGCAGCCCCACCAGCACCGCATAATCCCGCTTCTGCTCCTTGTTCTGTTCAATGGTCTTTCGTTCCATATAGTACCCTCTTGCCTGTATTTTGGTATAGTATACCGTATCCCGCGGCAAAAGTAAATAAACAAGACCCGCACCAAACGGTACGGGTCTTGTGATGTGATGTGTCTCTTTTACTTGTCCAGGCCGAAACGCTTGTTGAACTTGGCAACACGTCCGCCGGTATCCACCAGCTTCTGCTTGCCGGTGAAGAAGGGGTGACACTTAGAGCAGACTTCCACGCGAATATCCTTCTTCGTAGAACCTGTCTCAATCACATTACCGCAGGCGCATTTAATAGTAGTCTGCTGATAATTGGGATGGATTCCTTCCTTCATTGCTCATGTTCACCCCTTTCTGGTTCACTTGTCGCCGTGGCAGACCCACAAACGCAACTGTGATGATAGCACATATTTTCCGCAAATGCAAGCATTTTTCGCAGCGTTTACAAAGAAATTTCCGTACCGCTCCGGAAAAAGTACAAGATGCGCTGTGACACCGGCTTTTCCATGATGCGGCTCAGGGCATCGCTGTACGCCTGCAGCTGCGTCCTGTACAGTTCTGCGCGTTGGGGCGCCTCCTCCACTGTCACACGGTCGGTCTTGAAATCCACCACCGTCAGCGCCCCGTTCTCTTCGAATACGCAGTCCGCCACACCCTGAAGCAGCAGCTCCTCGCCCTCGGCGTCCTTGGCGTAGCGATCCGCCGGCATCAGCAGGGCAAATCGGTACTCCCGCCACACCTTCTCCGCGCTTCGGATCCGGGTTGCCAGCGGCGCGCGCAGGAACGCCGCGATGGACTTGGCATCCACCGCCTCCGCCTGCTCCGGCGTCAGCAGCCGCCGCTGCTCCAGCACCTGCACCTGTGACCGCACCGCCTCCACCGTCGGCTCCGTGTCCAGCGGCAGGTACTGCATCGCCAGATGGATAGCCGTGCCACGTTCGGCGGCGGACAGGCCACGCGCTGCCTGTAAAAACCGGGGCTTCTCCGGCGCGGCGGGACGCCGCCTTGTCCCCGCGCCCTCGGCGATCTCCTGATCCAGCTCCCTGCCCTTCAGCTGGGTGGCGGTGAGCTTCGTCGGCACAGCCGTCACCGCCTGATGCGGGTACTCGAACGATAGCGCCGCCCGATCCGGCTGGGTATAGGTCTGTGTGTCCCGGCGCTCCGCCTGTATTGATGCACCGCCGCCGGTCTCGCCGCCGTTACCTCTCCACAGGCGGATGGTCCACCCCTCCGGCATCGGCGTCAACGTCTTCGGACGGATGCCCGCCAGCGCATGGAGCGGCGCCGCCTCGTGGGTATGCAGCAGCGACAGCAGCAGCCATTCCCCCGGCGATTTGGCGGCAGCCACCGCCTCCGGCATCACCGGCGAGCTTGTCAGAGCCGCCAGCCCCTGTAGTTTCTTCTCCATATGCCGCCGGCAGTCGATGAGGATCAGCTTCTCCTTGGCACGGGTCATCGCCACATATAAAATGCGCATCTCCTCGGCCTTGGCCTCCCTCTCCAGACGCAGCGCCAGCGCCGTCTTGGAGATAGTCCGGTAGTGGATATGCCGCTCCATGTCTACCCGCTCCGTACCCAGTCCCAGCGTGGGATGCACCAGCACCGGACGGTTCATGTCCTGCTGGTTAAAGCTCCTTTGCAGATCCGCCAGAATGACCACCGGGAATTCCAGACCCTTGGAGCCGTGAACGCTCATGATCTGCACGCCCTCTACCGAGCGGGCGGCGGACAGTCCCGGCGCATCGCCCTTTTCCAGCAGCCGCCGCAGGTGGGTGATAAAATCGAACAGCCCCGCCTTGCCGCTCTGCACCAGCTGGCGGGCGTAGTCGTACAGTGCCGTCAGCCTTGCCTGCCGCAGGGCACCGTCGTCCATAGCGCCGAAAATAGCCATGACGCGGCACCGGTCGTAGATGTACCAAAGCAGCTCGTCCGCCGCCATCTCCCGCGCCGCCCGGCGCAGCTCCTCCAGCAGTGCCAGAAATTCACGCACCGCCGGCCGTTCGTCCCGGCACAGCGCATCGTAGTAGTCGCCCTCCGTCTGTAAGGCGCGGATGGCCGCCAGCTCATCGGGACACAGCCCCACCAACGGCGAGCGGAGCACAGAGATCAGAGGCACATCCTGCCGCGGATTGTCCACGATCTCCAGCAGCGACACCGTGACGGCGATCTCGATCGCGCCGAAAAAGTCATCCCGCTCCCCGCCGCCGCAGGGGATTCCCTCCCGCGCCAGCGTCGCGGTGAACGCCTTCATCCGCGTCCGGGGCGAGCGCATCAGAATGACGATATCCTCCGGCCGGACGGGGCGCATGACGCCGCCCTCCCCCTGTATGGGGAAGCCCTCGTCCAGCAGCTGCCGGATACGCTGGGCGGTGAAACGGGCCTCCGCCTCCGTCCGGTCGAACTTCTGCTCCGGCGTATCCTCCACGCTGATGACGTGCATCTCCGTCTCCCGTCCCGCCGCGGCGGTATAGTAGTCCGCGCCGAAGTACAGCTGCTCGTCCGCCGTGTAGTCCATCTCGCCCATTTCCCGGGACATGATATCCCCGAACACCAGATTTGTGGCGGTCAGCACCTCCTGCCGGGAGCGGAAGTTCCGGCTCAGGACCATGCGCCGGGGTTGGCCATCCGCCGCTTTCGCCGCATCCGCGTAGCGCCGGTATTTCTCCAAGAATATGGTGGGATCCGCCAGACGGAACCGATAGATGCTCTGCTTCACATCTCCCACGGTGAACAGGTTTTGTCCCTCTCTGGAAATAGCTTGGTAAATGCAGTCCTGCACCTCATTGGTGTCCTGATACTCATCCACCATGATCTCCTGATACCGCTGGGATACCTGCCGCGCCAGCTCCGTGGGCCGTCCGTCCGACTGACAAAGCAGCGTCACGGCGTAGTGCTCCTGATCGGAGAAATCCATGGCGTTGCGCCGCACCTTCTCCGCCTGATACCGCAGGGAGAACTGTTCCGTCAGCCGCAGCAGTGCCAGCATAGCCGGGGCTGTGGCGTGGAGATCGTCCAGATGCTCCTGCTCCGGCACATGATACGGCGCCGCCAGCTTTTTCAGCGCGTCCCTACTTTTATTCCAGACGGTCTTCGCCGCCTCCTTCGCCTCGTCGTTCTCACCGCTGCGCAGCGGCTTCAGCGAGGAGAACTTATCCGGGATGCGCCCCATGGCCTCCCAGCCCTCCTGCGCCGCCTGTTCAAACTGCCGCAGCTGCGCCGCCCCCGCCAGAAACCGGTCGGCGTAGGCGTTGTACACCGCCTCGCAGCCCTCCATGGCATCCACGGCCCGCTCCAGCTGCTTCGCCCAGAACAGCGCCTTGCGCACGGAATCCTCCATCACGGTTCTGCCGTATACGCTGTCTGCCAGAGCTGCCGGCAGGTTCCGCCAGCTCTCCGCCGTCTGGTGCAGCCACCGCACCGGGTAGGGGTGGCTCTGGATCTTCTCGTGCAGCTCCAGCACCAGCTCCACCAGCTTCCGGTCATCCCGTCCCGCGCCCAACGTACCCGCCAGCAGCTCGAACTCCGTGTCACCGTTTTCAATGTCCTGATAGAAGGCCTCCAGCGTCCGCTCCAGCGCCCGCTCCTTCAGGAGCTTGGCCTCCGCCTCATCCAGTACCCGGAAGTCCGGCGTCAGGCTTCGTCCGTCCACCGGCTCCAAAAGATGGATATGCTCCCGCAGCAGCGACGCGCAGAAGGCGTCTACCGTCTTGATATCCGCCTGATACACCCGGAACATCTGACGGCGCAGATGCCGGTCCTCCGGCGACGCCGCCACCCGTGCCGCCAGCTCTGACGCCAGCCGCGCCCGCAGCTCCGCCGCCGCCGCGCGGGTAAAGGTGATGATAAGGAAGTCATCCACATCGCAGCGCTCCTGCGTCAGATAGGAGAACACACGCTCCACCAGCACCTTGGTCTTGCCGGAGCCGGCGGCAGCGGACAGCAGCAGGCTGCCGCCCCGGTCATAGACCGCCGCGTGCTGCTGCTCCGTCAGCTTCAACTCACCCATGCCGCTCCACCTCCTCGTCTACCACCTGCCAGAACTCCTCCGGCGTTGTTTTTCGCAGATAATGCGGTTTGTCCCGGCTCTCATCGAACCAGCACGCCGACTGGAACGCGCACCACGTGCAGGCACTGTCCTGCGGCCCGCGGGTGCAGGGGTCGGCATCGATGTTGCCCTCCCCGATCTCACGGGCCACCCGGTGCAGCAGGCTGTCGATATACCGCGCCATCTTGCCCATCTGCGCTGTGTTCACCAGTACGCTGGACAACAGTCCCTCTGCCGCGCCGTCCTTTGTCACGCTCACCGGCAGGTAGCACGGCGACTCCAACGCGCTGTGCTCCATGGCAGTCAGCACCTCCGGCTCGCCCAGCAGCATACCGGTGCGCCGCAGCTCGCGGCGCAGCTTATCCTCGATCTTGTCCGGCGGAAGCGCCCGGTCAGCCTGTAGGATGATGTCCCGCGCCGGCATATACAGCACGCCCGCCGGCTCCACCGGGCTGCCGAAGTAGCTGCCGCCCTCCCTTTGCAGGGTAAACAGATACAGCAGCATCTGTATGCCCAGTCCGTACCGCACGTCCGACAGATCAAAGGCCTTTTTGCCGGTCTTGTAGTCCACCACCCGCAGATAGAGCTTGCCGTCCTTCAGCCAACCGTCCACCCGGTCCACCTTGCCGCCCACGGAAAGAGTGGTATTTCCTTCCGTCACGGTGATGGCTGGGAGCTGCCCGTCCTTGCCGCCGAAGCCCAGTTCAAAGGCAATAGGCCGGAAATCCGAAACCGCCATCTCGTCGGCGATGTTCTCCACGATGGCGCAGGCTGTCTCCCGCAGACGGGAGAACAGATACCGGAACCGGGCGCTCTTCCCGGCGTAGCCGTCGATCTGCGTCCGGGCGTACTCGTCCACATAGTGGTACACCAGCTTTCGCAGCGCCGGCTTGTCCACCTGCCCGTAACCGCCCCGGTCCCGCACGTCCCGGTTCACATTTTCCAGCAGATAGTGGATGAATGTCCCCACCTCCGGTGCCTCAAAACCGGCGCTGGTGCGCTCCTTGGCGCGCAGGCCGTACTCCATGAAGTACCCGAAATGGCAGCTTTTCAGCCGGTCAACGCGGGAGGCGGACATGGCGATGTGCCGTCCGTACAGCGTCTCCACCGCCTGCCGCGACAATCTGCCCCGCCCCATGGCACGGGCCTGCTCCATCCGTGTGAGCAGCGGCTTCTGCCCATGCTCGGCGAAGTACTGCCACAGCGGGCCGCCCGGCTCCTGACCTGCCAGCGCCAGCGCCGCCGCAGGCAGCTCACGCCGGTAGCTGCCGTCCTCCCGTTCGATTGCCACCTGCGGGAACAGCCGCGTGATGCGCGCCACCACGAAGGAGGGCAGCAGCTGGCTGCCCGTCCCATCCGACACAGGCCATGTCACCGTCAGCGACGCCGTGGGTTGGGCGAGGCAGGCATAGATATTCTGCAGCTCCGCACTGAGCGGGTCAAAGGTGGCATCAGACAGCAGGATGCCCCGCTGCTGCAAAAGCGCCCGCTCCTGCGCGTCCAGAAGGCCGCCGCCCGGCTCTACCGTGGGCAGTACGTTGTCGTTGGCACCCAGCAAAAACAGATGCCGCACCGTATGCCGGTCGTTCCGGGTGAGGGGCGTTACCTTCACCTGATCCAGCGTGGCGGGGATGGTGGCCACGGCGTACTGGCTCAGCACCAGCCGCAGCAGACGGGCAAACTCCTGTCCGTCCACCTCGACATCGCCCAGCAGCTCCACGAACTGATCCAGCACATCGCAGAAGATGCGCCACAGCTGGCTATACTCCTCCGCAAGCTGCACCTGTCCGTCGTCGTACAGCGCCTCCGTCTGCTGCTTCAGTGTCTCAGGCACCTCCGCCGACTCCGCAAATCTGTAAAGCGCTTCCGCTTTATCCCGCGCGGTAATCCCTGTCTTCAAGCCCTCACTCAGGCCAGCGAACAGCTCACGCACCCGGCGGCGCACGGCGTTGACTTCCGCCAAGCGCTGCCGCCGCGTCTCGTTCAGCTCCGCGCCGTAGCCGTCGGGGCTGGCCGTCCAATCCGTGTCCCGCAGCCACATACTGCCCCGGATCTCCCAGCGGATCACATAGTTTTCCAGGATGTCGCACTCCGCCGTGGAGATGCCCGCCATGCCGGTCTTGAGACAGCGGAACACATCCTCGTATTCAAACCCGCCGGTGACCGCGTCCACCGCCGACAGCAGCATGGTCAGCACCGGCTTTTCCAGAATGTCGCTGCGGCGGCTGATGTAGGCCGGAACGCCGTCCCGCCGGAATACCGCCTCCAGCAGAGGCCCGTATACCTCCATGTTCCGGGCTGTCACACCGATGTCCCGCCAGCGGCAGCCCTCCCGAGCCAGCCGCCGCACCTGCGCCGCCACATATTCCACCTCGGAGAAGGGCGTCTCCGCCTGATACAGCCGGACAGGGGGCTGCTCCCCCTGCCACGGCGTCTCATCACCAAAGAAGCAGCGCTCCAGATGCGCCAGCGCCCCAGCGCCGCATCCGACAAGTATTTTTACTTCACACTCGCTATGTACCGCTGCCGCCATACGCTTCAGACGATCCCGCTGGCGCAGTGCGTTCTGGAAAAGCTGCGGGTCGGACTCGTCGCCCAGCAGCGTTACCGTCACGCTGTTGGCCTGCCGCAGCGCCGTCTCCAGAATGTCCTCCTCCACCCGGTTGAAGTAGGAAAAGCCGTCCACATAGACGTCCTTCCCCACCAGATAGTCCGAGCCCGGCAGGGCGTCGCACAGCTTTTGCACCCGAGAGCGGGCGTCTATTCCCTCTCCATGGAGGCGCGCATCGTAGGCGCCGTAGATCAGCGCCGCTGAACGCAGCTTTTCCCCTGCCGCGCCGTCCATGTCGGACACCTGCTCCATCAGTGCCGCCGGCGTCACACGGTAGGCATACAGTTCATCCGCCAGCGCCACCAGCTGCCGCAGAAACGCCGGGCGCTGGGAGGGGCGGGCAAATACCGTCAGCCGTCCGCTGACCTCCTGCAGCGCCCGCCGCATGGTCAGCAGCTTGCCGCCGTTGTCCAGCGTCACATCCGCCAAGCCGCCGGTCTGAGACAGCACCCGGGTGGCCAGGTTCCGGAAGCTCAGTACCTCCGCGTCACGGCTGGCTGTGGGGCCGCAGACGCGGCAGAGATCCAGCTCCGCCTCGTGGGAGGCGTGCTCCGGCACCAGCAGAATCTGCGGGCGCTGCCGCCGCTGCTTCTCCAGCGTCTCCAGCACCAGCCGGCTCTTTCCGGCACCCGCTCGTCCCATCCATATCTGTAATTTCATTCCGCTCCCCCGCTTTCAGCCTGCGCCGCCCGATCACGGCTTTTTGTGCTTATTATACCGTATCCACTGTCCAAAGGAAAGGACAATCCCCACACGGCGCAAAAAAAGAGCGCACCTCCGCCGCTCCGCACGTTCTCGTGCGGAGCGGCGGAGGTGCTCCCTTCTTAATCTACTTTTCGATGCCGAGTTGATGCCGCAGCGCGTCCCGGTTCTCCTCCGTCACCGTGACCACCCGCACCCGCGGATGTGCCGCCACCTGGCGCAAAAACGCGCTGTCCGCCTGCTGCAAAACGCCGTATACCGGCGTTTCGCCGTCCAGCGCCGCCAGCACCGCCGCTTGAAAGCGCTGCGCCGCCGCCTCCGCAGGCCCCAGCTCATCCATGACGATGACCTCGCAGTTCGCCGTATCCGCCAGCGCCGCCACACCCAGCAAATCAAACCGCTCCGGCCGCTGCTCGCCGCAGAGGCAGACCAGATTCTCCTGTGTGGGGCCCTCTTTCGATGCTGCCCGCAGCAGATGGATGGAGGGACGGTCAAAGACGCCCTCCACCCGCAGGGTAAAGAAGCCGCCCGGTCTTTTCCCCTCCAGCAGGCAGCGCAGCAGCGTAGATTTTCCCACGCCCCTTCGCCCCGTCAGGAACAGATGGTCAGTGCATGGGGCAGCCATGGTGTACCTCCCCGTTGGCCTCGCGGCGGGTGGCCCGCACAAGGATCATTTCCCCGGCAATGGACACCGCCAGTTCCTCCGGCGTCACTGCCTTGATGGCCGTGCCCACCGGCGTATGCACAAAGGCGATGGCCTCCTCGGAGATCCCCGCCTCCCGCAGGCGCTGGTTGACGAAGGCCGTTTTCTTCCGGGAGCCAATGACGCCCACATAGGCTGTCTCGCCCCGCAGCACCTGTACCTGCACCTGAAAATCGTACTCGTGGCCGTTGGTCATGACGACCACAAAGTCCTCCGCCCCCACGGTCAGATAGTCACCGATGCGGGTGAAGTCGCCGCAGATGACCTGATCCGCCTGCGGGAATCGCTCCCGGGTGGCGAACTGGGGCCGGTCGTCGAACACCACTGGCCGGAAGCCCACGGTACAAAGCAGAGGCACCAGCGCACGGGCGATATGCCCCGCGCCGAAGATCAATGCCCGCTCGCCGATGGGCAGCGGCATTGTAAAGCAGTTTTCCTTGTCAGCATCGTTGTCCGACAGATAGGGCATTGCACCATCCAGCGGCTGCACCAGCCAGCCCCGCTCCCGTGCGCCGAGCCGCCGCAGCACCTCCGCTGCCAGCGCGTCCCACGCGCCGTCCGCCGCCGGGATGCGGCGGAAGTACACGGTCACATCGCCGCCGCAGACCATACCGGTGCTCTGGGCGCTGCCGTCCCGGCGCAGACGGAATTCGTGGGTACGGCTGTCCGCGCCGCTATGCAGCATCTCCTGTGCAAGGGCGATGGCCTGCCCCTCCACGGCGCCGCCGCCGATGGTGCCGGCCAACAGGCCGTCCTTCCCCACCAGCATCTGGCTGCCCTTGCCCCGGGGCGCGGAGCCGTCGTCCCAGATGATGGTGGCCAGCACCGCGTCATGGCCCTTCTCCCGCTGGTACACCAGCGTCTGAAAAATGGTATGCATGGACTCTCCTCCCGCCGCCGCAGCGGCTGTTCACGTACACCCAGCGGCACACAAATGCCGCTGGGTGTCCTTTTTCAATGTGTACAGGTCACGCCGCCTGACCGTTCAGATGCGCAGAGCCGCCCATCAGTGCATCGTACTGCGCCTGGGTCAGCTCGCAGTGGTAGAACATCTGGAAGTAGGTACTGACCTCGGTGTACAGGTCATAGTCCGCCGCATCGGGGTACAGGATCTTGGCCATCCACGTCATACCCAGCAGCCGCTGGACGCTGGGCGGGAAGCCCATCCAGTTGTAGGGACCCATAGGCACCTCGTAATAGGCGCCGTTCTTGATGGCGGTGACGGTCTGCCAGTTCTCGTTGCTGCCCACGGAGGCGTAGATGCTGCCGGGAGCGAACAGGATCACATCCGGGTTCCATTTGAGGATCTGCTCCATGTCCACCTCGTTGCCGGTGCCCTTGCTGGACGGCTCCTCCACCACGGCCAGGTTGTTGGCCAGCAGGTCGATGGCCTCGGCGTGATAGGAGCCCTTGGCGATGACGTTCAGGCCCTCGTCCCCGGTGATGTACAGAAGATTCACCTTCTCCACGCTGTTCGCGATCTCCACGGCGCGGTCATAGGCGTAGCGGCAGTAGTCCGCCAGCCCCTGCGCCTCGTTGGGCATGGCCAGCAGGTCGCCCAGCATGGCGTAGGTGTTGTCCATAGAGGCGAGATAGGCGTCGATATGGACGAAGGGGATACCGGTCTGCTCCTGCAGGGCATCCATGTCCTCCACGATGCTGCCCTTGGGCTCGCCCACATCGATGACCACATCCGGTGCGGCGGCCAGCAGCGTCTCCAGATTCATCTCACCCTTGCCGCCATAGAGCTGTCCCAGCATGGGCAGGTCGTAGTACTTCGTATCCAGAAACTGAGCGGCACTCTCGTCCCACGCATTGGCGATGCCCACCAGCTTGTCGGGCGCCATCGCGAACACCACGATCTGCGCCAGCGGGCCGGAAACGGCGATCTTCTCCACGTTCGCAGGCACCGTGACCTCGCGGCCGCAGGAATCGGTAAACACACGGGTCACAGCCTCGTCACCGGTATTCTGGCTGTCGCCGTTATTCGTCTCCGGCTGGGCGCCGCAGGCAAACAGCGACACGGACATGACCAGCGCCAGCAGCAGCGCTATCCATTTCTTTCCATTCATTTTCGTTCTTCTCCTAATTTTTTATAACTATATTCCGGTTTTACTCCGGTTTTTCTTCCGGTTCTGCTCTGTTTTTCGGCATTTCCGGAATGTTCAACGCATCAAATACCAGTATCCCCGCCGGGCGGAGGCTTGGCAGCCGCCACGGGAAGGCGGCGTCACCCGTTGCCTCCAATCTCGTGCAGAGAAGCTCCTCCGTGATGAGGGCGGCGTCGTCCTGCCGGCGGTACAGGGCAAAGAAGCACCGGGCGTCCTCCAAACTGCGGAAGGGCTGGTCGAAGCGGAACGCCGTCTGCTGCAGCTCGTAGGGGATGCCCAGCTCCTCCAGACGGCGGCAGGCAGACTCCAGTCCATGGCTGCCGCCCAGCGGCTGCCGCGTCACCGTAAAGCGGTGGGCGGTCTGGTCGCGTTTGACAGCGATGACTTTGCCGCGGCACTGTGTCTTGGCGGCAGCGAGTATCTCGTCCATACTGCCGAAGAAGCAGAACACCATGGCGTCGTAGGGCTTTTCCGGCCGGTGGGCAAACACATCCTCACAGCAGGTCTGCACATTCTCAATATGCCGAAGCGCCAGTTCCCGCTCCAGCACCGCCAGCGCACGCCGGTCCCGCTCCACCGCTGTGACGGTGCGGACATGGGGCGACAGTGCCAGCGACAGATACCCAAGGCCGCAGCCTGCGTCGCAGACGGCGTCCTCCGGGGTCAGATACGGCAGCAGCTCCGCTGCCAGACGGCGGTGAAAGTCCGTCTCACCGGCGGCGTCCGCCATAAAGCGGATCCCTTCATCTGTCCAGCGGAACATTGTCCACGCCTCCCTTCGGTACGATGGCGGGGCCGTGCGCCGTATCCAGCAGCACGGCGTCCACGCCGTAGAGACGGTGGAGCAGCTCCGCCGTCAGCACGTCCCGCGCCCCGCCGAAGGCAGCCACGCCGCCGCCGGACAGTGCCAGCACGCAGTCCGCAAACCGCAGGGCGTGCTGGGGATCGTGGGTGGAGAGGATCACGGTATAGCCGCGGCGTGCCAGTTCCTTGACGCACCGCAGCACCCGCAGCTGGTTGCCGTAGTCCAACGAGGAGGTCGGCTCGTCCATCACCAGAATATCCGCCTGCTGGCACAGGGCGCGGGCGATAAGCACCAGCTGCTGCTCGCCGCCGGACAGCTCCGAAAAGCTGCGCCGCGCCAGCTGCGCCACGCCCATTTGTTCCAATGCGGCCATGGCCTGCTCCTCCTGGGCGGCGGAGGGGGAGCGAAACGGCGAGAACTGACGGGTCAGCCCCATCAGCGCCGTATCCAGCACGGAGTAGCCGAAGGTGGGGCGGTGTATCTGAGGGATGTAGGCGATATGCGCCGCCAGCGCCCGCTGATCCAGTGTCCGGGCGTCCCGCCCGTCCAGCAAAATGGCGCCGCCGTAGTCCGGCAGGCCGCCGAGGATGCAGCGAAACAGCGTGCTTTTTCCCGCGCCGTTGGGGCCGAGGACGGACAGCAGTTCTCCCTGCCGCGCCGTAAAGGACACGCTTTGCAGGGCGGTATGGCCGCCGCGGTAGGTGTAGGACAGGTCGTTGACGGTCAGGTTCACAGGCGATCATCCCCCTTTATCATCAGATAGACGAAGAAGGGCGCGCCTACAAAGGCCGTCAGGATGCCGATGGGGATCTCCACCGCCGTCAGGCAGCGGGCAAGGTTGTCCACCAGCAGCAAAAAGGCCGCGCCGAACACCATGGACATGGGCAGAAGATACCGGCAGTCGTTGCCCACCAGGCGGCGGCTGAGGTGCGGGATCACCAGGCCCACCCAGCCGATCATACCGGAGACGGAGACGCTGGCGGCGGTGAGCACCGTGGCGCTGAGGATCACCACCAGCCGGAGACGGTCGGTGTTGACGCCCATGGAGCGCGCCTCGTCCGCCGACAGGGTCAGCAGGTTCATGCGCCAGCGCAGCAGAAGCAGCGGCATAAGCCCCACCGCCATGCAGACGGCGGCGAACCCTACCGTTTTCATCCGGGTACCGGACAGGCTGCCCATGAGCCAGTAGGTGATCTGGGGCAGCTGGTTGCTGGGGTCGGCCACCAGCTTTATGTAGGACGTACCGGCGGAGAACAGCGACCCCACCATGATGCCCGCCAGCAGAATGCTGACCACGCGGTTGCCCCGCGTATGGCTGCCGATGAGATAGACCAGCACCACCGTCAGCAGACTGGACAGGAACGCAAACACCGTGACCATCACGCTGCTCTGCCCCGTCAGGATGGCCAGTGCCGCGCCGAAGCAGGCGCCGGAGGAGGCGCCCAGAATATCCGGCGCCGCCATGGGATTCTGGAACACCGTCTGGTAGCCGGTACCGGCGGCGGACAGGGCGCAGCCCACCAGACACGCCAGCAGAATACGGGGCATCCGGACGTTCCACACCACGATGGCCATGTTGTCCGTCCACGTCTGCGCCACGGCGAACACACGGGAGAGGAGGATACGCACCACCTGTCCCAGCGGCACGTCGTACCGCCCCCACACGAAGGACAGGAGGAACAGCAGCACCAGCGCCAGCGCCATCAGACATACCCGGCACAGCGGCCGCCTGCGGTGTGCGTCCATATCGATCCCTCCTCCCGTAAAATACGTTCTCCATTTTACAGGATAACGGTACTGTCGTGCAAGGTGTGCCGTTCGGTATTGTCGGAAAATTATTCACTATCATCGTTTATTTGCCCAGCCACTGCCGCAGGCGCTCCCACAGCTCCAGCGAGCGGAAGCGCAGCACATACCCGGCGTTTTCCCCGGTCATGAGGGACAGGTCGTCCGCCGTCATGCCGCCGTCCAGCGCCACACCCTCCAGCTCACAGGCGGCAGCGGTACACAGAGGCGGATACACCACGCACCACCAGTTTTGCCCCTCCCCCGCGCCGATGACCACCCGGAGCGCCAGATATTCCCCGGCGGGCAGGGCAAAGCCGTCGTAGGTCTTGCAGGGAAACTCCGCATCCTCCAATGAGACAGAGACAGAGTAGCCGCTGCCCTGCGCTGCCAGCTCCTGCGCGGCGGCGTCCCCGATGGCGGGCAGGCTGTCCCGCAGGTGGGCACGGGCCTCGGTCATGTCGGCGGATCGCCGCAGGATATCCTCGGCGCGTCGGAGCACCGCGTCCCGCACGTGGAGCTTCAGGGTCTGATCAGCGTCGCTGTCGGAGTTGGCGATAACATGGAGGCGGATCATCTTCTCCTGCAAGTCGTCCTGCCGGTGGAGGGACCACGCCCCCCACAGCAGCGTGACCGCCAACGCCATCAGGATAGCCAGCTCCAATGTCAGAAACGAACATTTACGCATAAAAAACACCGTCCTATGTAGGAATTTCCTACATTTTGGACGGTGTTTTTGCGTTTTATACAGGCTGTGCCGCAAATGTCAGCGGCCAGTGCTCCCGCAGTACCTCAGCAGCGGCATAGGCGGCGTCCTCCCGGTCGAACAGGCCGAACACGGCGCTGCCGCTGCCGCTGAGCATGGCGGCCAGCGCGCCCTGCGCCCGCAGCGTCTCCCGGATCACCCACACGGCGCTGTCCGGTGGAATGGCACGCTCGAAGCTGTTGCACAGCGCCGCCGCTACGGCGCGAAGCTCCCCTGCATCCAGCGCGGCGGTCATGCCGTCCGGCCGGGGCGGCTGGGACGGCAGCTCATCCAACCGGCGGTACATGGCCGGTGTGGAGAAGCCCTCCGGCGGCTTGACCACCACGAACCAGCCGTCCGTCAGCCGGGGCAGCGGCGTCAGTTGCTCCCCCCTGCCGGTGGCCAGCGCGGTGCCGCCCCGAATGAAGAACGGCACATCGCTGCCCAGCGCGGCGGCCATTCTCTCCAGCTCCGCGTCCGGCACCTCGGGCGCGTACAGGGATCGCAGCGCCCGCAGCACGGCGGCGGCATCGCTGCTGCCGCCGCCCAGTCCCGCCTGCGACGGGATGCGCTTTTGCAGATGCAGGTGCAGGTCAGGTACAGGCAGGTGCAGCTCCTGACAGAACAGTGCGGCGGCGCGCAGCACCAGATTGGAGCCGTCTGTCGGAAGATCGGGGTCGGTGCAGGTCAGCGTCAGGCCGCTGCCGCCTTCTGTCAGCGTCAGGGTGTCGTACAGCCCCACGGTCTGCATGACGGTGGACACATCGTGGTACCCGTCGCCGCGGCGGGCGCCGACGATCAGCGTCAGGTTCACCTTGGCGGGGGCGTGAAGGGTCAGTTCCATAGCTCCTCCCGGCAAAAAAGCGCCCGCTGGGCGCTTTTCTGCGAAACGTTTTGTTACTTGACGATCTTGCGGGCCTCGATGTAGTAGCGCTTATCCTGGGCGTGACCCATGGAGAAGGTCTTGCGGGGCAGCACGCCGTCGGCCATGACGGTCTTGAACAGCTGCTCCTTGCCCATGGCGGGCAGCAGGAAGCCCATGTTGCCGGGCTTGCTGCCCAGCTCGCGGGTCACGTCGTCGCCGTGGATGTAGTCCACCTCGCCGCCGTTGTCCTTCAGGTACTGGTCGATGACGCTCTGGAGCGTGCCCACAGCCAGCTGCACCTTGGGATCAGGCACAGTGATGAAGTGGCTCTCGCCGTTCCACACGAACTCGATGGTGTGACCGTCGCCCTTGCCCTCGTAGGCGTTGGGATAGGCGGCGCGGAAGGCGTCCATGAACTTCTGGTGATCCACGCCGAACAGCACGCGGTGGATGGGCTCGAACTGCAGGGCATCGTCGTGGTTGTTGACCACCTCTACCAGCGCGTAGCGGGCGGGCAGAGCCAGATACTCCTCGGGGGTCTTGCCCTTCTTCTGCTCCTCATAGCAGGCCTTGGCGGTGGCCAGAGAGTGGTTGCCGTCGCCCACGGCGAACAGCAGCGGCGCCACGCCGGACACGCCGTACTTCTTCTGCATGGCCTCGTCGGTGGTCAGACCCTCCAGAGAGGCGGCCACGGCGTCGATCTGTTTGTCGGACAGCTTGTATCCCACGATGTGGCCGCCGTTCTGCATCAGGTCGAAGTCGTAGATCTTCTCCATGGTTCCGGCGGCAGCGGTCAGCGGCTCGATAACGGTCTTGCCGGGGTCGTCGATGAGCAGCATGACGTGGGGCAGCTCGATGGGGGCGTTGCGGCGGACGCGGGCGCGGGGCGGGATGCGATCCAGCACCGTACCCTCGGTGGCGCGGATCAGTGCGCCGGAGCCGGGGGTGAAGTCGTAGGCATCCAGATCCACCATGCCGATAAGGCCGTGGCGGATGCGGCCGTCGGACTGCTGCCGCTCAATGTAGAGCAGGGAGTCGGTCAGCGTCTCGAACACGCCGTCTGCCATGTACTTGCGCATGGCGGCGTTGATATCGTCAATATACTCGTCCACGTTGGGAGCCTTCAGATTGGCCTCGGGCAGGATGAGACGCAGCGTGGAGGGGGCGTCGCCCACCTTCTCCTCCACCGCCTGCCAGTACTCCGGCTCAGAGGTGAACTGGTCGCAGGCCACCACGGCCCACTTGGTCATGTCCTGTCCCTTGGGCAGCAGGATGTCGGCGGGATAAAAGCCCAGCTTTTCGAATTTCTTGTTCATGGTGTTCCTCCTGTTTTTGATCAAAAGGTGCGGGGTCTTGTTCCTACTGGTCATAGTACCAAAAATCCCCGGCGTTTGCAATCGGTTTTCAAATTATTTCAGGTCAGCTGACAAATTTTTGTGCATATCTGCCGGGCTGCCGGGAAAGACTACGGGAGAAAGCAGTCTTGCACACAAGGAGGGACTTTCATGAAGATCGTAGACCGTATCACGCTGATCCTCGTGGTCATCGGCGCGCTGAACTGGGGCAGCGTGGGGCTTTTCAGCTTCGACTGCGTGGCGTTCCTGTTCGGTGGACAGACCGGCGCGGTCAGCCGCATCATCTATACGCTGGTGGGCATCGCAGGCTTGTGGTGCATCACCCTGCTGTTCCGCGAGGACGGAACGGAGACCACATAAGCATCCCACCCGCATCCACGCAAAAAAGACCGCCCGTGGGCGGTCTTTTTGCATGGGTTCACGTCCGCAGCAGCGACAGGAAAGAGTACAGCAGGGCCGCGATGGGCGCGGCAACGACGATGACGTACAGCAGCACCGTCCGGCCGGCGGCACGGTGCAGGCACTCCTCGTAGGACATATCGTCCCACTTCTCCGGGGACAGGACGCCATGGAACAGCACGCGATCCACGGCGAAGCAGGCCGCCGCCACCAGCGCCGCGGCGGCCGCCAGTTTCTGCCAGAACAGCAGGCCGGTGTCCTTCAGCACCGCCAGAAACGGCAGCGACAGCAGGAAGCCCAGATTCATGGCGGCGGTGGACGTCTGCCCTTTCCGGTGCAGCCTTGCGTTTTCGGCCAACTCCGGCAGGCGGGGCGGCGGCACGGCGTCCGGACGGGTGCTGCGCATGATGCACAGGCCGCCCCAATCGCAGACCTCCTCCCAGCCATTGTCACGGCGGAGCTGGTAGAGCAGCTGGATGTACTTATAGGGGCCGATCTCCCCCACCAGCCTGGCAAGGCGCGGGTCCTCCGGCAGGGTCAGGCTGCCGGGCATGGGACGGTCCAGCGCCGGGGGCGCCGTGAGGCTGCCCTCCTCCAGGCGGCGGAACAGCTCGTCCAGCTCCTGCGGGGCTGCGCCCTCCGGGAACAGGGCGTAGGTCTGCTCTCCGGACGCGGCGGGGACAAAGACCGCTTTTACGCCCTTGATCGTTTGCAGCTCCCATCCCCTGCGGGACATGTCCCGCAGCCAGCGGAGGAAATACGCCGTCTGCCACGGCGCGAACGGGATCACTCTGCGCATCGCGTCACCTTCTTTCTGTGGACAGCATAGCAGATGGTGAAGAAAATGTCTATCAACTTCAGGTTGCGCGGCAAAAAAAGCGGGAAATTTCAGGCAACTTCAGGTTGCGCGGGGCAAATACGGCGGCAGAGGTTGCTTTTTTGCGGCGCGTGTGGTAGGATAAGAAAAAATAAGAGAGGAGTTGAGAGGATGAACCTGATTTCCTGCTGAACTACGGCACGACATTGTATCGGGCGGTGCTGACCGTCCTGTTCGTTGTGCCTTTCGCGGGAAATTGGCGTATCTCTCGGCTCTGTGCGTGGTCATAGCCTGCCTATCGGCGGGTGTGGTGTGCGTTTTTGGCTGTGGGAGCTGTTTCCCGCAGCCATTTTTTCGTATAGGAGGCATGACTATGTCCATTATTAAAGTATCCGGCCTGACGTTCTGCTATGAAGGCAGCTACGACAACATCTTTGAAAACGTCAGCTTTCAGCTGGACACCGACTGGCGGCTGGGGCTGACGGGCCGCAACGGGCGGGGCAAAACCACGCTGCTGCGGCTCTTAGAGGGAAGGTATCCCTATCAAGGTACGATACACGCCAGCGTGGGCTTCGACTACTTCCCCTACGCCGTGGAGGATCCGTCGCTGTGTCCCATGGAGCTGCTGGAGCGCATCTGTCCCGACGTGGCCCCGTGGCGGTTCCTGCGGGAGCTGGCGCCGCTGGAGGTATCGGAGGACGCACTGTACCGTCCCTTTTCCACGCTGTCCGGCGGTGAGCAGTCCAAGCTCCTGCTGGCCATGCTCTTTTCCCGGGAAAACCGCTTTCTCCTCATCGACGAGCCCACCAACCATCTGGATCAGGTGGGGCGGGCGCTGGTAAGCCGCTATCTCCGCGGCAAAAAGGGCTTCCTGCTGGTGTCCCACGACCGTGCCTTTCTGGACGGCTGTGTGGATCACATTCTGTCCATCAACCGCAGCAGCATCGAGGTGCAGAAGGGAAATTTTTCCTCGTGGTACGAGAACAAGCGGCGTCAGGATGCCTTTGAGCTGTCGCAGAATGAGCGGCTCAAAAAGGAGATCGGACGGCTGAAGGAGGCGGCGCGGCAGTCCAGCGACTGGGCCGACCGGGTGGAGGGGACAAAGATCGGGAAAAACTCCGCCAAGGTCAAGGGGCTCGCCGACGCCATGGGTGGCCGCGACTTCGTCGCCGAGCAGTCCCGGCGGATGCAGCAGCGGCGGAAAAATCTGGAACGGCGGCAGCAAAACGCCATTGAGGAGAAGTCCGCGCTGCTGAAGGACATCGAGCGCAGCGATGCTTTGAAGCTGCACCCGCTGACCCACCACGCCCAGCGGCTGGCAGCGCTGCGGGAGGTGTCCATCGACTACGGCGGCGGGCCTGTGTGCAGCGGCGTATCCTTTTCCGTAGCGCAGGGCGACCGCGTGGCGCTGTGTGGGGCAAACGGCTGCGGCAAGTCCAGCATCCTCAAGCTGCTGTGCGGGCAGGATATCCCCTATTCCGGCACTTTGGAGACAGCCAGTCGGCTGGTCATCTCCTACGTGCCGCAGGACGCCTCCGGTCTGCGGGGCGGGCTGCGGGACTACGCCGCCGGGTACGGTCTCGATGAGAGCCTGTTCCTGACCATCCTGCGGAAGCTTGGCTTCGAGCGGGTGCAGTTCGAGAAGGATATGGGCGACTACTCCGCCGGGCAGAAGAAAAAGGTGCTGCTGGCCCGAAGCCTGTGCCAGTCCGCCCATCTGTACGTCTGGGACGAGCCGCTGAACTACATCGACGTTCTCTCCCGCATCCAGATCGAGGAGCTGCTGCAGGCATTCCGGCCTACCCTGCTGTTCGTGGAGCACGACCGGGTGTTCTGCGAGAACATCGCCACGAAGACCGTGGAGCTGTAAGATGGCAAAAGACCGCCTGCGCGACTGGCGCGCAGGCGGTCTTTTGTGCAAATATCATTTCCCGGCCAAGCGCTTGACCAACTCCTCGTCCGGGTCGGCCAGCATGGTCTGGTAGGTGGAGTAGACCACCATGCCCGGCTTGGCACCGGCGGGCTTTTTTACAAATTTCACCGGCGTATAGTCCACCGGCACCTTGGTACTGCCCTGCGCCTGAGAGAAGTATGCCGCCAGCGACGCGGCCTCCATAAGACTCTGCTCGTCCGGCTCCGCGCCGCCGGTGCAGAGGATCACATGGCTGCCGTGGATCTTCTGGGTATGGAGCCAGATGTCCCGCTTATCGGCGTCCTTGGTGGTCAGGCGGTCATTCTGCCGGTTGTTGCGTCCCACGAGGATACGCAGTCCCGCGGAGGAGCGGAACTCCCGTGGCTTGGAGGCGCGCTGGAAGCCGGGCTGCTTTTTGCCCCGCCCCCGCAGGTAGCCGCCGTCCGTCAGCTCCGTGCGGATATCGTTGAAGTCCTGCTCCGATTCGGCCTGCGCCAACTCCTGTAAAACGCTCTCCAGATATTGCAGCTCCTCTCCGCCCCTTTGCAGCTGGGCGGTCAGGTATTTCTCCGCCGTCTTGGCCTTGGCGTACTGCTTGAAGTACCGGGCGGCGTTCTCCTGCGGCGACAGCCGGACATCCAGCGGGATATCCATGTCGGCGCAGTTTTCGTCGTAGTAGTTCTGGGCGGTGAGGCGGCTCTGCCCCCGCTCCATGCGGTAGAGGTTGGCGGTGATCAGTTCGCCGCAGATCCGCAGGTGATCCCTGTCCAGACAGGCGGTCAGCTCCTTCTCCTGCGCCGCCAGCTTGCGCCGCACACGGTCACGGGCAGTGGTGGCAGTCTTCAGCAGATCCCGTCCCTTCTGCTTCACCCGCTCCGCCTGCTCCCGCTTTTCATAGAAGTCGTCCAGCAGGTGGGAAAAGCTGTCATAGACCTCCGTCTCCGCGTAGGTGCCATACTGGGTAACAGGGCCGTAGGTAAAGTCCGCCAGCGACCCGTTCCGTTTGATAAGCGTCGGTGTAAAGGCATTTTCATGCACAGCCTTTTGCCACCGGGAGAACACTTCCCACAGGGCGCTCCCCTGCGATACGGGGGCGTCGGTGCTGCCGCAGGCGCGGACTGTCAGTTCCCGTGCCACCAGCGGGGATACGGCGGTGAAGGTGTTCAGCAGCCAGCCGTCCAGCGGCGCGTCCGGTGCGGCGCGCCCCAGCAGGGCGGTGAATTCCTCCTCCGTCACGGACAGTGGCGAGCGCTTATCCTGCCGGGTGGGCAGGCGGTAAAAAAGCCCCGGCAGCACTTGCCGGTCCTGCTCCGCCTCCAGATCCACGCGGCGCAGACAGTCGATGATGCGGCCGTCCCTGTCGCAGAGGATGAGATTGGCGCGGCGGGGCATCCCCTCCCACACCAGCGTAAAGCGGCTGCGCTCCCCCAGCTCGTCGGAGGCCAGCACGGTCAGCGTCACCACACGCTCCAGCGGCTCCTGCCGGATGGACTCGATGATGCCGCCGGACAGGTGCTTGCGCAGGAGCATACAGAACATCGGCGGCTGGGACGGGTTATCCCGCAGCTGCTCCGTCAGGTGGATGCGGGGCTGGTTGGCGCCGGCGTTGAGGAACAAACGGCGGCTGCCCCGCAGCAGGAGAATGATCTGATCCCGTGCGGGCTGCTGTATTTTTTCGATGCGGCTGCCGGTGAGCTGGGGGGTAAGCTCCCCCACCACGCCTTGCAGACAGATAGCGTCTAAGGGCATATCAATCCTCCTCCATCATCACGTCGAACAGCGCGCTGACGCGGTCGGTGTCTCCCCGCAGGTACAGCCAGCCCAGCAGGCACTCCAGCGCCGTGGCCTGGTGGTACTGGGCGGTGGTGGCGTTCTTGGGGATGGCGTGGACGGCGGCGTTGCGGCCACGCTTGAACACCGTATCCTCCTCCGCCGTCAGCAGCGGCAGGATGCGCTGGGCGCGTCGGGCCTGCTCCGGGGCGCAGACCAGCGCGATGGCGGCGCGGTGCAGGTCCTTGCCGGTGGCCTTACCGTGGGCGCACAGCCATGTGCGCACCAGCAGTTCATACACGGCGTCGCCCACATGGGCAAGGCCGATGGAGCTGACGGCGCGGAGCTGATCCTCAGAAAGGGCTATATGAAAGTGATCCATACGGAAATATCTCCTTTTGTGCGTATTTACCTGCAACAGTATGCCACTTTCCGGCGCGTTTGGCAAGAAGAAGTATCGACAAGGCCGGGGCGGATATGATAAAATAACGGCAGAGTAATTAAAATGATAAATGGCAGGAGGTATGGTATATGCCCAACACAGGAGAGCGCAGGTTCAAGAAGGGTCAGATCGTTTGCAGACCCGGCGAGATGGAGATGAATATGTACAATATCCTCTACGGCAGCGTGGGGATATACACCGACTACGGCAAGCCTGACGAGGTGGAGGTGGTGACGCTGCGGGAGGGCGACTTCTTTAACGTCATCAGCTTTCTGGAATCCCGGCCCCGGAACACCACGGTGGTGGCGCTGGAGCCGCTGGTGGTCAGTGAGATCTCCTTCGACAACTTTGGGAAATACTTCCGCGACCGCCCCGCCAAGGTCATGAGCCTTTTGCAGCACATGAGCGCCCGCATCCGCCAGATGCAGAAGGCCTATGTGGAGACGTGCCACGCGCTGGAGAACTACGGCGACAAGGAGCGCTTGGAGGCGGAGCACGGCGAATGGTACGCCGAGCACAGCAAAATGGCCAGTTTCATCAACGCCATGTTCCCCTCTATGCCAGGGAAGATCGAGGACAACGACACCCCGGAAAAATAAGCAAAAAAAGAGAGACGGCTGCGCCGTCTCTCTTTTTTTGCTTGTAGGGCTTGCTGCTTACAGAGCCTCGTACAGAGCCTTGCAGGTGCGGTACGTCTCGTAGCAGTCCAGCTTGGCCACCACCTCGAAGGGGGCGTGCATGCTCAGCACAGGCACACCGGCGTCCAGCGTGGTGATGTTGCGGTTGGCCATGAACTGGGCCACCGTGCCGCCGCCGCCGGCGTCGATCTTGCCCATCTCGCAGATCTGCCAGCGGATACCGGCCTTATCCAGCACGCCGCGGACATAGCCCACCGTCTCGGCGTCGGCGTCGGAGGAGCCAGACTTGCCCCGTGCGCCGGTGTACTTGCACAGACCCACGCCGTGGTTGAGGAAGGAGGCGTTGCGCTTTTCGTACACGTCGGCAAAATTGGGGTCGTAGGCGGCGGTCACGTCGGCGGACAGGCAGAAGGCGTTCTCGTAGCAGACACGGAGCGCCACGTTCTGGCTGTCGCACAGGTCGTTCATGAAGGTATCAAAGGCGGCGGACTGCATGCCGGTGACGCCCATGGAGCCGATCTCCTCCTTGTCAGCCAGCACGCACACGGCGGTCTTCTCCGGCGTGCCGATGTCCAGCAGCGCCTGCAAAGCGGCGAAGCCGCAGACGCGGTCGTCGTGGCCGTAGGCGCCGATGAGGCTGGCGTCCAGACCGATATCGGTGGCGTTGACGGCTGGTACCGTCTCCAGCTCGGCGGAGGCGAAGTCCGCCTCGGTGATGCCGTACTTGTCGTACAGGCGCTTGAGGACCTGCATCTTCACGCGGTCGCTGTCCTCGTCGTCGCCCAGAGGACGGCTGCCCAGCAGGATGTTCAGCGTCTCGCCGGGGATGGCCTCGCTCAGAGGCTTCTTGCCCTGCTCCGCGCCCAGATGGGGCAGCAGGTCGGTGATGACCAGCTTGGGCTCGTTGCCCTCACCGATGCAGACGTCCACCACGGTGCCGTCGGTCAGCACCACGGTGCCCCGCAGCTCCAGAGGAATGGTGACCCACTGGTACTTGCGGACGCCGCCGTAGTAATGGGTCTTGAAGTAGGCCAGCTCGCTGTCCTCATACAGGGGATTGGGCTTCAGATCCAGACGGGGGGAATCGATATGGGCGGCAGCGATCTGGGCGCCCTCCGCCAGACTGCGGCGGCCGATGACGGCCAGCATCAGGCCCTTGTTTCGGTTGCAGGTATAGACCTTGTCGCCGGCGGACAGCGCCATGCCCCGCTTGTAGGCCACGAAGCCGTGCTTCTCCGCCAGTGCAATGGCGGCGCGGGCGCTGAGTCGCTCCGTCTTACCGGCATCCAGAAATGCCTTGTAGACGGTGCAGTACGCCTCCATCTTCTCCAGCTCGGAGGCGCTCAGCACATCGTAGCCGTTGCGCTCGTCCTTCAGGAGCTGCTTCTTCAGGTTCTTCAGTTCCTCACTCATGGTCAGTTTCCTCCTCAAAAATATGTTGTAATCTCTGATAGGCTATGGATTCAAATGCATCCGGTGTGGCGGCGTCGTTCACCAGCACGTCGGTGCAGTGGGCGCGGTAAAAGTCGTCGGGCTTCTGGGCCTGCACCCGCAGCCGGGCGTAGTCCTCCGGTATGCCGTCCCGGGCCATGATGCGGCGTACCCGCGTTTCCGCAGGCGCCAGCACCGCCACGGTGCGGCGGCAAAGGCGGGACAGGCCGCTCTCCACCAGATTGATGGCGTCGATACCGATCAGCGGCGCGTCGCTGTCGTTGATGCGGCGCAGCAGCTCACGGGGCAGGCGGTCAAAGATGATGGCGTTCAGCCTTTCCATGGCGGCCGGGTCACCGAACACGGCGGTGCCCAGCTTCTGCCGATCCAGCGCGCCGTCTGCGCCGAACACCGGGCCGAAGGCGCCGGTGATGGCACCGCGCAGGGACTCGTCGGTGCGCAGCAGCTCATGGTACACGGCGTCGCAGTCCAGCACCAGTCCGCCCAGACGCTCCAGTGCCCGGAGCGCGCTGGTCTTGCCCGCGCCGGTGGGGCCGGTGAAGCCGATGACCAGCGGCGACACATCCACTACATGGAAGCCGGCGGCCTTTTTCAGGCGGTTGGACACCGCAAGACCCAGACCGGATTCATCGGGACACTGGGCGTAGATCTCCGTCACATCCGTATCGTCGAAGGTGCGCAGCGCGTCGAAAACGTGCTGCGCCTGTGCCAGCTTGTCGTCCACAGACCCCAGCCGATGGACAATATGGCCGGTAAACTGCGGGGCGTACTCATCAAAGCAGATGACGCCCGCCCCCTGCGGCAGATGCTCCCGTATGTAGGCGGCGCTGCGGCGGGCGGGGCCGGTGACCACCGTGACGGCGGCCTTGGGCGCGTAGTGGCGGTACTTCATACCGGGAGCGCGGGGACGCTCCCCCTCCCCCATTTTGCGGCGCACCGCGTCGTCTACCGCCACCTCGCCCAGTACCTGCTCCAGCGCCTCCAGCGGCAGACCACCGGGACGCAGCAGACGGGGCGGCTGCACCGTCAGGTCGATGATGGTGCTCTCCACGCCTACGGAGCAGGGGCCGCCGTCCACGATGCCGTCGATCCGGCCCATCATGTCCTCCATCATGTGCTGGGCGGTGGTGGGACTGGGCCTGCCCGATGTGTTGCCGCTGGGCGCTGCCACCGGCACGCCGGCGGCCTCGATGATAGCCAGCGTCACGGGGTGATCCGGGCAGCGGACGCCCACCGTCTCCAGGCCTCCGGTGGTACGCAGGGGTACGATGTCCCGCCGAGGCAGGATCATGGTCAGCGGGCCGGGCCAGAACCGTTCCGCCAGCCGGTAGGCGGCGGGCGGCACGTTCTGGCAGTACCGCGCCAGCCAGTCCGCCGAGGGGACGTGGATGATCAGGGGGTTGTCCTGCGGGCGGCCCTTGGCCTCAAAGATGCGGCGCACCGCGTCCTCGTTCAGCGCGTCAGCGCCCAGACCGTACACCGTTTCCGTGGGGATGCCCAGCAGACCGCCCCGGCGGAGGATGGCCGCCGCCTCCGCCACGGCGTTTTTATCCTGTTCCGGATGGAATATCTTGGTTTCCAAGGAAATTTCCTCTTTTCGGCAGTTTACTTACAGACCCAGATCCTCGCCCACCAGAACGACCTTGATGCGGCGCTCCGGCATACAGAACCGGGTGATGACCAGCTTGGAGCAGATGCAGTCGGGGCTGGTGCAGTCGCCGCACTGTCCCGTAAGGCCGCAGGGCGTCTTGACCCCGAACCGCTGGGCGTTGGCGGGCGCCGCCACGTTGCGGGCGCGGGCAACGGCGTCGTCCAGCGTACCCAGCACCTTGTTCATCCCCGCCACGACCACCACCTGACGGGGGCCGAAGCACATGGCCGCCACGCGGTTGCCGTTGCCGTCGATGTTCACCAGCTGGCCGTCCTTGGAGATGGCGTTGCTGCTCATGAGGAATGTGCCGCAGGTCAGCGCCTGACGCATGATGGCCTGCTTCTCCTCCGGCGTCTGGGCGGTGTCGCGGTCAAGGAGGGTATAGCCCTCCTGCGCCATGCGCTGCTTGATGCCCAGCTCGTCCACGGTCATGGCGCCGCCCCAGGACACGACATCCGTCTTCGGGGTCAGCTCCAGCACCTTCTCCACAGCCTCGGCGGCGGTGGAGCAGTAGTACGCCTCGAAATGGCGCTTGTTCAGCGCCTCCACGGTCTTGGGGCCGGAGAGGTCATACATCTTTTTCTTGTACTGGTTCACGGTCATTCCTCCTTGCTTTCTTGCAGTCTCTGCGCCTGATCGTTGAGGATCAGGGCGTCGATCATATTGTCAAGCTCGCCGTTCATGATGGCGGCGATATTGAAATTCTTGTTGTCCCCCGTGAGCCGGTGGTCTGTCACGCGGTTCTGCGGGAAGTTGTAGGTGCGGATCTTCCCGCTGCGGTCGCCGGTGCCCACCTGACTTTTACGGGTGGCGGCGATGGCGGCGTTCTGTCGCTCCTGCTCCGCCTCGTACAGCTTGGAGCGCAGGATCTTCATGGCGCGGTCCTTGTTCTTGTACTGGCTGCGCTCGTCCTGACACTCCACCACCGTGCCGGTGGGCAGGTGGGTGATGCGGATGGCGGACTCCGTCTTGTTGACGTGCTGCCCTCCCGCGCCGGAGGAGCGGAACGTGTCGATCTGCAAATCCTTGGGGTCGATGGTGAACTCCACCTCCTCCGCCTCGGGCATGACTGCCACGGTGGCGGCGGAGGTCTGGATGCGGCCGGAGGACTCCGTCTCCGGCACGCGCTGGACCCGGTGTGTACCGGCCTCGAATTTCAGGCGGGACCACGCGCCCGCGCCCTCGATCTCGGCGCTGACCTCCTTGACGCCGCCCAGCTCCGTCATGTTCCCGTTGACGATGGACAGTGACCAGCCCCGGCGCTCGGCGTACATGGTGTACATCCGCAGCAGGTCGGCGGCGAACAGCGCGCCCTCCTCCCCGCCGATGCCGGCGCGGATCTCCAGAATGACGTTCTTCTCGTCGTTGGGGTCCTTGAGCAGCAGCAGGCGCTTCAGCTCCTCCGTCAGACGCTCCATGTCCGCCTTGGCGGCGGTCAGCTCCTCCTGCGCCAGCTCCCGCAGCTCCGGGTCGGACAGCATGGCAGCGGCGTCCTCCGCCGTCTGCGCCGCCTGTGCGTAGGCGCGGTAGCAGCTCACAACAGGCGTCAGCTCCTTCTGTTCGCGGCTGAGGGCGGTGAGCCGCTCCCGGTCGGCGTACACCGCCGGGTCGGACAGCTGGCGCTCCACCTCCGTCAGACGCTCCTCAATGGCTTTCAGCTTCTCCAGCATAGAGCGCCCTCAGTTCTGCTCCAGCCAGCGCTGGACATTCTGGATGAAGTCGGTGCGCCAGAAGTCATAGCCCTCGCTGCCGGGGCGGAGGGACACGGCGAACAGCCGCTTCTCCGCGGTGTAGAGATCCATCTGGTCGTAGACCTCCGGGCTGCGGCGGTCGCTGCCCCGCGTCAGCACATAGGCCACGCGGTGCATTTCCAGTCCCCGGCGCTTCAGCAGGGCGCGGATGGGGCTGGCCATGCGGCCCGCCCACACGGGGCTGGCCACGATCACCAGCTTGTACTCCTCCAGCGGCTTGGCCGTCTCGAAGGGACGCAGGGGCTTGGTGGACGTCTTCATTGCGTCCATGCCGCTGCGCAGATAGCCCTTCCAGCCGCTGCGGTCGCGGTCGTCCGTGATGGCCACGACCTCCGCGTCCAGCGCACCTGCGATCTCCTCCACAGCGCGGCGTGTATTGCCGGTGCGGGAATAGTAAATACATAAAATATCGCTCATATCAAATCTCCTGTTCCTCTGCTTGCAGGCTCAATTCCTCCCAACGGGTCATCTCCCTCTCCAGCTCGGCCTCCACCTCCTGATGCTGCCGGTACAGCTCGCCCAGCTTCTCCGCATCGCAGGCGGCGGCCTCCATGTCCTGATCCAGTGCCGCCAGAGACGCCTCCAGCTTGGCGATGGCCGTCTCGCAGATGGTCAACTGCTTGCGGGCAGCCTGCTGGGCGCGGTTTCCCCGGCCGGCGGACGCCTGCTTTTTCGGCTGCACCGGCACGGCGGCGGCTTGGGCGGCGCGGTGCGCCTCCTCCCGTACCTGCCGGTACTGCATAAAGCCCATGGGGTAATCGGTGATGGCGTGATCCTCCAGCTCCCAGACGCGGGTGGCAAAGCGGTTGATGAAGTAGCGGTCGTGGCTGACGAACAGCAGTGTGCCGTCAAACTCCTCCACCGCCTGCTCCAGCCATTCCCGGGAGTCGATGTCCAGATGGTTGGTTGGCTCATCCAATATCAGGAGGTTGATGCTCTCGTCCATCAGCATACACAGCCGCAGGCGGCTCAGCTCGCCGCCGGACAGTACGGAGACGGACTTGAACACATCCTCGCCGGTGAACTGGTACGCCGCCAGACGGTTACGCGCCGACTGGGGCGTGATATCCAGCTCATAGAGCATGGTGTCCAGTATGCTGCGCTCCGGGTAGTCGAAGTGGATGACCTGCGGCAGATACGCCGCCTTGACCGACGGCCCCAGCCGGATCATACCGGCGTCGGGACTGTCCAGCCCCGCCAGCATATTCAGCAAGGTGGTCTTGCCGGTACCGTTCTCGCCCAGCAGGGCGATACGCTCCCCGCCCTCCACCCGGAGGTACACGTCCTCGAACAGCCTTCGCTCGCCGAACGCCTTGGAGACACCCTTGATCTGTAAGACCTCGTCGCCCTTGAACTCCCGGCTCTGGAAGCGGGCCTCCAGACGGCGGGCCTTGGTGGGCTTCTGGGTGGTACGCATCCGCTCGATGCGCTTTTCCATGGAGAACGCCCGCTTATGCAGGGCGTCGTTGCCCATAAACGCCCACAGGTGCATCTGCTCGGCGGCCTTCTCCAGCTGTTGGATCTTCGCCTGCTCCTTCAGATACTGCTTCATGCGCTCCTGATAGCGGCGCTCCTTCTCAATGGCGTAAAAGCTGTAATTCCCGCTGTAAAACGCCGCCTTGCCGTCCTGTATCTCGATGATACGGGTCACGGTGCGGTCCAGGAAGTAGCGGTCGTGGCTGATGGTGACCACGGTGCCGCGGAACTTGCGGAGGTACTCCTCCAGCCACTCCGTGGCCTGTAAGTCCAGATGGTTGGTGGGCTCGTCCAGCAGCAGAACGTCCGTATCCTCCAGAATCAGGCGGCCTAAGTTCACGCGGGTCTTTTCGCCGCCGGACAGCCGTTCAAAAAGGCGGGTGCGCATCTCGTCGGAGATGCTCAGGCCGTTGGCGACCTTGTTCACCGCCGTAGCGGTATCCCAGCCGCCCAGTCCCTCAAAGCGGGCGTTCAGCTCCCCGTAGCGGCGGAGGGTGGCCTCGTCGGACGCGCCCTGCTCCATGCGGAGAGTCAGCTCGTCCATCTCGTCCTTCATGCGGAACATCCGGGCAAAGGCGGTTTGCAGCACGTCCTCCACCGTGTAGCCCGCAGGATAGACGGGGATCTGGGAGATCAGCCCCACCCGCCGGCCGGAGGCGATCTGCACCGTGCCGCTGTCGTAGTCCAGCTCGCCGGTGAGGATCTTGAACAGTGTGGTCTTGCCCGCGCCGTTGCGGCCCAGCAGACCCACACGCTCGCCGGTGTCGATCTGGAATGTCAGGCCGTCCAGTATTTTCTTTTCCAGGTCGAAGGACTTGACCAGTCCCTCCACGCGAATGTCGATCATTTAGCTCTGTTCCAGTTCCTTTACGATGTTTTCAAAATGCATGGCGTGGGATGCCTTGACCAGCATGGCTGTGCCGCCGGTAAAGGCGGCGCGGACAGCGGGCAGCGCGTCCTCCACAGAGGGGAACCACTGGGCGTTGGGCGCGGCGGACACGATATCCCGCGCCTTTTCCCCGATGGCGATGACGCTGTCCAGATGCAGCTCGCCCGTCAAGGCGCCGATGGCGCGGTGGGCGGAGACGGTCAGCTCGCCCAGCTCGCCCATGTCGCCCAGCACCGCCGCCCGGCGGCGGGTCTGTGTGACCGCCAGCAGCTTCAGCGCCTCCGTCATGGCCTGCGGATTGGCGTTATAGCAGTCGTCGATGAGCAGACGCTCCTCTGACAGATGAATAATGTGCATCCGGGAGCCGGTGGGCACATAGGCGGCCACACCGGCGGTGATCTCCTCTCCCGTCAGACCCAGCGCCTCGCCGATGGCGGCGGCCATGGCCATGGGGTAGATCATAAAGCCGCCGGGGGACGCGGTCGCCAGCCGGTAGGAGGCCTTGTCGGTGGTGACGGTGCAGGCGATGCCCTCGATGCCCCGGTCGTCCACATCGGTGACGCGGACGCTGCACCCCTCCCCTCTGCCGCAGCGCAGGATGGTCTGCGGCAGGGTGACGGTGTTCAGCAGCGGATCGTCGCCGTTGAGGACGGCGATGCCGTTGGGCGCCAGATTCTCGAATATCTCGCACTTGGCCTGTAAAATACCCTGCCGGGTGTTGCCCAGATTCTCGATGTGGGCGTCGCCCACGTTGGTGATGACGGCGATATCGGGCCGCACCATCTCGCCCAGATAGCGTATCTCGCCGAAGTGGTTCATGCCCGTCTCGATCACCGCCGCCTGATGCTGCGGCGCAAGACCCAGCAGCGTCAGGGGCGTGCCGATATCATTGTTGAAGTTGGCCTGTGTTTTCAGGGTGTCATACCGCTGTGACAGGACGGCCGCCACCATCTCCTTGGTGGTGGTCTTTCCCGCCGAGCCGGTGATCTGCACCACCGGCAGGGTAAAGCGGCTGCGATACCACGCCGCCAGCGCCTTCAGCGCAAGGCGGGTATCCGCCACCTGTATATAGAACTTTCCGGGCCGCATCGTCTCCGGCGCGCGGGCTGTCAGACAGCCGGAAGCGCCGGCGGACAGGGCGCTGTCGATGTAGGCGTGGCCGTCGAACCGCTCGCCCGTCAGCGGGATGAAAAGCTGTCCATCCGAGGCGGCGCGGCTATCGGTGGTGACGCCGGTAACGACGGCGGCGCTGTCTCCGGAGAGCAGCGTACCGCCCACGGCAGCGCACAGCGCCGCCACGGTGCAGGGGCTCATAGCTGCGCCGCCTTTCGCAGCGCCAGCGAATCCAGCACGAGCTTTTCACACAGGTCGGCATAGCTCAAGCCCACCTGCGCCGCCTCCTGCGGCACAAGGCTGGTGGGGGTCATGCCCGGCAGGGTGTTGACCTCCAGACACCATGCGTTTCCATCCGCGTCCAGAATAAAGTCGGAGCGGGAGTAGACGGACAGCCCCAGCCCCCGGTGGAGCGTCAGCGCCATCTCACCGATCTGACGCCATTCCTCCTCGGTGATGGGCGCGGGGCAGAGCTCCTCCGCGCCGTCCTTCTGGTATTTGGAGACGTAGTCGAAATACGCACCTCTGGGGATGATCTCCACGGCGGGGAGATAGGTGTCCCCCAGCACGGCGATCTGGATCTCCCGGCCCTTGATCTTCTTCTCCACCACCACATGGCCGCCGTAACGCAGCAGACCGCGCAGCGCCTTTTCCAGTTCTTCCTTGGTGTCGGGCAGCTCCACACCGATGGAGCTGCCGCCGTTGACGATCTTCACGGCGCAGGGTACCGCCAGCTCCTCCACCAGACGGGAGATATCGGCCTCTGTATAGTACACGTCATGCCACGGGGCGGTACGGACGCCCAGCGAATCCATAAAGCGCTTGGTAACGGCCTTGTCCATGGCCATACCGCTGCCCAGATAGCCGGAGCCGGTGTAGGGTACGCCCAGCAGGTCCAGCGTGGCCTGAATGCGGCCATCCTCGCCGCAGCTGCCGTGGAGCGCCAGAAATACAACGTCGGCCATCTGGCAGACGGTCAGCACGTCCTTGCCCAGCATACTGGGGCTTTGGTCCCTCCGGCTGCGGCGCACCGCCTCCAGATCCGGCTCCACGCTCTCCACATGGTTGTCGGGGCAAAGGCCGTCCGGCGCGTCGAAAATATCCTCCAGCCGTCCCTCGTAGCTCTCAAGCCCCAGAAACATATCCACCAAAATGGCCTGATGGCCCTTCTCCCGCAGGGCGCGGCACACGCCGGTGCCGCTGGTCAGCGCCACCTGACGCTCTGTGGAAAGGCCGCCTGCCAAAACAACGATCTTCATCGTGATCCCTCGCTTTCGGGGCGCCGTGCGCCGTCTAATGGCCCACGCCCCCAGTTTTAGATGTAATATTATAGCACGGCGGCGCGATGATTACAACTGTTTCGCCGTGAACAAACGGAGAATAAAGGGGGCGCGCCCCGCAGGACGCGCCCCTCTGTTCCCTGTTATGCTATCTATCGCAGCCAGTCCGGTTTTGACCGTCCCTGCACGCCGGACACCATGCCCATGGACACGAACAGCATCACCAGCGACGAGCCGCCGTAGCTGATGAAGGGCAGCGTCAGGCCGATGACGGGCATGACGAACAGGCACATCCCCACATTGACGATGACCTGAAAGATGACCACGCTGGCCACACCGATGCAGACAAGCCCCTCCAGACTGGTCTTAGCGTGGCGCGCCACCCAGACGCAGCGGACGACGATGGCCGTCAGCAGCGCCAGCGTCAGGATGCAGCCCAGCAGCCCCAGCTCCTCGCCAATGACGGTGAAGATAAAGTCGGTGTGCCGGTTGGGCAGAGCGGAGCTGTACTCGCTCTGGGTCTGGGTACCTTGGAACAGCCCCTGCCCCGTGAGCTTGCCGCTGCCCAGCGCCATAAGACTGCGGGTCTGCTGCCAGCCGGTATCCTGTGGGTCGAGGCTGTGGTCGAACAGCACCTGAAACCGGAGCTTCATGTAGGACGGGATCTTGTTCAGATCCCACAGCGCCCAGAAGGCCAGTCCGCCGGCCATTCCGCCCAACAGGAACCACCGCAGGGCCACGCCCCCCACAAAGCACATACAGGCGAAGATGAACAGGAACACCAGCGCGCTGCCCATGTCGGAGGACACCTTGTAGTACAGGACAAAGATGACGCCCAGATGCGCCGCCAGAAACAGGATGGAGGGGATGCTGCTCAGGTCGCGGTTCTCCTTGAGCCAGACCAGCTGCTTGGCCAGCACCAGCGTCAACGTCAGCTTCACGATCTCGGCGGGCTGCACCTTCACCGGAAGGAACGGGAAATCCAGCCACGCCCGGTTGCCGGTGTTGTCCGCGATGCCCAGCGGTGTGACCAGCAGAAGGATACATACCACGCCGACGAGGAAGATCCATTTCCAGTATTTGCACAGGTCGTTCAGGTCGATCTGGGAGATCACCAGATACAGCACCACGCCCATCAGCAGCGCCACAGACTGGACCGCCACCAGGCGCCATGTGTGCATATAGCGGGTGGCGCTGGCCACCATGAGAACGCCGAACAGGGACGCCGCGGCGCACAGCGCCAGCAGCACCAGATCCGTCTGGCGCAGGATATCCGCAAAAAGCTCCCGCGAACGGCGCAGCATGGGCGTCCCTCCTCTCCGGTAAAATAGTCATAAAGCGGTATTAGTGTACCACAAGAAGTTTTATCTGTAAACCGGCGTTTCGCTCTTTTCTTTTCCGGCAGGGTGTGTTACAATGAGACGATTTGAGCAAAAAGCGGAGGTGACGGCATGGAGTATCTGTCCCACAGCCCGGAGGACACGGAGCGCATCGGTGAGGAGCTGGGGCGCACGCTGCACCCCGGCTGTGTGGTGGCCTTCCGCGGTGGACTGGGCATGGGCAAGACCGCCTTCACACGGGGTCTCGCCCGCGGGCTGGGCTGCCGGGGGCGCGTGACCAGTCCCACCTTTACCATCGTCAACGAGTACAGCGGGACCATTCCCCTGTTTCATTTTGATATGTACCGGCTGGGCGGCGAGGATGAGCTGTTCGACATCGGCTGGGACGATTATCTGGCCCGGAACGGCGTCTGCGCCGTGGAGTGGTCGGAACAGGCGGCCGGCGCGCTGCCGGAGGACGCCATCCTCGTGGACATCGCACGGGGCGAAGGCGAAAACGACCGCATCATCACCATCACGGGAGGCGAGATACATTGAAGATACTGGCGCTGGAGACATCGGCGAAAAGCGTGTCCGCCGCCGTCACGGAAAACGGCACGGTGCTGGCCTCCGCCTATCAGAACCGGGGGCTGACCCACAGCGTGACGCTGATGCCCCTCGTAGACGGTATGCTCCACGCGGCGGGACTGACGCTGGATGCTATCGGGCTGATCGCCGTGGCCAACGGCCCCGGCAGCTTTACGGGTCTGCGGATCGGCGTGTCGGCCGCCAAGGGTCTGGCGTGGGCGAAGGAACTGCCCTGCTGCGGCGTATCCACGCTGGCGGCCATGGCGCGGACATCCGCCGATCACCACGGGCTGGTCATCGGCGCCATGGACGCGCGGCGGCAGCAGATCTACCACGCCCTGTTCCGGGCGGAGGGCGGCCGCGCGACACGGCTGACCGGGGACTGCGCCATCTCGCTGGAGGAGCTGGCGGCGCAGCTGCGGGACGACCCGGCGGATAAGCTGGTGGTAGGCGACGGCGCGGCACTTTGCGCCGGATACCTCAATGACGCGGGCATCCCCTGCCGCATGGCGGACGAGTCCCACCGGATGCAGTCCGCCGTGGGCGTAGCGCTGTGCGCCGGGGAAATGGCGGCGCGGGGCGAAACGGTGACGGCGCAGACGCTGGAGCCGGTGTACCTGCGGCTCAGCCAGGCGGAGCGGGAGCGTCTGGCCCGCGGCCTGAAGATCACGCTGGACTGAGCGTGTACCCCCGCATTCTATCGTATTCCATGCAAAATTTTACATACACGGAGGAGACAAAATGTACAGCGAGAAAGTTCATATCATGAACCACCCTCTGGTGGCCCACAAGCTGACCATCATGCGCGACAAGCACACCAGCGTTAAAGATTTCCGCGAGCTGGTATCTGAGATCGGAATGCTCATCACCTATGAGGCTACCCGTGACCTGCCCCTGACCACCAAGCACATCGAGACCCCTATCTGCGAGATGGACGCGCCCACGCTGGCGGGCCGCAAGTTTGTGGTGGTCCCCATCCTCCGTGCCGGTCTGGGTCTGGTGGACGGCGTGCTGCGTATGGTCCCCTCCGCCCGCGTCGGTCATATCGGTATGTACCGCGACGAGGAGACGCTGGAGCCCCATCCCTATTTTTGCAAGATGCCCAAGGATGTGGCCGACCGTGACGTGCTCATCGTCGACCCCATGCTGGCCACCGGCGGCTCCGCTGCCGAGGCCATCGGCGAGATGAAGAAGTTCGGCTGCAAGCATATCAAGCTGATGGTGCTTGTGGCGGCTCCCGAGGGCATCGAGCATATCCAGAAGCTCTATCCCGACGTGGACATCTACGCCGGCGCCGTGGACAAGTGCCTCAATGAGAACGGCTACATCGTCCCCGGTCTGGGCGATGCCGGCGACCGCATTTTCGGCACCAAATAACACCTGTACGGCAAGACGCCCCCGCTGCGGGGGCGTTTTTGTCTGTATGGCGCCGCAGGTATCCCGGTCACTGGTAAATTCCGGCATTTTGACTGTTTGACGGTGGCTGCACAATGTGGTATACTATTCACGATTTTTGATTTCATCCGTAAAGGAGCTGTATCATGCGCGTTATCGATCTGGAAAACATCAAGGACTCCATGAATAACGAGACTCAATTTGTTCTGCGCTGTGAGGAGGTCTTCCACGACAAGATCTCCGCTGCCGCAGCCGCGATCCTCTCCAGCAACCGGCCCATTGTGGCGCTGACCGGCCCCTCCGGCAGCGGCAAGACCACCTCCGCCATGCGGCTGAAGGACTATCTGGAAAATCTGGGCGTGAAGGTGTGTCTGCTGAGCATGGACAACTTCTTCCTGCCGCTGGAGCAGCGTCCGCCGGAGGCCACGGACTGGGAATCCCCTTACTGCGTGAACGTGGATCTGCTGGTGTCCTGCATCAGCCGCCTGCTGGACGGTAAGGAGGTCGACATCCCCTGGTACGACTTTAAGGCCGGATGCACCGGCGGCTACAAGAAAATGCAGGGCGAAAAGGGCTGCATCGTCATTGCCGAGGGCATCCATATGCTCAACCCCCTGATCTTCGACAAGCTCCGCGGCGCCGCCACCGGCGTCTATGTCGCCCCCCGCACCCGCATCCTCACCAACAACGACCGGGTGGTGCGCCCCGAGCAGCTGCGCGTGGCGCGGCGGCTCATCCGGGACTACAACACCCGCGGCCACTCCCTGCGGGAGACGGTGGAGCGCGCCGAGAGCGTGAACCGCGGCGAGGTCAACTATATCAAGCCCTATAAGGGCAATGCCGCTATCCACATCGACTCCTTCCACGACTATGAGCCGTGCATCCTGACCAAATGTCTGGGCGAGATCCCCAACATCCGGGAGGAGCTGACGACGGAGTATCTGCAGGCGCACGATCTCACCGATCTGATCGACGTGGTGAACACTGTGCCGCCGCTGCACACTCCCTTCGTGCCCCGCAATTCCATCGTCCGCGAATTCGTGGGCGGCAGCTGCTATGAATATTGATTTTTCCGTCTAACATACCATAAAGGAGGTCGTATCTATGAACCGTATCATCACCATCAGCCGTGAATTTGGCTCCGGCGGCCGTGAGCTGGGCAAGCGTCTGGCCGAGGCGCTGCACATTCCCTGCTATGACCATGAGATCATCGAGATGATCGCCAAGGAAAATGGCTTTAATGAGGATTATGTGGCACATATGTCCGAAAAGAGCATCGAGGCCGCCTACCCCCTGACCATCGGTCACCGGTTCGGCGTACCTCCCTTCCAGATCATGGACCAGCCCATCCGCGTGGCGGTGGCCCAGCGCCAGATCCTGGAGAACTTCGCCAAGAGCGGAGACTGCGTCATCGTGGGACGGGGCGCGGATGTGATCCTGAAGGCCTATAAGCCGCTGAATATCTTCGTGTACGCCGACAAGGAGTCCAAGATCGAGCGGTGCCAGCGCCGTGCGCCTGCCGGCGAGAACATGACCGCCTCCGAGATCGAGAAGCGCATGAAGCAGATCGACCGCAACCGCTCCCAGCACCACCAGATGTACAGCGACAGCAAGTGGGGCGCCAAGGAGTCCTACGACCTGTGCATCAACACCTCCCGCCGCTATGTCAAGGATCTTGTTCCCGCCGTCGCCAAGTTCTGCGAGGACTGGTTCAACTCCCCCGAATAAGTATACGCGAAAGCGCCCGGAGCCGACGGCTCCGGGCGCTTTTTTCATAGTATCGCGCTGTGCGGGAACACTACCGCAAAGGAGTGATGGTATGATCCCCTGTACCGACAGCTGCCAGTGGCAGCGGGACGGTCTGTGTACGCTGGATACCTGCGGCGCGGCGGGGCAGCCCAGCGCCGGACACCCCTGCGTCCACTATGTGCCTATTTCCCCTGCGCCAGCAGACGCAGCGCCTCCGAGATGTTCCGCACCGGCAGCAGCTCCAGCGTGGAGCGGGCACGGAGATCCACCGCATGATGCGCCGGAATGATGCACTGTGTAAAGCCGAGACGCTTTACCTCTGAGAGGCGCTGTTCCATGTGGCTGACGCTGCGTATCTCCCCGGAAAGTCCCACTTCGCCCACGGCGGCCATGCCGTTTGGCACGGGCTTGTCCAGATAGCTGGAGGCGATGGCCACCACAGCCGCCAGATCGGCGGCAGGCTCGTCCAGTGTCAGACCGCCGATGATATTCAGGTAGGCGTCGCACTGGCTGACCTTCAGCCCGCCCCGCTTCTCCAGCACCGCCAGCAGCATGGCGGCGCGGTTGTAGTCAAAGCCGTTGCTGCTGCGGAGGGGTCTGGCTCCGGCGCAGGGTGCGATCAGCGCCTGTATTTCCGCCAGCACGGGGCGCGCGCCCTCCATCACGCAGGTAACGCAGGTACCGGAGGCGTCCTGCGGACGGCCGGACAGCAGCATCTCCGAGGGGTTCTCCACCTCTCTGAGACCGCTGTCCAGCATCTCAAAGACGCCGATCTCATTGGTGGCGCCAAAGCGGTTCTTAGCGGCGCGCAGGATGCGGTACGTCATGCGGCTGTCTCCCTCGAAGTACAGCACGCAGTCCACCATATGCTCCAGCACCTTGGGGCCGGCGATGCTGCCCTCCTTGTTGACGTGGCCGATGACGAACACCGTGACCCCCTGCCCCTTGGCCAGCTGCATCAGCGCCATGGTGCAGTCCTTCACCTGCCCCACACCGCCGGCGGGCGCGTCCAGTTCCTCGTTGTACAGGGTCTGGATGGAGTCCACGATCAGCACGTCCGGTGTCTCCCGGCGGACACATTCCAGCACGTCCCCCAGCCGCGTCTCCGACAGGACGAACAGGTTCTCGCTGTCCACGGACAGGCGCTTGGCCCGCAGCTTCAGCTGCCGGGCGGACTCCTCGCCGGAGACGTACAGCACCTTGCAGGTGCTGCCCAACTGCTGGCAGATCTGGAGCATCAGCGTGGACTTGCCGATGCCGGGCGCGCCGCCCACCAGCACCAGCGAGCCCTTCACGGCGCCGCCGCCCAGCACGCGGTCCAGCTCCCCCATGCCGGTGGGAAAACGTATCTCCTCATCCTCCTGCAATGCTGTAATGGCAGACGCCTTTACAGCATCGTTCATGCGCGGCGTTTTTCCGCCCTTGGCAGGGCGCTCCGCCGGCTGCTCCACCATGGAGTTCCACGCGCCGCAGACGGCGCAGCGTCCCGACCACTTGGGGCTTTCGCTGCCGCACTCCGTACAGAAAAAAACAGTTTTCGCTTTCATGCTATTCCCTCGCTCGTACAATATTGGCAGTAGGCCACCGCGATAACGGCGGCGATCTTCACTTGATAGGATGGCTGCTGCAAAAGCGCCGTCTCCTCCGAATTGGACAGGAACCCGCACTCCACCAGAATGGCCGGGCAGGTAGTGTGGGACATGAGGTACACCCCGTCGCCGATGGGCTTGGCGGCCTTGTCCCGACCCTCGTTCACGCCGCTGTTCAGCGCCTGCTGTACCGTCTGCGCCAGCTCCTGGGCGGGCTTCACGTTGTTGTAGAACACCTGTGCTCCCCGAACGCCGGGGTGTCCGGGCAGGCTGTTCTGGTGGATGCTGATGAGCAGGCCGTTGGGCGTCCCGTTGGCCAGCGCCGTGCGGTTTTTCAGGTCGGAGACCTTCTTCTCCCGCAGGGTTGAGGCGGAGTCGTCGTAAACGGCGTCATCGCCGGTGCGGGTCATCACCGCCGGATGCCCCAGAAAACGGAGGATCTCATAGAGCCGCCGCGTGATCTGGAGGTTGATGCCGCTCTCCGCTACGCCGCCGCTGGACACGGCGCCGCCGTCCTCCCCGCCGTGTCCCGCATCCAGCACCAGCATGGTCTGGGGTCTCGGCGGTGCGGCAGGCGCGGCGGCAGGCACCTGCGGCGCTGGGCGGGGCGCTGCCGCCGCCAGCAGAATGAGGGCAGCCGCCAGCGCACCGGCGTATATCGCTTTTTTCGGAATGAACAGCACCATGGGTCTCCCCTCCTCGGGAAAGCCTATGACGGCGGGCGGTGTTTTATGTATCATAGCACAGCGGGCGAGAAAAAGAAATGCTTTTCCTTAGACTCCAGCCGCTTACGAACGCAGACACCGTATTCTCCTTGCAACAGACTCCGCCTTATGGTATGCTTGTTTTGCTCTCCTGTGTGGCTGAAATGCCCAGAGGGGCAAGGGGCGCGTCTACTTGCTGACGACCATTCCCCGCGCCCTGCACAGGGGAGTTTTTCTGCGCCCTGCATTTGGGTCTTGCTTTCTGTGCCGCGGCCTACGTTGATACACATATGCAAGCCCCCTCCGGCTGTGCCGGAGGGGGCTTGTGTTCCGTCAACTGTCGAAGGACGGGTTGATAAAATAGATATTCTTCTCGCTCATGCGATCCTTCGCAAGGCGCAGTCCCTCGCCGAAGCGTACAAGATGGAAATAACAAGCCTTCAAATGCGCCATTCGATTTTGATGGAATCGCTGGTCGCATAGATGACACGGATGAGCTGATCTACCGTCTGTCGCTTATCGTCAAAGCTCAGTTCATCCCACATGGTCAGATGATTGCTGATCTCCGTGTAGTCTGCATCCTTGTGCAGCTTCAGTTCAGAAATGCGTTTCATCAGCTCTTGCTTTTTCCCATCCAGTTCTTTGACGCGCCCACTGATGTAGCGAAACAGGGTATCGTCCGCAGCCGACAGGCGATCCATCAGCGAGCCAATCTCAGTCTCAACTTGCGTAAGTTGAACATTCAACGCCGTTAGCTCGGGGTTAATGTAATTTCCTTTACACCTTCTGAGCGTTTTGAACTGAGCCATCTTTTTGCGCATTTCATTGTAGATGATTTGTTCAAACTCGTCGGTATAAATCGTTCCGGGACCCTCGCAGGCTTTGGAGTTCATTTTGTTCGAACAGAGGAGGTAGCGGGAGCGTGTGGTCGAGTAGTGCTTATCCACCAAAGCGTACCCGCAGATGCCGCATTTGATCTTTCCCGCCAGCCATGTGTTCTTGGCTTTCTGATATGGCTTGATCTGCTGCGCTTCCAGACACTTTGCACGGCATTTCAGCCATAGGTCGGAGGGAATGATGCCCTCGTGTGGAGCCAGCACCAAATGGTTGCCTTCTAAATTCATTTGCTTGCGTCCTACGGAGTCCTGTCCCTTGTAGTAGTAGCATCCGTTCGTACCGATAAAATCACTCGGATCGTTTGCCATGATCGCGCCTTGGTCACGATAGAACTCATAGACGGATAGATCCGCGCGGACATAGATGGGATTCCTGAGAACATCCGCAAGTCGTGTGCGTCCCCACGGTTTTCCGTTTTTGAGAATGCCGTGGGCTTGAAAGTAGCGGATAATGTCACCGTAGGAGCATTCTGGCTTGGAGTAGAGCTCATAGATCAACCGCACCTGTTCCGCTTCCTCCGCGTTGATCTCATACATAGAGGTCTTAATACCCTCGATGGTCGTTGGGATTAGTCGAAAACCGTATGGAACTCTGCCGCCCATATAGAAGCTTTTTTGACTGCGGGAGTAGTAGGCATCCGCCACGCGCTTTTGAATGGTTTCCCGTTCCAACTGTGCGAATACAATGCAGATGTTGAGCATGGCGCGTCCCATGGGCGAGGAAGTGTCGAACTTTTCTGTCGTGGATACGAACTCGACCCTGTGCTTTCCGAATTTCTCCATCATATTAGAGAAGTCGAGGATAGAACGGCTGATGCGGTCCAGCTTGTAAACAACGACCTTACCGATCACTCCGTTTTCGATGTCGTTCATCATTTCCGCAAAGGCGGGACGGTCTGTATTTTTACCGCTGTAACCCCTGTCGGTATAAACCTTGTACTGTTCACCTCTCATTTCGTACTGGCAGAACTCGATCTGGCTTTCAATAGAAATGCTATCGGCTCTGTCAACGGATTGTCTTGCGTATATTGCGTTCATTTTATAGCTCCTTTCTCACAGAAAAGAGCTGCTGACAGGTACATCATACCGCAGCAGCTCCTAAATAGCTATCATTTTCATTGTGTTTTTCATACTTTATAAAGACCTCGAAAAGACCTTCCTCGATACATCGCCGCTGTTCCATGCACTCCTCGGCGGTAAGCTGTGGGGTAAGGTTTTCAATTCTGATCATATTTTTTCTGCCGGAAATAATGTGCGCGTCACTATCGTAAGTGAAAGGGCGGACAATAATAACTATCACCTCCCGCGGTGCTATCATTTTATTTGCGAGAACCTTGTCCTATGCAGAAAGGGAGAGTCGAAATCCTTCAACTCTCCCTTTGCGTCACATGGTCTGCTGCCAGTCATAGCTCACCTCGTCCTCGTGGTCATCCGCCTTGTGACCGAGGGCGATTTTCTTTTCCCGTTCTTTTTGCAATACCTTTCTGTCGGTGTGGTGCTGTACGGGCATCACAGGGGCAGCAGACTGGAGCTGCTTCAGGCGGTGCCCAAGCCCCACCAGAGCAACAGCAGTGCTGCCGCCGCCATCAGCAGAGAGATCAATGCCGGAATACTGACGTGTGGCAGATGCAGTCTGGGACGTCTGATTCTGCGCAGAGAAAAAGAATTCTCTTTCGGCTTCCCAGCCCGTTCGGTCATCTGCTCCAGATGCCGCACCATCTTCAGCAGATCGTCCAGCTGTGTCCGTGTGGGAAGCTGCGACATCTGCCTGCTGACGCTCTCCAACAGATCCGTCTGCCGATCTGCATGGTACCACAGTGCATCCATGTATTTCATCATTCGCTCCCAGTCCGCTTTTGTGGGACACGCTTCGTGAGGTGGTGCCTGCATCGGCAGCGCTGTCTGCTGGTGGTTGCGCTGCTTGAGTTCTTGCAGAGACAATCTCTGCCCGTATTCTGAATTCATGCTCCATGACCTCCTTGCAGTACTTTTCTTCATGTAATTTGTTGTCGCGGCATTTCATGCCGCCCGGCGTGGTGTAGGTGATGTACTTGCGCCCACTTTCCCAGCGCACTGCGTAGCCCTCGGACTCCATCAGAGAAACGAAGGCGTCCTTGTCGGCGGCGTATTTCATGCACTCGTCGATGGTGTTCATGAGCCGCAGCTTCCAGCTTTGACCTTTCAGCGCTGTGTGATACTCCGCGCCGCTCATGCCGCGGGCCTGCTGCGTTAGCGCATCAAAGACCGGCAGGCCCATCTCCTGACAGATTGCGTCGTTGAGCCGCATTAGTTCCTGGATCTGCTCTTTCGCCATGTGCAGCTTTTTGCCGGTCTCAAAGTTGACAGAGTTGATGACGCAGTGGGAGTGGATGTGCTCCCGGTCTACATGGGTGCAGATCAGCACCTCGCAGCCGTCGAAGTATTCCGCCAGCCACCGTGCGGCTTCGTGAGCCTGCCGTGGATCGACTGACATGCCTTTTGGAAAGCTCTGCACCATGTGGTAGAACATCACGCCGCCGTCCTTGTGGTAGAGTAGCTTCGTGTTCAGAAAATCGTCGTAGACGCTCTGCGGCTGGCAGTTGATGCCGCTGACGAGCGGCTCGGCCTCCCATGCGGTTTTCTTCTCCTGCATGACATAGCACATTACGCCGCGCATGGCGGCGCGGGACTGTGTGCCCCGCTTGTAGTTCACGAAATGTACGATGGCCATACGGCTCGCCGCCCTTCCATGACTGACCGCAGAGCGGCGCTGACCTCGGACAGCTCCTGCGCGGCCTTGTCGAGACCGATGACCTGCACCTTGCCCATGTTGGCAAGAACGGTGAGGCGGTTGATGTTGCTGCCGATGCCCTTGAGCTGGCGGAGCAGCTCCTTTTGTTCGTCGATGACCACGATCCGCTTGCCGAGACAGCAGGCGGTGACATAGTCGCTCATGGACATGTGGGCCTTCGCCGCCAGCGCCCTGATCTTCTCACGGTCAGCGGATGCCATGCGCGTGCTGAATTTGATATCTTTTTTCATGCTTTTCTCCAATCGTAGCTAAAAGTGGGTCCGGGCTTCCGCCCGGAATTTGGGTGCAGGGCTTTGCCTCGCCCGGTGCATTTGGCAGGGCAGCGGCTTCGCCGCAGACCAGACAAATGCGATGCTGGCCGTCGTCCGAGCGGACGACGAATCCCTCGTCCCGCCGCAAGCGGCAGGACTCGCTCTCTCCGCTGCTCGTCCTCTTCCCACCGAAACCGCTTCGCTGGGTTTCGGCGGGAGCCCTGTTGGGGGAGGTGATAAGAACTCCCGTGTTATATTTTTTACATTTCTGTGTGGGGGGTATCACTTACCCTCCGGTTGCTGTGGCTGTGTCGGAACAACCCGGCGCGGGGTTTATTTCAGCAGAAAAAACGGCTTTCTCAGAGTGGGTGCTCTGCGCCGACGGACACGCTGTTCCCTCCTGCACACAGCGCTTTTTCGGCGTTCCTGCATGGGGGTGGTATCACTACCCTCGGCGTGCGCTTCATGCTGTCGAAACGCTGGACGCCCGCAGGTCACGGTGGCTTATTTGCCGTTTTTATGCCGCCACAGTGCTCGCCCTGTGTGGGCAGAATATCCCCACGGCGGGGTACAACGCCACCCCAGCCCCGAACCGCGCACACAGCGGCTCACAGGGCGAAACACGGGGCGTTTTCACAGCCTGAGACATCGGCAGGGTCGATAGGGTCAACAGCTTGGGTACCCTGTGCATCGTCACTTTCGGCACGGCGCAGTTCGATAAGCCGCTTTCCGTTGCTGCGGCGCACCACGGCGGAAATACCGATTTTGCTTAGTGCGGCAACGCTTTGCAGGATCAGACGGGATACCTTTTTCGGCGTGATGCTCTCGCTGCCCGCAGGGTCGATCTGCGCGGACAGCTCCGTGGGAGTGCTGATAAATTCCGTGCGGTCACGCATCAGTTCAGAGAGAAGAATCACGATCCGGCCGCCCAGAAGTTCCGGCTGCGTCCGGCTGTCCGACACCAGCTCCCACACATTTTCCGCGTTGCGTTCCAGCGTCAGCTCACGATATTCAATGTCACGCCCGATGCAGGAGAGCGTCGCTTTGCCGCTGCCGCGCTTGTCCTCCACCAGCGTGAAGCTGGAATCCACCGCGCCGCTGATGGCCGTTGTGCCGGAGATGCGGCTGAACACATCGTCGGCAAGCTCCTTCCGCAGATGGTGGATCAGCAGGATGGCGATGCCGTGGGCATCCGCAATACGCTTCAGCGCGGAGAGGTCACGGTAGTCATTTGCGTAGGTGTTATCATAACCGGCGCCGCGGATCATTTGCAGCGTATCGATGATAACCAGCACCGTGTCGGGGTGCTCAACGAGGAATGAGCAGAGCTGTTCCTCCAGACCCTTGCCGAGAGTGTCACTGTTGGTGGTGAAGTGGACGCTGGCGGGGGCGTCCTCCGTGATCTCGAACAGGCGGTTCTGGATGCGGAGGGTGGAGTCCTCCAAGCAGAGGTAGAGCGTAGTGCCCTGCTTCACGCCCATGCCCCAGACAGTTTCGCCCTTCGCCACCGTGACGGCCAGCCACAGCGCCAGCCATGATTTTCCCACCTTGGGTGAGCCAGCAAGGATGTGCAGGCCCTGAGAGAACAGCGTGTCCACCACGAAGTTCAGCGGCGTGAGCGGCTGACTCATTAACGTTTCTCCGTCGATGGTCAGCAATCGGTTTTCTTTTTTCAATTTCATTTCCTCCTTAAAAATATTGCTCCCATCGGAACGATGAGAGCGAAAAAAGCAGAGGGGCGTTACCACGGGACGGCGCGTGGTTTTTTCCCTCTGCTTGTATTGTGGAGGAATTTATGCTATGCTGAGAAAAAGAGCGGACAAATTAAAAATCAAGTAGGACAATTTTCACGAGGGAGGATACACATGGGAGGCAGCATCATTTTCTACACCTATGGCAGTACGCTGGAGCTATACGGTCAGCAGTTCACTGCCGGTATGCTGACCGCCGATCTGCTGAATCTGTCGCCGGACGAATATCGACCCATGAGCAAACGCATGAAGCAGGTCACCAGCCTTGCGGAAGAATATGAGCAGAGCGGGAGCATAGAGCTTTGGTGGAAGCTGAATGAGGAGCTGGCGGCGCTATGCGGAGTGCTGCGCCGCTACGCTGTGTTCCGCCTGCTGCTGGACGAGAGCGAGGACGCTTTCTTCTCTGTCATACGGGAGGTCACGGGGCAGTTCGATTTGTTTCCGAAAGAAGAGCATGAGCCGTCAGAAGAGATACAACGGAAACGACTTGAGCGCGTGGCGAATGAAATCTCCGCGCGCAGTGAAATGGTCAAGGATGTTCCGCTTGACCTGTTCCATCCGAGCGAAGCAGCTTTAGAAAAAGGCGATGCCTTTTATTACGAAATGCTTCGTGCCATCGGTCCTACCAAGGACGCATGGCGTGATTACAAAAAGTACATCCGCCGTTATGAAACATATCTTCACGACATTCGCGCTTTCAACGGTACTATCCGGAATTTCATCAGCCTTAGTCTGTCCAAGCTGAAGCATAACAGCCCAGAGGGCTATGCCGCAGCACTCTACGGCTTCTACAATGATGAACGCATTGCGGAAAAGCTCATCGTCAATCCCATCCGCAACAACGGCGACTGCTATACGACCCACGATGCCTACGAGCTTTCCTATGTGCCGCGGCCGCTGCCGGACGGCTCTGTCGCTATCTGTCAGGAGCATGTGACCGACAGCTTGCAGGCACTGATGAAAGCGGATTATATGCTGGCGCTGAACAGTGGGCACAACATCCGCCGCTGCATCATCTGCGGACGGTATTTTCTGCTCAAGAGCGGTGTCCATGCTTTGTACTGCGAAGGGGCGTGTCCCCACGCGCCCGGCTACACCTGCCGGCAGTTCGGCACGGTGGAGGTGCAGAAGGAGCTGGCGAAGGACATTCCCAAGGTCAAAGTCAAGGTGACCGCCTTTGCCCGCATCACAAAGGATATGCAGCGGGGCGCGATCTCACAGGAGGACACAAGAAAAGCCAAGGACTATGTGCGGGATCTGCTCTATGACGCTCTACGTGACGCGAATATCTCCGTAGAGGCTTTCGAGCAGCGTATTTCCTCTGAGCGCGTTTACCAGCACTGCGGGATCACCAGAACGGCCAATCCGAGGGGCCGTCCGCCGAAGGAAAAGGCGGGTGAGCAATCATGACCAACGAGCAACTAATTCGCCAATATTATGACGGCGATGATGCTGCGCTGGAAAAGCTGTACCATAAAAATATCGGTCTGATCCGCGGCATCACCAAGGAAGCCGCGGCGGAGTTTAACTGTCTGATAATGGAGCAGCATCATCCGAATCAGTGTTCCGCGTATACGAAAACGATTCTGGACGATCTCTGCGGCGAGGGCGCGTTGGAGCTTCTGACACGGATACAGAGCAGAGAATATGACGAGAACCGCGCCGCGCTCACCACCTACCTCTACCCGCATTTGAGGGGGCGCATGACCCGCTGGCTGGAGCAGAATATTGGCTGTATGGCGTTGAGCAAGGACGAGATGGCTGCCGTCCGGCAGGCGCAGAGGCTGTATCATGTTGCATGGAAGGATACCGGTGAAATCGCGGAGGAGCTGGGTATCCCCGAGGCTCGCGTCAGCCGGTATGTTCGCTACAACACCCATTTCCTCGGTGTGCATGACCTTGTCCCGGAGGGCTATGACGGCGATCCCTATGAGCGGCTGATGCCGGGGTTGCTCTCCGCTTCGGCGGAGCAAGCCGTGTACCGCAAGGTCTGCATTGAGCTCCTCCGGGAGCTGTTCGACGCCCTGCCGAAGAAGGACAGGGACATTCTCGGCAAGACCTGCGGCGTGTTCGGATACCCGGAGGCAACTTTGAAAGAGATCGGGATGTATCACATGATGAAGGAGTCCGCCGTGGAGAAGGCGAAGAACCGCGCGGTAGAGAAGCTGAGAGAATCCTATCCCGGCAGCAGGCTTCAGGTATGGAGGACTGTTCATCGTATGATGCTGAGACCGATCCCGCCGCCGGGGGATGACAGTGAGCTGCGGCGCAATTTTCCGCAGTACGTTCGCGCCTTGGCAGAGGTCTATGCTATACTGGAGGAAGCCGTTGCAAACGGAGAGCGATACTTAGGCGAGAATGAGAGCTCCAACACCTGTGAAAAGTAAAGCTGGAGGCGTATGTAAAGATTGTGGATGGTCCTCTTACTGCATAGCCGAATCTGCCGCCGACAGCGAAAACTGCCGAGCGGCAGTCTTGCAATATGGGAAGATAAGTAGTCAACTCAAAATTTATTACAAAATTCTTTGTAAGATTTTTCGTTTTTCGCAGTCTTATAAGTGAACGGGACAAGGAGGTGAGCAGGTGACGGACTTTGAACAAATATACAAGGACTATTTTCGGGATGTGTTTCTCTATGTTCGGCGGCTGTCCGGCGGGGACGAACGGCTGGCAGAGGATATTACCAGCGAAGCCTTCTTCCGTGCGCTTCGCCGCAT
>CAKTPV010000014.1 GCA_934591815.1 uncultured Oscillospiraceae bacterium
GGGTATAGCTCAGTTGGTAGAGCAGCGGTCTCCAAAACCGCGTGTCGAGAGTTCGAGCCTTTCTGCCCCTGCCAAAAGAAGTCATGACGATGGTCATGGCTTCTTTTTTGCTGTTCAGATGCCAAACGCCCTCTCTGCACCCACGCGGCGCAGGGAGGGCGTTTTGATAGAACGAGGGGTGCCTGCCGCTCATCGCCGGCATTTGCGGTCAATGTAAATACAGCCGCCGATGGCCGCGGCCACGAATAGGCCAAGACCAAGCCACAGCAGGAGCATCGTCTGGCACAAGGTACTGAGGGCAATGACCAGCCAGCACAGGGCCAGCACGAACATCAGCCGCGACATGGCCTTACAGAGCTTCTTTTCATCATATTTTGCCTTTTCCTCCGGCGAGGCGGTGTTGTAGCCTGCGATGAGGGATGTGCCCTTACCGCGGGAAAAGACAACGCCCAGCACCAGAAACAAAGCGGTCACCAACAGATGGGCGGCAAGGAGCATGGGAACACCTCCAATCGAAATAGAAAGTTGGTACGGCAGTTGGTTCTCACTTCTATTATACAGGAAAAGCATTGCCGCGCAAGGTATTTTGGCTCCAACGCGCAAAAAGGAAGCGAACGCGGTGCGTTCGCTTCAAGTGAGGAGAAAAATGATGGAAAAGTATTTCAAACGGGTAAACCCCGCTGAAACCGGAGAAAATGGGTCAGAGGATGGCGCACAGCAGCCATGTCAGGCCGATGGCCGCGGCGCCGATGGAGGCCCAGAGCCATGCCGGAATGCGGCGGCGTCTGCGGGGCATCCCCTGACAGCGGGCATAGTTTTTGGCGATGCGGACAGCCTGATCCACCAGCTGCTGAGAGCTGATGCCGCCGCCGTCAGTGCGGAGAATAAAAATTGCCTGTTCAAAGATCTGCGGGTCCGGGGAGTCCACCACGATGACCCGGCGGGAAATGCCTTTAACCAAATGTATGCCCTCCTTACTGTCTGATCGTCATATCCACAGTATGGACAGGGCCGCCGCCGCTTATACCTGCGTTTTGCCGTTTTCTGTACCGCGGGGACGGTGCAGCACCAGCGCGGCACAGTCGTCCGACAGTCCGCCGTGGTCGGCGGAAAGGGCAAGAATGCGGCGTGCCAGTTCCTCCGGCGTGCCGGCGTCCCAACCGGCCAGCAGATCCAGCAGCCACTCGTCACCATCCCCGGCGGTGACACCGTCGGACAGCAGCACCAACCAGCCATCGGGCGGCAGCGTGAAGCGGATAGCCTCCGGCTGCTGGGACACCTTCTCCAGGCCGGCAGGCAGTGCGCTGCCTGCGTAGCGGATGACCCGTCCGTGCTTTTTGTAGTAGGACGGCGCGGCGCCGTATTTGTACAGGGTGATGGCACCGGTGGCGCGATCCAAACACGCCAGATCAATGGTGGTAAAGCCCGCACCCTCCTGACAGCGCAGCAGCAGCGCTGTGTTCAGGGTCTTCAGCGCGGGGGACGGCTCCACACCGGCCTGTAGGAATTGCTTGAGCAGCCGGACGGTCATGGCGGCCTCCCGGTGGGCAGCCTCGCCGCTGCCCATGCCGTCGGACAGCAGCAGGCAGGCGGTATTGCCCGCCTCGAAAACGGCGGCCTGATCGCCGCACAGTGATTCCCCGTCCCGCGGCCGCAGCGCTATCCCCGTGTCATAGCGGAAGCGTGGAGCGGCGGAGGCCGGCACATCGGCGGACAGTGCCTCCGACAGCTGGGCGTACTGCTCCCGCGCCACCTGATAGGCCTGCTGGAGTTGGAGCTGGTGGACATGGCGCAGCAGAAATTGACGGAGCTGGTCATTTACCGCCTCCAGCAATCGGGGAAAGTGCAGGCAACGGCTGGCAAAATAGGACGGGAAATCCTCCGCACAGGCGGTGCCGCGGCGGAGCAGCTTGGGACAGGCGTCATTGAAGGCGTTGTAGGTATCGTTGTAGTGGGCCTGCCAGCAGTCGTGACGGAGCAGGCAGCCGGCGCATACCTGCTCGGCGGCGCGGTCGAACAGCACGGCGGGGTTTTCCGGACGGGGCGGCGTCGTACCGGCGAAAAAGCTGTCGTATACGGCGCGAAGGGCGGCGGCGGGTGCCGCGGCATTCGGCGGGGCAGGTGTCCGGGCGGAAGCGGGCTGCACCGTCGAGCTGAGCAGCAGCTTCTCCGGCAGGAGAAGGTACAGACCGGCGCCTGCCAAGTCCTGACACAGCAGCGGCAGGGGGTCAGGCCCGTCCAGCAGCAGGTATACGGCGGAGGCTGCCGCGCAGAACAGCAGCGGCGGCAAAAAGCGGGTGCGGCGCCGCAGGGCGGCTGCCGCCGCCCCGGCGCAGAGCACCACGGTCAGCAGCACCTCTCTGCCGGTGTACAGGTCCAGCACCAACCCGGTGACGGCGCCGATGGCCGCTGCGGAGGCAGGGGACAGGTGCCGGGCGGCAGTCAGCAGCAGGGCGGCAGCCAACAGGCCGCCAACCCGAAAGCCCGACAGCTCCCAACCGTAGGAAGCCAGGCACAGGCCTATGGCGGCCGCCAGCGCCGCCTGCTGCCGTGTCTCCGGCGGTGCATCGGGATCCCCCAGCGCGGGCAGCAGGTACGCGGCGGCATAGAGGATGACCAGCGCGGCGGCGCATAGCGCCCAATGACGCGGCTGCCGCTGGAACAGATACGCCGACTGCACCAGCAGCGTCATGGCAGCGGCGGCGGCAGGCCGGAAGCGGGGGCTTTTATACAAACGGGTGGTGCAGAACGCGGTGTTGGCGCAGAAGATAAGAATAGCGGCGGCGGTGTGGCGCAGTCCCGCCTGAAAGTCCAGAAAAAGAAAAGCGCCCAGTCCGGCGCCCAGCAGCGTACACAGCCCGGGCCAACCTACGCCGGCGGCGGAAACGACAGCCAGCGCCCACGGGCTGTACAGACCGTCCAACGTGCCGCCGGTCAGGAGAAAAGCGGCGGCAGACGGTAAAAACGCTTTCAACAGCGGGCGCAGCGGGACGGCGCGGCTGACCTCAGTGACAGATCTCAAGGCTTGTCCCTCCTCTCGCCCCCTATTGTAGCGGAAGGGTGGGGCGCATCCTGTCGGGAAATTTTTCTGTTGTATTTCCCCGGCCGATTTGATACAATGACCGCAGTGGAGACAACCGTTTGACAGAAGGAGGCACTCTATGAAGAAAGCAGCAGCCATGCTGATGGCCATATGGATATTGGCGCTGACGGCCTGCGGCCAGCAGCCGCCGGAACAGACCGGCGGTTCGGTGGAGCCGGGTACGACGCCGGATCAGTCCGTTACGGGACAGGTGGATGCCTCCCAACCGGACGAGGAGGAGCTGGAGATGGGCAGCGTCAACGGCGGCACCTATACCAACGCCTTTGCCGGGATCGGCTGCACACTGGATGAGACATGGGTATTCTATACGGAGGCGCAGATTGCGGAGCTCAACGGCTTCCTGACCGACGGCACCAATGACGAGGACATGAAAAAGCTGATGGAAAACAGCCAGAGCGTGCAGGATATGTACGCCTCCTCTACGGACGGGCTGATGACCATCAACGTGGTGTTCCAGAACATGGGATTGCTGCTGGGTACCACCATGAGCGCACAGGAGTACGCGGAGCTGCACGTTACGCAGCTCCCGGATGCCATGGCCGCCTACGGCTTTGAAGACGTCACGGCGTCCGTGACCACGGCAGAGCTGGCCGGCGAGGAGCGTCCCGCCATTGCACTGACCGCCACGATACAGGATATCCCCGTGTATGAGCGGATCGTTTGCCTCCGGCAGGGGAACTACATTTACTGCGTGACACTGTGCAGCTATACGGAGGACGTGACTTCCCAGATGGCAGAGCTGTTCTACGCCCTGTAAAAAACGAAAGAGAAGCTGCGGCCTGCGGGCTGCGGCTTCTTTTTGCCGGAAGGAGAAAAATATGAAAAAATATGTCCTGATCCCGGATTCCTTCAAGGGAACGCTGTCCTCTGTGGATATCTGCCGCATCGCGGCAGAGGAGATCCGCCGTCTGGAGCCGGAGGCGGAGATCGACGCCATCCCGGTGGCGGACGGCGGCGAGGGGACAGCGGATGCCTTCCTCACCGCTGTGGGCGGACAACGGATCGATGCGCCCTGTACCGGCCCGTTGGGAGAGCCAAGGACGGGGCACTACGCCCTGCTGCCGGACGGAACGGCGGTGGTCGAGATGGCGGCTGCGGCGGGACTGCCGCTGGTGGGCGACGCCCGTGATCCGGAAAAGACCACCACCTACGGTGTGGGAGAACTGATGGTGCATGCACTGACCCATGGCGCGAAGCGGTTGGTGCTGGGGCTGGGCGGCAGCGCTACCAACGACGGGGGCTGCGGTGCCGCCGCCGCACTGGGCGCAGTATTCTATGACGAGCAGGGGCGTGCCTTCGTACCGGCGGGCGGCACGCTGTCCCGCATCGCCCGCGTGCAGACAGAGGCGCTGCACCGTACACTGGGCGGCATACCGGTGACGGTGATGTGCGATATCGACAATCCGCTGTGCGGCCCGGAGGGTGCGGCAGCGGTGTTCGGCCCCCAGAAGGGCGCGGATGCCGCCATGGTGGCCCGCTTGGACGCAGGGCTGTGTCATTTGGCGCAGGTGCTGGCCCGCGACCTCCACGTACAGGTGCTGTCGCTGCCCGGCGGCGGGGCCGCAGGCGGTTTCGGTGCGGGTGCGGTTGCCTTTTTCGGTGGTACCCTGCGTATGGGCATTGAGGTGATGCTGGACACCGTGGATTTTGACCGCCGCTGCCGGGATGCACGGCTGGTCATTACCGGCGAGGGGCATCTGGACAGCCAGAGCCTGCGGGGTAAGGCGGTCATCGGCGTAGCACGCAGAGCCAAGGCGCTGGGCGTGCCCACCGCGGTGCTGGTGGGCGGCTGCGAGACAGCGCTGGACGCGGTATACGCAGAGGGCGTGTCCGGTGTGTTTCCCATCAACCCCGCTCTTTGCAGCTACGAGGAGGCGCGGATCTGCGGAGAAGAGAACCTGCGGTTTACCGTGGGGAATCTGATCCGTTTTCTGGACAGCATGTGCGCCGCATCGCCCGGCGCGGCACATCGCCGCAGGGGAGAGGGCGGCCTGGATACGATACAGCGGCAAAAAGACATGCTGCGCCGGAAGCTGGCAAACGCGGAGCGGGCGCTGACCCCGGCGGAAAAGAGCGCCTCCAACGCGGCGATCCTGCGCCATGCGGCGGAAACGGCGGCGTACCGACGCGCCCGGACGGTGTTTGCCTTTGTGGGGCGCGGCGATGAGATCGACACGCTGCCGCTGCTCAGGCAGGTGCTGGCGGACGGCAAGCGCCTGTGCGTGCCGCTGTGTACCGCTCCCGGTATCATGGAGTGCCGGGAGGTGACGGACTTGTCCGTTCTGCGCCCCGGCGCATACCGCATTTTGGAGCCGCCGGCGGAAGCGCCCCTCGTTGCACCGGCGGATATCGACCTCGCCATCGTACCCTGCGCCGGTGCGTCCCCCGATGGGCGGCGGCTGGGCCGGGGCGGCGGGTACTACGACCGATTTCTGGCGGAGTACGCAGGCGAAACGCTGCTGCTGTGCCGCCAGACCCTTCTGCGGCCGGATATCCCCTGGGAGGCGCACGACATCCCCATCCCCGCCGTGATAACGGAACAGGGAACGCCGACATAATAAACGCATCCCCCGGCTGCGCCGGGGGATGCGTTTATTGGTGTGGATTCAGACTGCGCCTGCCAGCTCCCGGACGGCGCGGATGGCGGCGTCCACCTCCGCCTCCGTGTTGAAGGCGGAGAAGCTGAAGCGCACCGCGCCCTGCGCCGCCGTACCCAGCGCCTGATGGAGCCGGGGCGCGCAGTGTGCGCCGGGGCGGGTGGCGATGCCGTAGTCGGTGTACAGCGCGTCCGACACCTCGGCGGAGTCCCAATCCCGAAGGTTCAGCGCCACGATGGCGGCCCGGCGGGGCAGGGAAAAATCGCCGTAGACCGTGACGCCGTCAATGTCCCGCACCCCCTCGTAGAACCGCCGCATCAGGGCGCGCTCCGTCCGCTCCACCGTCTCTACGCCCTGCGTCAGCAGGTAGTCCGCCGCCGCGTCCAGCCCGGCGATACCGTGGCTGTTCAGCGTGCCGGCCTCCAGACGGGTGGGGTAGTCCTGCGGCTGCTCCCGGTCGAAGGAGTGGACGCCGCTGCCGCCCCGCAGCAGGGGGCGAATGTCCACGCCGGGCCGGATGCACAGCCCGCCGGTACCCTGCGGCCCCATGAGCCCCTTGTGGCCGGTGAAACACAGTACGTCTACCCCCAGCGCGGTCATGTCGAGGGGTATCGCGCCTGCCGTCTGGGAGGCGTCCAGAATCAGCAGGGCACCGTGGGCGTGGGCGATCTCTGCGATGCGCGCTACGTCCAGCAGATCCCCCGTCAGGTTGGAGGCGTGGGTGCAGACCACGGCTCTGGTGTTGGGGCGGAACAGCGGCGCAAAATCCTCATACCGGATGCGCCCCTGCCGGTCGGCCCGGACGAAGGACAGCCCCATGCCCTGCGCCTCCAGCGCATACAGGGGGCGGAGGACGGAGTTGTGCTCCAGATCGGTGGAGATGGCGTGATCTGCCGGGGAGAGAAGCCCTTGAATGGCGATATTCAGCGCCATGGTGGAGTTGGCGGTGAACACCACCTGCTCCGGGCGGGGACAGCCCAGCAGCTGCGCCAGCTTCCGTCGGGTCTCGAACACCGTACGGGACGCCTGCATAGACGCGCCGTGGGCGCCCCGTGCGGCGTTGCCCGCCGTCAGGATGGCCTGCGCCACCGCCTGCGCCACCTGCGGCGGCTTGTGCAGCGTGGTGGCGGCGTTATCCAGATAGATGAGCTTTTCCATCAATACATCTCCAATACAAAACAGCCGCCGTGGGCGATACCCGCCCCGTCCAGCGCGGCGCAGAGGGCGTCCTGCTCATCCGGCAGCGCCTTCCACGCAAGGCCGCACCCCGCCGTGATCTGGGAGGGGATGGGGATCATCCGTCCCGGCAGCCCGGCGCCTTGGAACAGCGCCTCCGCCGCCATGGCCTGCGAGGTGGTATCAAAGGTGACCACCAACGCGGGCTTTTTCTGCCGCGTCAAGGCCGGACGACCTTCGTGGCCTGCATCTGCTTTTCCACGATGACGTACATATTGGTCACGCCGCCCACACGCAGCTGCTCGGTAAGGCCGTAGTGGTTCAGGCAGGTGCCGCAGGTGAGGATCTCCACGCCCAGAGATTCCAGCTTTTGCAGATCCTCCAGCGAGGCGGAGCCCTCGCAGGTCACGGCGGCGCCGCCGTTGTAGAACAGCACGGTCTTGGGCAGCGTCTCCTGCTGGGTCAGGGCGAACAGAAAGCCCTTCAGCAAGATCTTGCCCAGCACCTCGTCGCCCTCGCCCATGTGGTCAGCGGACACCGCCACCACCGTGTTGTCCGCGGCGGCGGGGACGGCGCAGGCGGTATCCACCGTCTCCGGAAGCTCCGCGCCCTCGCCCACGGTGATGGTCACGCGGTACTCCTTTTCACCCAGCTGCGCCGTCTCGATGGTGCAGCCCTTGCTCTCGGCCAGCCGGGTCAGATTCTCCACGGCCACCTTGTTGTCCACCAGCGTCTGGACTGTTCCGGCGCCGTGCAGTTCCTTCAGGGCCTGCAGCGTTTTGACGACAGGGATCGGGCAGGCGTCCCCCATGGCATTGACCTGTATCATGATAGCTTCCTCCTTGTGGTTCTTTCTTGAGAATAACGATGGGTACATTGTAAACCCTCCGCAGGATTTATGCAAGAGGGACGGACAAGACGTTTACCGCGCCGTTGGCAGCGTCACCGTAAAGGTGGAGCCTTTTCCCGGCTGGGAGAACACCGCCATCTGCCCGCCGCACAGCCTTACCACCCGGTGTACGATGGACAGCCCCAGACCGTTGCCGCGGCTGTCCGAACAGGTCTCGGCCCGGTAGAACTTATCGAAAATATGCCGCTGGGTCTCCTCGTCCATGCCCACGCCGGTGTCGGACACGGACACGGCGACCTCGCCTTCGCCCTGCCGCAGCACCACGGTGATCTGCCCGCCGGAGGGGGTAAAGCGGATGGCGTTGGAGAGCAGGTTGGACCAGATGTGCTCCAGCAGCTCCTCATTGCCGTAGTAGTCCACCCGGTCAAGATCGCCCTCCACCATCAGACCCTTTTTCAGCCAGTCCCGCTCCTGCTGCCGGACGCACCGGCGGAGCTGCTCGTCCAGACTGTACAGGGTCTTGCCGGATACGATCTCGGTGTTTTCATACTGGGTCAGTTCCAGAATGTTGGTGCTCATGGCGGCCAGCCGCTCAGACTGCTGCACGATGGTGTCTGTGTAGGTCTGCCGCTGCTCCGGTGTCAGATCCGGGCTTTGCAGCAGCTTGGCAAAGCCCCGGATGGAGATGAGGGGCGTTTTGAACTCGTGGGAAAAGGTGTTCACGAAGTCCGACCGCAGCAGCTCCACGCTGGCCAGCTCCTCCGCCATTTTGTTGAAGCTGTGGATGTACGCCGCCACCTCGCCCCGGGCGCCCCGCAGCTCCACGCGCACGGAGTAATCTCCTGCCGCCACCGCCTTTGTGGCCTTCATCAGCCGGGACAGGGGCGCCAGATACCCGCGGAAAATGAAGATGGCCAGCAGAACGCCCAGAATGGCGCTTACCGATAAAATGAGGATAGGCCACAGCAGCGTATAGCTCTTATCCTCCAGATGCACCAGCCGCCGTACCAGAAAGAGGATGCCCAGCGCCAGCGTGGCGTACGCCACCACCAGCCCCAGCACCAGCAGGATCATCGTACCCAGCAGCCGGGCAGGGGGATTTTCCTTTTTCACCTTATTTCTGCGCATTCTCTTCCTCCCGGAGCATCCCCATGTAGCCGAAGCCCCGGATGGTCCGCAGCTCGAAGTCCGGGTTGTCCCGGAACTTGTCCCGCAGCCGGGAGATGTAGACCTCCACGGTATGCTCGTCCACGTCGCTGTCCAGATCCCAGATGTCGTCGATCAGCTGGCGCTTGGTGAAAAGCGTCCGGGGGTAGGACAGCAGCTTGTACAGCAGCAGAAACTCCTTGGCGGTGAGCTGCCATGTGCTCTGCGGGGTAATGACCTGCAGGGCGCTGCGGTCCAGCACCGTGGCGCCCACCGTCAGCCGCCGCTCCGCCCGGCTGCAATACCGCCGCAGCAGCGCCTCGATGCGCCAGAGCATCTCCTCCTCGTCCACGGGCTTGACCATGTAGTCGTCTGTCCCCGCCCGGAAGCCCCGGCGCTTGTCCTCCTGTGTCACCCGTGCCGTCACCATCAGCACCGGCAGGTCGCAGTTTCCCTCCCGCAGGGTCTGGGTGAAGGTGATGCCGTCCATCCGGGGCATGGTGATGTCCACCACCGCCAGATCGCACTGGTAGTGTTCCATCACCTCCAGCGCCTCCACGCCGTCCCGTGCGGGACACGGCTCATATCCGGCGCGGCGCAGTACCTCGCACATCAAAAGCCGGGCGCTCTCGTCATCCTCGGCCACTAAGATCCGGAACATACCGCTCCTCCTTTGCGTTTTTGATGATTTTATCACAGTCAGCCTCAAAAATCGAGACTTTTTAGAGGTTGGCTTGAGGTTTCTCCGGTATACTGCGGCTATGATCGGAAAATCATAGGAGGATAGACGTATGCACAGACCTGTTTGCATCACATATGACAGCACCTGCGACCTGACGCCCCAGCTTCTGGAGCGGTTCCAGATCCGTACCGTGCCGCTGACCATTCGCAGCGGAGAGCAGACCTTCCCCGACGATGGGAGCTATACCGCCGCAGATCTCTATGCCGGCTACCGCAAGGACGGCACCCTGCCCAAGACCACGGCGGTAAGCCCGGAGGAGTTCCGGCGGTTCTTCGCCCCCATTCTGGAGGAGGGGTACGACATCGTACACATCGACATCAGTTCGGAGCTGTCCTGCACCTGCCAGAACGCCCTGTTGGCGGCGCAGGAGCTGGCGGAGCTGGGCGAGATCCATGTGGTGGACAGCCGTCAGCTCTCCACCGGCGGCGGTCTGCTGGCATTGCAGGGCGCCAAGCTCCGGGATCAGGGCGTGGCGGCGGCGGATATCGCCGGAGAACTGCGCCGTCTGGCACCCCTCAGCGACACCAGCTTTGTGCTGGACACGCTGGAGTATATGTGGAAGGGTGGCCGGTGCAGCGGCGTGACGGCGCTGGGCGCCAACATGCTGAAGCTGAAGCCCAGCCTTGAAATACGGGACGGCAAGCTGGTGGTCTGCAAGAAGTACCGGGGCGCCATGGAGAAGGTGTACCGCCAGTACGTCACTGAGCGTCTGGGAGGTAAGTCGGTGGTGGAGGACTGGGTGTTCATCACCCACTCCGGCGAGGTATCGGAGGAGACTTTGCAGGAGCTGACGGCACTGGTGCAGGAGCTGGCGCCCTTCAAGGAGGTCTTTATCACCCAGGCGGGCTGCACCGTGTCCTCTCACTGCGGCCCCGGCACGCTGGGCGTGCTGTTTTTGCGGCAGCCCGAGCCGGCACAATAAGTAAAATCATCCGAACGGCCATCTGGCGGGAGCGTACAGGCTCCCACCGGATGGCCGCTTTTATTGCCGTTTGTGTCGGGTAAGGGGGATGTATAATCCTGCAAACTATGTCACAGAAGCAAATGTAATGGGGGCGAAAATTGGCGACAGAACGCTGTCAGAATTTGTCAGATATACGAATGACTTTCCGTTTGCGGCGTGCTATACTACCCCTGGTTTAAGAAAATTTGCCGCCGCATCCCGCCGTTTTCACGGGATGCAGCCGCATACGGGTCCGCTGCGAAAGAGACCCGATACGGTGCCTGTAAGCCCTGAGAGGCTTGCGGACGCCATTTATTTATTTTGCGCATAAGTATTCAAAAATGAATGTGGAAGGAAGAGATATTAGGTATGGAAATGAAAGTGGATGCAAAGACAGAGCGCGTTCGGATCTGGGAGGAGCTGCTGAAGGTCGCAAAGCCGGACTCCAAGTTCAGCTGGCAGTTTTCCGAGTTTATCTGCGACTATGAGGGCAGCGAAAAGGGTACCGCCCTGCTGACCGCTACCGATATGTACAAAAACGCAAAGGTCATTTTCATCACGCCGGACAACAATCTGGAGACGCTCCGGGAGCAGGCGTTCCGGGATAAAAAGACGGTGGTCATGACCAACTACGGCATCACCCGGGGCTTTTTCCTGATCCGCCCCGAGCAGATCCCCGAGGGTAAGGAGGAGGTGGCGTCCCTGCTGGACGGCGTTTCCCGCTACTGGAAGCACCAGACGCTGGCGCAGCTGCAGGAGTCCGTGGGTCACATCGACATGATGGTCACCGGCGCCTCCGCCATCACCCCCAGCGGCATCCGCTTCGGCAAGGGCCACGGCTACTTCGATCTGGAGTGGGCCATGCTCTCCACCAAGGGCATCGCGGACAGCAGCACCGTCATCATCGGCGCCGGTCACGACTGTCAGGTGGCGGATGTGCCCGTCACCGTGGAGGAGTATGACACCGCCATCGATTACATCGTCACCCCCACCCGCATCATCGAGACCCGCCACGAGTTCCCCCGCCCCAGCAAGGGCATTATCTGGAGCCGCCTGGCGCCCGGTATGCGGGAGCAGATCCCTCCCGTACAGGAGCTTTGGTGCGAAGTCCACTGCAAATGAGCGGGGAAAAGACGCCCCTGCTGGAGCTGCGGGGGATCACCAAGAGCTTCAATGGGGTCGCGGCCAATGATGCCGTCGACCTGACCCTGTATCCCGGTGAGGTTTTGGCGCTGCTGGGCGAAAACGGCGCGGGAAAGTCCACGCTGATGAACGTGATCTACGGCATCTACCGGCCGGACGCGGGCCAGATCCTTGTCAACGGACAGGAGGTTCGCATCACCTCGCCCAAGGAGGCCCTGGGCCACGGAATCGGCATGGTACACCAGCATTTCATGCTGGTAGACCGGCTGAACGCCGTGGAAAACGTAGGGCTCATCAGCAGCGACAGCCCCTTTTCCCGGCTGAACCGCCAGAAGATCCGCGCCTCTCTGGAGGAGCTGAAGGCCCGCTACGGCATTGAGCTGGATCTGGACTGCCCCGTGGAGCAGCTGAGCATCAGTATGCAGCAGAAGATCGAGATCCTGAAGATGCTGTATACCGGCGCGGATATCCTGATCCTGGACGAGCCTACCGCCGTGCTGCTGCCCCAGGAGTGCGAGGCGCTGTTCAGCATCATCCGCCACATGACCCAACAGGGGAAGGGCGTGATCTTCATCAGCCACAAGCTGGATGAGGTGCTGCAGATCAGCGACCGGATCAGCGTGCTGTCCCACGGAAAGGTCACCGGCGAGACGGAGACGGCCCACGCCGACAAGGATCTGATCGTCCGGATGATGTCCGGCGACGACCTGCCGGATATGACCGTCTATGAAAAAAAGTCCCCCCTGCCGGAGATCGCGCTGCAATGCAGCGGCGTGACGGCCCGGGATGAGCGGGGTGTGCAGACGCTGAACGGCGTGGAGCTGACCGTGCATCAGGGGGAGATCGTCGGCGTTGCCGGCGTGGAAGGCAACGGACAGAACGAGCTGGCAGAGGTGCTGGCCGGTGTGCGCGCCATGGACGCCGGAGAGATCCGGGTGAACGGCAAGAAACTGGGACGCGCCGCCGCGTCGTTTATTCAGGCCGGTGTGGGCTATGTCCCCGCAGACCGCAACGCGGTGGGCACCGTGCCGGATTTCCCCCTCTATGAGAACTGGCTGCTGCGCAATGCCCACTATCCGCAAAGGCACGGCCTGACCGACCTGCGGGAGGTGCAGGCACAGGCCTCCGCAGCGATGCGCGCCTTTGACGTCCGCACCTCCGGCTGCCGGGAGCGAAGCGCCAACCTCTCCGGCGGCAACTTGCAAAAATTCATTCTGGCGCGGGAGCTGGAGAACACGCCCAACGTGCTGATCTGCTCCTATCCCACCCGCGGTCTGGATGTAAAGGCCGCGTGGTCTGTCCGGCAGCAGGTGATCCGCGCCAAGGAGCAGGGCACCGGCGTGGTGCTGTTCTCCGGCGACCTGGAGGAGCTGTTCGCCATCTCCGACCGGATCGTGGTGCTCTACCGGGGCGCTGTGATCGGCGAGGTCAGACCGGAAAGCGCCGTACCGCAGGATGTCATTCTGTTGATGATGGGAGGAACCGTATGAAGACCGGATTGACCGCGCACCTCCGGGAAAATTTGAACCATTACCAGCAGCTGGCGTGGGCGAAGAAAGCCCTGATCCTGCTTTTAAGCGTGGTGGGCGCCATGCTGGTGGGCTCTCTGCTGATCCTGGCAGTCAACGCCGACCCGCTGGAGGCCTATTACTATATGCTGATCCGCCCCCTGACCTCTATCACCTCGCTGGGTGAGGTCGCCATGTACTTTACACCGCTGCTGCTGGTGGGGCTGGGCGTCTCCTTTACCTTCCACGCCAAGCTCAGCAATCTGGGCGGCGAGGGACAGATGCTGATGGGCGCGCTGGGCATGACCCTGATCGGCGTACCGCCCATCGGCGACAAGCTGGGCCCGTGGTCGTTGCTGCTGGGCATCCTGCTGGGCATCGTGCTGGGCGCTGTATGGTCCGCCGTGGCGGGTTTCTTCCGCGTGAAGTTCCACGCCAGCGAGATCGTGGTGACGCTGATGCTGAACTACATCGCGGAGCAGTTCATCAGCTATATGGTGTTCTATCCCCTCCGCAGCGGCGCGGAGCCCCAGTCCGCCAAGATCGTCGCCATGCTGCCCAAGCTCTATCAGGGCTCCCGTATCAATCTGGGCGTGGTGATCGCGCTGGTGCTGACGGCGGTATACGCCGTGGTGATCCGCCGCACCCGCTTCGGCTACCATCTGCGGGCGCTGGGCGGCAGCCAGAAGGCGGCGGCGTACAGCGGCGTCGACAAGAGCCGGTACTTCTTTCTGGCAATGCTCATCAGCGGCGCGTTCTGCGGCTTGGCCGGCGCCGTGCAGATCAGCGGCAATACCCGCCGTCTGATGGAGGGTGTGGCCGGCGACTTCGGCTTCAGCGGCATCGTGGTCGCCATGCTGGGCAGCCTGCATCCCGTGGGGATCGTGGTTGCCGCCCTGTTTATGGCGCTGATCTCCGCCGGCTCTGTGACCATGCAGGTCAAAACCGGCATCCCTGTCTCCTTTACCAGTGTGCTGGAGGCACTGATCGTTCTGTTCATTCTGCTGGGTATGGCGGTCAGCGCCGCCCAGAGTAAGAGAAAGAAGGTGCGCTGATGGGTACAGGTCTTTTGTCCGCCTCTTTCCTGACGGCACTGTTCGCCTCCGGTGTGCGGCAGAGTATCCCGCTGATCTACGGCTCCCTCGGCGACGCCGTCTCCGAGCGGGCGGGCGTCATGGGCATCTCACTGGAGGGCGAAATGCTGTTCGGCGCATTTTTCTCCTACTTGGTGGCGCTGCGGACCGGCAGCCTGTGGCTGGGTGTGCTGGCCGGTGCGCTGGCCGGTATGCTCAGCAGCCTGATCGTGGCGGTGTGGTCTGTGCTGCTCCGGCAGGATCAGTCCATCATCGGCATCATGTTCAACATTCTGGCAGTTGGCTTCACCAACTTCCTCAACCGCATGATCTTCGGCACCTCCAATGCCAACATCACCCTTGAGATCTTCCAGCCTCTTGCGATCCCCGGCCTGAGCCGCATCCCTGTGATCGGCGAGATCTTCTTCCATCAGAACATTCTCGCCTATCTCTCCGTGCTGCTGGCTGTTGCGATCTTCTGGGTGCTTCGGAGAACGAAGCTGGGCCTGCAGCTGACCGCCGTGGGCGAGAATCCCAAGGCGTCGCAGGCGTCCGGCATCCGGGTCTACCGCTTCCGGATCCTCGCCTATATGTTCTGCGGCTGTATGGCGGGCATCGCCGGAGCCTCGCTGACCCTCGGCTCCGTGGGCACCTTTACGGAGGCCATCTCCGCCGGCCGCGGCTTCATCTGCCTTGCCATCGTGATCCTCTCCCGCTGGAACCCGCTGGTGGCTGTGGCGGCCTCCTTCGGCTTCGGCTCCATTCAGGCTCTGCAGATCCGTCTGCAGGTGCAGGGCTCTCCCCTGCCGTATCAGGTGTTCGTGGCGCTGCCCTATCTGGTCACCATTCTGGCGCTGGCCATCGGCGGCCGCAATATCCGTGCTCCCCGGGAACTGGGTGTTCCCTTTGATAAAGAAAGCAGATAACCAAAATTTTACGGAGGTACAACATGAAAAGAATTCTGGCATTTATTCTGGCGCTGGCCATGTCCCTGAGCCTGCTGACCGCCTGCGGCGACAACGCCAACAAGGAGCAGGACAAGACCGACCTGCCCAAGGAGGATACCGTCAACGACCGCAGCACCGTCTCCAAGATCGCTGTCCTGCTGCCCGGCTCCATCACCGACGAGTCCTGGAACCAGACCGCCTATGAGGGCCTGCAGACCATCGCCGCGCAGGGCTACGAGACCGCCTACACCGAGAACGTCGGCTCCAACGACATGGAGTCCGTGTTCCGCAGCTACTGCGAGGAGGGTTATGACTTCGTCATCGGCCACGGCGCCCAGTACGGCGACGCCTGCTGCCGCGTGGCGGAGGATTATCCCGACGTGAACTTCTTCATCACCGGCAACGCCCCCGAGGATGTGCCCGCCGATGAGCTGCCCGCCAACATCATGTTCGCGGATTACCGTGAGTGCGAGGGCGCTTACGTCTGCGGCGTTGTGGCGGCACTGATGACCAAGAGCGGCAAGGTCGGCTACGTGGGCGGCGGCAACAACACCACCCAGCAGTCCGATAAGAACGCCTTCATCGACGGCGTCGCCAGCGTCTCCTCCGAGATCGAGGTCAAGACCGTCATCACCGGCACCTTCGACGACTCCGCGCTGGGCAAGGAGACCGCCATCGCCATGATGGAGGACGGCGTGGATGTGATCCTACAGACCTGCGACCACACCGGTCTGGGCGTGCTGGAGGCCTGCAGCGAGAAGGGCGTGTACTGCCTGGGCTACACCAGCGACCAGTCCGCTCTGGTGGCGGACGGCCTGTGCCTGACCTCCATGCTGGTGGATATCCCCTACATGATCTCCTCCCAGATCGACCTGATCAAGGCCGGCAACTACGGCGGCCAGACCTTCCCTGGCCTGCATGACGGCGTGGTCAGCATGTCCGCCTTCAGCGACAAGGTGCCTGCCGACGTTGCCGAGAAGGTCAACGCTGTCATCGAGCAGATCAAGAACGGCGAGGTGGTCGTCACCCCCAACTACAGCGAGAACTGAGCCGCTATTTTCTCTGCATAATAAAGGGAGCGTCTATTGCATCATGCAATAGACGCTCCCTTTTTCCACTGCGCCGCCGGTGCGTTCAGAGCCGGTAGGGGGGGAAAAACCGTGTCAGTCCGCCGCCGACAGCGCGGGTGGGGGTCAATTTTCGGCGGTGCAGTGGGTACAGCTCTCGCAATTCGGAAACTGCTGCGGGCCATATGCGATCCCGTTACGCTCATAATAGTCCTGCAAAGCCTTTTTGATGGCCTCCTCCGCCAGAACGGAGCAATGCACCTTGTGGGCGGGCAGCCCGTCCAGCGCCTCCACCACCGCCTTGTTTGTCAGCGCCAGTGCCTGAGAAACCGGCTTGCCCTTGATCATCTCCGTCGCCATAGAGCTGGAGGCGATGGCGGAGCCGCAGCCGAAGGTCTCAAACTTCGCATCCTCGATAACATCGTCCTTGATCTTCAGGTAGATCTTCATAATATCGCCGCACTTGGCGTTTCCGACCTCACCGACCCCATCGGCATTTTCAATAACGCCGACGTTTCTTGGGTTGCGGAAATGATCCATTACTTTTTCACTGTACAAAGCCATAAGAACACCTCACTGAATGATAAATTCTCTTTGACCGCTGACCAGCTCGCGCCAGATGGGAGACATCCCGCGCAGGTAGGCAACGACCTCTTTTACTGCTTGAATGGTATATGCGACATCCTCAGCGGTGGTTTCCTCTGAAAGCGTCAGGCGAAGGGAGCCGTGGGCAATATCGTGTACCCGGCCGATGGCCAGCAGCACATGACTGGGGTCCAGAGAGCCGGAGGTGCAGGCGGAACCGGAGGAGGCACAGATACCCTTATCGTCCAGAAGCAGGAGAAGGGACTCCCCCTCGATGCCCTCAAAGCAGAAGTTCACATTGCCGGGGAGCCGATGCACGGCATCTCCGTTGAGGATGGAGTGGGGGATCTCGGACAATCCGGCAATCAGCTTGTCCCGCAGCCCGGTCAGCTTGGCGGCGTTTTCGTCAAGATGCTCGCACGCCTCATCCAGCGCCGCCGCCATTCCCATAATGGCCGGCACATTCTCCGTACCCGCGCGTTTGCCGCGCTCCTGCGCGCCGCCCTCGATCAGCGGTGTCAGCAAGATCCCCTTTCGCGCATACAGCACACCGATCCCCTTCGGACCGTGGAATTTGTGGGCCGACAGGGAGAGCATATCGATGTTCTGCTCCTGCACATGGATGGGCAGATGGCCTGCCGCCTGTACCGCGTCCGTGTGGAAAAGCACGCCCTTCTCACGGCAGACCGCACCGATCTCACGGATGGGCTGGATGCTTCCGATCTCGTTATTGGCATACATCACGGTGACAAGGCAGGTATCCTCCCGGATTGCGTCACGCACCTGCTCAGGAAGAACGATCCCGTTTTCGTGAACATCCAGAAGAGTGACGGTAAAGCCCTCCTTCTCCAGCTTTTTCAGGGTGTGCAGGACGGCGTGATGCTCGAAGGCCGTGGAGATGATATGCCGTTTTCCCTTTCGTGCGCCCAGCCGCGCGGCGGAGAGAATGGCCTGATTGTCAGCCTCGCTGCCGCCAGAGGTGAAGGTGATCTCTGCTGCTGAGCAGCCGAGACATGCTGCAATGCGCTGCCGTGCGTCCGCCAACGCCTCCGCCGCGGCCTGACCGGCAGAATGCAGGCTGGAGGGATTTCCGTAAATGGTATCCATGTATGGCAGCATGGCGTGGATGGCTGTTTGGCTCATTTTTGTTGTGGCGCCATTATCCAGATAGATTCTCATACATAACCTCCTGAAGCTCCGGCGTCCGCAGAAGCGGACAACGGAGGGGTGTTTTGATTTGCAAACGCGTGTGCGGACAGATACGGCAGCACCCGCCGCTATCGCTATACCTATTTACTTGGTATGTATAAGTGTAACGCGAGAAACATACTTTGTCAATAGGTTTATTTTGAAATGCGATGGAAATTTGACGCAGCGAAGCGTGTCTTCTGATAGCCGAACAGGGGACACCTACGGCGCTGCGGCAAGTAAGCGGTATCCGCATCATGTTCAGCCAGACGCCAAGTGAATGGAAAGACAGCGCCGGCTGCGTTACCCACACGCGGCCGGCGCTGTTTTTTTGAGGGGTTAGAGCCTCATGGAGCTGTGTACCGCTCATCACGCCCTCATGCAGACGGTGGAGGGGCTAAAGAACATGGACAGCGGCTTAGTAAAGATCGCCACGTTCTCCAGCGTGTCCGCCCAGTGGCTGCCCTGTATCCTCAAGAGCTTCGGGCAGCGGTGCGCTGCGTAATCCTTCGGATCATCCACCGTGGAATGCCCCACCGCATCGGAAAATAAGGCATTTTCCGGTAGAGGATGGCGTAAGGCAGATCATCTCCCTCGAAGGCGTGGCGAAGTCAGAGCTACTCCGGTTTGCGCCGCGGTCACTTGACGCTGAACAGCAGATCGCCGTAGGTGGGGAACGGCCATGCACTTTCTGCGGTCAGTGTCTCCGCCTCGTCTGCGGCCACGCGCAGCGCTGTCATGCGGGAGAGCATCTCATCCCGAATGAAATTTGCCCCCTCGGTCACATCGCTGAGGGTCTTGAACTTGGCGATCGCGCCGTCCAGTGCATCGACACGCGTATCGATGCTTTCTGTCACCGCCGTCAGCTTTTTGACAAGCTTCGCCTCGTAACTACAGCTGATCCCGGTATCCAGCGCCTTCTTACCGGCGGCATCCCGGGCCACATCTGCGGCGTAGTGTGCCACAGCGGGCAGGATCTGCTTGTGGGCCATATCGCTCATGGTCTGCGCCTCGATGCACACCGTTTTGCAGTAGTTTTCCAGCATGATCTCGTACCGGGAGCGCAGCTCCGCCTCGGTGTAGACCCTTTGGGCCGTCAGCATCTCGACGTTCTTCGCTTTCAGAAGCTCCGGGATCGCGTCCGGCGTGGTACGCAGGTTGAGCAAGCCCCGCTGCCCCGTGGCCTCCCGGATCCACGTATCGTCGTAGCCGTTCCCGTTGAAGATGATCCGCTTATGCGCCTTGATGGTGCGCTTGATCAGCTCATGCAGGGCGGCGTTGAAGTCCTCGGCCTGCTCCAGCTCATCCGCATAGAGCTTCAGCGACTGGGCGACCGCGGCGTTGAGCATGATGTTGGCGCAGGCGATGGAGTTGGAGGAGCCCAGCATCCGGAATTCAAATTTGTTGCCGGTAAAGGCAAAGGGGGAGGTGCGGTTGCGGTCTGTGGTGTCCCGGATAAAGCGGGGGAGCACATCAACGCCCAGCTTCATCTTTTTCTTTTCCGCGCCTACATAGGCGGAATCCGTCTCGATGGCGTCCAGCACGGCGGTCAGCTCATCGCCCAGAAATATGGAGATCACGGCGGGAGGGGCCTCGTTGGCCCCTAACCGATGATCGTTTCCGGCTGTGGCAACGGAGGCTCTCAGCAGCCCCTGATAGTCGTCCACCGCCTGAATGACTGCCGCCAGAAACAGCAGGAACTGGGCGTTTTCGTGGGGTGTTTCGCCGGGAGAGAGCAGGTTGACGCCGGTGTCGGTGGAGAGGGACCAGTTGTTGTGCTTGCCGCTGCCGTTGACCCCGGCAAAGGGCTTTTCGTGGAGCAGGCACACCATGCCGTGCTTGGCGGCCACCCGCTGCATGATCTCCATGGTCAGTTGGTTCTGATCGGTGGCCCGGTTGGTGGTGGTATAGATGGGGGCAAGCTCATGCTGGGCAGGCGCCACCTCGTTGTGCTCTGTTTTGGCCAGGATCCCCAGCTTCCACAGCTCGGTGTTCAGCTCCTCCATGAAGGCGGCTACCCGGGGCTTGATGGAGCCGAAATAGTGATCGTCCAGCTCCTGCCCCTTGGGGGGCTTGGCACCGAACAGCGTCCTGCCGGTGTAGATCAGATCTCTGCGCTGTTCATACAGCGCCTTGTCGATCAGGAAGTATTCCTGCTCCGGGCCGACAGAGGGCGTCACGTGTCTGACATCCTCATTGCCGAACAGCTTCAGCACTCGGAGAGCCTGCCGGTTCAGTGCCTCCATGCTGCGCAGAAGGGGCGTTTTCTTGTCCAGCGCCTCTCCGCCGTAGGAGCAGAAGGCTGTGGGGATACAGAGGGTCTTTCCCTTGATGAAGGCGTAGCTGGTGGGATCCCATGCCGTGTACCCCCGGGCCTCAAAGGTGGCGCGCAGACCGCCGGAGGGAAAGGAGGAGGCGTCCGGCTCCCCGCGGATCAGCTCCTTGCCGGAGAACTCCATGATCACTCTGCCGTCCGGCGCCGGAGTGATAAAGCTGTCATGCTTTTCCGCCGTGATCCCGGTCAGGGGCTGGAACCAGTGGGTGAAGTGGGTCGCGCCGTTCTCGACTGCCCAGTCCTTCATGGCGGCGGCCACCGCGTTGGCCACAGACGGATCCAGCTTGGTTCCTTTTTGGATGGTATGCTTCAGAGAGTGGTACACCTCTCCGGACAGACGGGCCTTCATCACGCGGCTGTCAAAGACTTTGCTTCCAAATATTTCTGGTACAGTCGTCATAGCGGGTCTTCCTTTCAGAAAAATAAAAAGAGACATTGGCGTTGCGGAGAGGTTACCTCCGAGACGCCAATGTCTCTCAATATCGCAAAATATACATCCCGCCGCCCGGAAAGTCAACTGTCGATTTGTTGAAAATCACTTTTTGCCCGGATGCAATTTTTGGTAAATTGTAACCTTGTAAAACGGCGGATTTTCTCGTATTTTAGACAAAGAACGAGGATGTTCTGCGGAGGAAGTGCGCTTTTTCCGCAAACATGCCCCGTTCTTTTTCTTTTTTAGGGGGTGGGGACATGAACAAAATCGAAGGACGGATCCGGATCCCATCCGGCTGCGCGATCGCCGCTGTGATCTCCAGAGAAGGACACCTTATGACCGGCGAAGCGATCATCGAAAGCATGAAGCCCATGCACGACCGTTCCAACGGATTGGGAGGCGGCTTCGCGGCCTACGGGATCTATCCGGAGTATCGGGACTTTTTTGCCCTGCATATGTTTCTGGATGACCGCGCCGCCAGAAAAAACTGCGAAGCCTTTCTGCGGGAGACGATGGAGATCGTCCGTGAGGAGCGGATCCCCACCCGGAAGACACCTGCCATTACGGATGAGCCGCTGATCTGGCGGTTTTTCGTGACGCCGCTGCGCAGTGTACTGGCCTCCATGCAGATAGACGAGGAGGAGTGCGTGGCCCGCACCGTCATGACGATCAACACGCAGATGAAGGGCGTGTACGTTTTTTCCAGCGGTAAAAATATGGGGGTGTTCAAGGCGGTGGGGTTCCCGGAGGACGTGGGACACTTCTACCGTCTGGAGGACTATGCGGCCTATAGCTGGACGGCACACGGGCGGTATCCCACCAATACGCCGGGCTGGTGGGGCGGCGCACACCCGTTCGCCCTGCTGGATCGCTCCATCGTCCACAACGGGGAGATATCCTCCTACGACGCCAACCGCCGCTTCATGGAGATGTTCGGCTATCGGTGCACGCTACAGACGGATACGGAGGTCATTACCTACATTGCGGATTACCTCCTGCGCAGGCAGGAGCTTTCTCTGGAGGAGCTGTCCGCGGTGATCGCGGCGCCCTTCTGGTCCACCATCGAGACGAAGGACGCGGCGGAGCAGACAAAGCTCCGGTACCTCCGCACTGTGTTCTCCAGCCTTCTGATCACGGGTCCTTTTTCGATTATTCTGGGCTTTACAGGCGGCTTAATGGCGCTGAACGACCGGCTGAAGCTGCGTAGTCTGGTGGTGGCGGAAAAGGATGACAAGGTCCTGATCGCCAGCGAGGAGGCCGCGATCCGGGCAATGGAGCCGGACGCGGAAAATCTGTTTGCCCCTGCCGGCGGCGAGCCGGTGATCGTGCGGGTGAAGGAGGGACGGTACTGATGGGGATCGACTATATCTACCCGCAATTTGAGGTCATCCGCCGCACGGAGCGGTGTACCAATTGCCGCATCTGCGAGAAGCAGTGTGCCAACGGTGTCCACCGGTTCGATGCGGACAAGCAAACCATGGTCAGTGACGAGAGCAAATGCGTCAATTGCCAGCGATGCGTCTGTTTTTGCCCAACCCATGCGCTGAAGATACAAAAGAGCAGCTGTGCGCTCCGGGAAAACGACAACTGGGACGAGGAGACCGTCAAGGAGCTTTACCGGCAGGCCGGGAGCGGCGGCGTGCTGCTGTCCTCTATGGGAAATCCAAAGCGCTTTCCGGTCTATTGGGACAAGATCCTGATCAACGCCTCACAGGTGACCAATCCGCCTATTGACCCGCTGCGGGAGCCTATGGAGACAAGGGTGTTTCTGGGCAGGAAGCCGGAGCGTATGCGGAGAGAGCCGGACGGGCGGCTGAACTGCGATCTGCCGCCGCAGCTCCAGCTGTCCATGCCTGTTTTGTTTTCCGCCATGAGCTATGGCTCCATCAGCTACAACGCCCATGCCTGTCTGGCCAGAGCAGCGCAAGAGCTCGGCATCTGCTATAACACCGGCGAGGGAGGGCTCCACGAGGATTTTTATGGCTACGGAGAAAATACCATCGTACAGGTCGCCTCCGGGCGGTTCGGTGTACATAAGCGGTATCTGAATGCCGGCGCGGCCATTGAGATCAAAATGGGGCAGGGCGCAAAGCCCGGTATCGGCGGACACCTGCCGGGAGCGAAGATCGTCGGCGACATCTCCCGCACCAGAATGGTGCCGGAGGGGACCGACGCCATTTCTCCCGCGCCCCACCACGACATTTACTCTATCGAAGATCTGCGGCAGCTGGTTTATTCCCTGAAGGAGACGACAGCCTACCAAAAGCCCATCATCGTCAAGGTGGCCGCCGTCCACAACATTGCAGCCATCGCCAGCGGAATCGCCCGCAGCGGCGCGGATATCATTGCCATCGACGGCTTCCGGGGCGGCACCGGCGCGGCCCCTACCCGCATTCGGGATAACGTGGGAATACCCATTGAGCTGGCGCTGGCCGCAGTGGATCAGCGGCTGCGGGAGGAAGGGATACGCAATCATGTGTCCCTGATCGCCGGCGGCAGCATCCGCTCCTCTGCCGACGTGGTCAAGGCCATCGCACTGGGGGCGGACGCCTGCTACATCGGCACGGCCGCCCTGCTGGCGCTGGGCTGTCATCTGTGCAGAAGCTGCCAGACCGGGCTGTGCAACTGGGGGATCACCACCCAGAGACCGGAGCTGGTCAAGCGGCTGGATATTGACGAGGGGAGCCGGCGGCTTGTCGATCTGATGACCGCGTGGCGGCACGAGATCAAGGAGATGATGGGCGGCATGGGCATCAACTCCGTGGAGGCGCTGCGTGGCAATCGCTTGATGCTCCGCGGCGTCGGTTTGACGGACAGAGAATTGCATATTCTCGGAATTTCTCATGCCGGAGAGTAATTTTAGATAGAAAATCGACGGGAGGCGTGGTATCATGTTCCATATCGATGCGTCACAGCTGGATCATCGCCGGCTGAATGAGCAGCTCCGACACAGCTCCGGTGCGCTGCGGATCACCGGCTGCCTTGGGCAGAGATTCATCGGCGCCGGGGCGGAGCAGGGATTTCTGGAGATCGCGGGGACGCCGGGGAATGCGCTGGGCGCCTATCTGGACGGTGCCTGCATCGAGGTGCGCGGCAACGCGCAGGACGCCGTCGGCGATACGATGAACGGCGGACGGATCATCGTCCACGGCAGCATCGGCGATGCGGCCGGATACGCCATGCGGGGCGGTGAGATCTATGTACAGGGGGATGCCGGCTACCGCGCGGGCATCCACATGAAGGCGTACGGCGATAAGGTGCCGGTACTGGTCATCGGCGGTACGGCGGGGAGCTTTTTAGGAGAATATCAGGCGGGCGGGATCATCCTCGTCTTGGGGCTGTCCCAAACGGACCGTCCCATCGTGCGTAATTTCCCCTGTACTGGTATGCACGGGGGAAAGCTCTACCTGCGCGCAGACGGCAGCGGCCTGCGGCTTCCCGGACAGGTCAAAGCGCGGCCTGCCGGGGCAGATGACCTGACCGAGATCAGCAAATATGTGGAGAGCTACTGTACATTTTTCGGAGGAGACCGGGACGCCATCATGGACGCGCCCTTTACCGTGATTACACCGGATACGAAGAATCCCTATTGCCAGATGTACGTTTTGAATTAAGGAAAGCAGGTGAGAACATGAAGTACACACCGGAAGAAGTGATACAATTCGTGCAGGAGGAGGACGTCAAGTTTATCCGCTTGGCCTTCTGCAGCGTCTATGGAAAGCAGCACAATGTGGCCATCATGCCAAGTGAGCTCAAACGCGCCTTCACCTACGGGATCGCCTTTGACGCCTCGGCGGTGGAGGGCTTCGGCGGCGAGATCCGCTCCGATCTGCTGCTTCACCCGGATCCCTCCACCCTGATCCAGCTTCCGTGGCGGCCGGAGCAGGGCAAGGTGGTGCGGATGTTCTGCGACATCTCCTATCCGGACGGCAGACCCTTTGAGCGGGATACCCGGAGCATCCTGAAGCGGGCGGTGACAGATGCCGGCGCCCGAGGCGTTCAGTTCGCGTTTGGCGCGGAAATGGAGTTCTACCTGTTTCGCCTCGATGAATACGGTGAGCCCACCAGCATCCCCTATGACCATGCGGGCTATATGGACATTGCACCGGACGACAGAGGGGAGACGATCCGCCGGGAGATCTGCCTGATGCTGGAGCGGATGGGGATCCGGCCGGAGAGCTCCCACCATGAGAGCGGCCCGGGCCAGAATGAGATCGATTTCCGGTACTCAGACCCCCTCGCGGCTGCCGACAACGCCGTCACCTTCCACGCGGTGGTCCGCACCGTGGCGGCGCAGAACGGGCTTTGTGCCAGCTTTTCCCCCAAGCCCTTGGCAGACTGGGACGGAAACGGGATGCACATCAACGTCTCGGCCAGATGCGATGAGAATGCCCAGCCGCTGCCCGGTGTCATTGCGGGGATCCTGGAGAATATCCGGGATATGACGCTGTTTATGAATCCCTGCGAGGAATCCTACCATCGCCTTGGCCGCGACAAAGCACCCCTCTATGTGACATGGTCCGCGGAAAACCGCTCCCAGCTGATCCGCATCCCGGCGGCGGTGGGCGAATACCGCCGGGCCGAGCTGCGCTCTGCCGATCCGATGACCAATCCGTACATCGCCTATGCGCTCTTGATCTACGCCGGACTGCATGGACTCGAGCATGACCTGCAGCTCTGCCCGGCGTCGGACTTCAATGTCTATACCGCGCCTGCGGAGGTGTTGGATGGACTGAAAAAGCTGCCCGGTTCACTGGCAGAGGCTGCCGCGCTGGCAGAGGCAAGCGCATTTATCCGCAAGCATCTCCCGGAAGCCGTGATCTCCGCCTATTGTCATCAGTGAGTGACCTGCCGGAAGCAGGTGAAAGGAGGGGAGAACATGGTCTTTCAGGAACGGACATACAGTGTTCTGATCGTCACGGCCTCGGACAGCTTTACCGCGAAGATCATGCCGCTGCTCCCCGTGACGGATTACTGGCCGGTGACGACGGTACACAGTGTCGGAGAGGCGCGCCGCAAAATCGCGGAAGCGGCATTTGATATCGTGCTGATCAACGCGCCGCTGCCGGATGACTTCGGGATGCAGCTGGCGGTGGACATCTGCACCGGAAGCGGCGCCGGAGTCCTGCTGCTGGTGCGGAACGATCAGTTCGACGATATCTACGCAAGGGTCGTCGGGTACGGCGTGCTGACGCTGTCCAAGCCCACCGGTATGCAGATGGTGGCGCAGAATCTGCGGATCCTCTGCGCCACCCGCGAACGGATGCGCCGGATGGAGGCAAAGCAGGCCACGGTGGAGGAAAGGATCGAGGAGATCCGGCTGGTCAACCGGGCCAAATGGCTGCTGATCGAGTGCCTTGGCATGACAGAGCCGGAGGCCCACCGCTATATCGAAAAGCAGTCCATGGATCAGCGCATATCCAAGCGGGAGGTGGCGGAATCCGTGATCAAGACATATAAATAGCACAGACCTCCCGCATACAGGGATGCTCCGAATCATAAAAACACCGCTTGACAAAGCGCCGCAGGCCGCAGTAAAATACAAGCTGTTGAACAAGGACGTTCATCAGGGGATTTTTGCCCCCTGATGGGCGTCTTTTCTTTTTTTGAAGTTTGCATGGGAGGGCGACACATGACAAAGTATATTTTTGTGACGGGCGGCGTTGTTTCCGGACTGGGAAAGGGCATCACGGCCGCCTCCTTGGGGCGGCTGCTGAAGGCACGGGGACTGAAGGTGGCGGCGCAGAAGCTGGATCCCTACATCAATGTAGATCCCGGCACCATGAGTCCCTATCAGCACGGCGAGGTCTATGTGACCGAGGACGGGGCGGAGACGGATCTGGATCTGGGACATTACGAGCGGTTCATCGACGAGGATCTGAATCAATACTCCAACCTGACCACCGGAAAGGTCTACGCCAATGTTATCGCCAAGGAGCGCCGGGGCGCGTATCTGGGCTCTACCGTACAGACCATCCCCCACATCACGGATGAGATCAAGCGGTTTATCTACAATGTGGGCAGCAAGGCGGAGGCCGACGTCGTGATCACCGAGATCGGCGGGACCATCGGAGATATTGAGAGCCAGCCCTTTATCGAGGCCATCCGGCAGGTGGGCCGGGAGGTAGGCCCCGGGAATGCCCTGTATATCCATGTCACGCTGGTACCTTATCTGAAAGCGTCTGGCGAGCATAAATCCAAGCCGACCCAGCACTCCGTGAAGGAACTGCAGGGCTTGGGCATCACCCCGGACATCATCATCCTGCGCTGCGATGAGCCGATCACCGACCCGGGAATCTTTCGTAAAATCTCGAATTTCTGCAACGTGAAGCCGGACTGCGTCATTGAAAACCTGACCCTGCCCGTCCTCTATGAGGCGCCCCTCTATCTGGAGCAGGCAAACCTGTCTGCGGTGGTGTGCCGGGAGCTGCGGTTGTCCACGCCGGAGCCGGATCTGCGCCAGTGGCGGGACATGGTCGCCGCCATCAAGAACCGCGGCAGATCGGTGACCATCGGCCTTGTGGGAAAGTATGTGCAGCTTCACGACGCCTATCTCTCTGTTGCGGAGGCGCTGCGCCACGCCGGCTTTGCCCTTGGCGCAAAGGTGGATATCCGATGGATCGACTCGGAAACGATCACGGAGGAGACGCAGGAGGAGCTCCTCCCCCGCCTTGACGGGATCCTTGTCCCGGGCGGCTTCGGGAGCCGGGGTATCGAGGGGATGATCCTGGCGGCCCAGTATGCCCGGGAGCATCACATCCCCTATCTGGGCATCTGCCTTGGTATGCAGATCGCCGTCATCGAATTTGCCCGCCATGTGCTGGGTATCGCCGATGCCGATTCAGGTGAATTTGCCCCGGAATGCCGGCATAAGGTCATCGACTTTATGCCCGGTCAGGGGGAGGAGATCGACAAGGGAGGCACCCTCCGGCTGGGCAGCTACCCCTGCGTGATCGCTGACGGAACGACTATGGCGCGGTGCTACGGGAGCAAGGAGATCCGGGAACGCCACCGCCACCGCTATGAGTTCAACAACGACTATCGGGAATCCATGCAGGCGGCGGGGCTGACCATAAGCGGACTGTCTCCCGACGGAAGACTGGTGGAGGCCGTGGAGCTGCGCGACAGCCCCTTCTATGTGGGCGTGCAGTATCACCCGGAGTTCAAGAGCCGCCCCAACCGCCCTCACCCGCTGTTTCAGGGCTTCCTTGATGCTGCGTTGAAGGGGGAGAAGTGACCGGCCGGCGGCGCAGCGGAAACATACTGAGGGTAAATCTGCATACAAAAGCAGATGTCCTTGAAAAGGTGCATAGGTTTGCAGGAAGTGTGCCGAACGGCACTGTATAGGTATGCCGGATCCGTGATTGGATAGATATTGTCCGATCTCGGATCCGGCATACCTCTTTTCTTGGAGGTTCCCGGAAGCACAGAGGACTGCGCTGTTGACGATTGACGGTATAAATATACACGTATATTCAGCGCGGCATCCGAAAAAAATCCTGCGTGAAACGGCTGCGCCGACAACATACAGAGGAACAACGCTATAAAAAGTCGATGCGGCAACTGCGCTTGTGTGAATGCACAAATGCTTCCCAAAAGTTGGCGTGAATTATTATACATATTATGCATTGAAAAATGAGTAATTATTCACTATACTCTGACCATCAGCTAAACAGCAATAAACCCTTTGGAGGTACAAAGCCATGATGAAAGATTGGAAGACCATCTATTCGGTCAAGGGGCCGAAGACCATGATGGAGATGACGGCGGTGGAGCTGATGGAGGCGATGAAGGAGACAAAGACGATCATCCTTTCCTTCGGCGCTATCGAGAACCACGGCGCACATCTCCCTCTGGGTGCAGACTACTATCAGGCGGAAGCGCTGATCCGATGCACCTACGAGGCGCTGCTGGAGAAGGGACACAAGACCATCCCCGGCTTTGCGGTTCCCTTTGGAACGCAGACCAATCAGTTCGAGCGACAGGGCGAGCATCTGGTGGGTAACGCATACCTCTTTGAAAAGGTATTCATTGATATGACCGAGAGCCTGATACTCTCCCTGCACGAGACGGGCTTTGAGAAGTTTATTCTCATCATAAACCATTCCGAAAACCAGGCCGCCCTGCATGTGGCCGCCAAGGATCTGGCCAACCGATACCAGCTCCAGTGCATCGTATGTGACTGGGTGGCGCCCCACAATGATTTCTGGCCGCGGGTGCTCAAAAATGCGGAGCATCAGGGGCACGGCGGCGAGGATGAGACGGCCTGCGTGATGGCGACTGTTCCCGAGCTGGTGCATCTGGAGGGTGCGAAGCCCTACTATGCGCCGGAGGACGAGCACCCGGTGAAGATGGGCGGCCTGTACTACTATGGCGGCTCTGTGGGTGTATTTACGCCTGTGGCGAAGTATCTGGATCACAGCCCCGGCTACATCGGCGATCCGGCGGATGCGACCCCGGAGGAGGGGATCGTCTGTCTGGAGCAGTACGCCAAGTGGATCGCCCAAGTGGCGGAGAAGTATTTGTTTTAACGGAGAATAGGAGATAGATATGTCGGATCAAAATAATAAAAAGCTGCAAATGCCCTTTGGGGCTGCCATGTTCTGTATGCTCTTCCTGTTGGGCTCCATGGTTGCGTCGATGCTTTGGCTGGATATTCCCATCCATATCGACCTGCTGCTCTCCATCGGCGTGACGCTCTTGGTGGCGTATCTCTACAATGGACACCAGTGGAAGCCCCTTTCTGATGCCATTGACTATGGCGGCAAGATTTGTATCCAGCCCACCATCATCATGATGACCATTGGCTGCGTGGTGGCGTCCTGGATCGCCTGCGGCACGGTGCCCATGATCATCTATTGGGGGCTGAAGCTCATAAACCCCTCCGTATTCCTTCTGACGGCCTGCCTTATCACCGCGATCATCGCCATCGCCATCGGCAGCTCGTGGTCTGCCGCAGGCACCATCGGCGTGGCGCTTATGGGTATCGGCATGGGCTTGGGCGTCAACCCCGCCATGACGGCCGGCGCCGTCGTTTCCGGCGCCTATCTGGGCGATAAGATGTCTCCGATGTCCGACACCACCAATCTGGCGCCCGCCGTGGCGGAGGCCGACCTGTTCGACCACATCAAGTCCATGATGTACACCACCGGGCCGGCCTTCCTTATCACACTGGTTGTCTATGGACTGCTGGGCTTGCGGTATAACGCCAGCTCCGTGGACTCTGAGATGGTGACCATGATGACGGAGGCGATTCAGGAAAACTTCCATATGAATATCCTGCTGCTTCTGCCCGCCGTGGCAGTGATCGTCATGGCGATCTGCAAGTGTCCCTCCATCCCTACACTGATGGTCTCCTCTCTGGTGGCTGCGGCCTTGGCGATGCTCGTTCAGGGGCAGACGCTCTCCGGCATTTTGAACATTCTGGACAGCGGCTTCTCCATTGACACCGCGCTGCCCGAGTTCAACCGGCTGGTGAACAGAGGCGGGCTGCAAAGTATGCTGTGGACGGCGGCTCTGGGTATCCTCGGTATGCTGTACGGCTCCATCATGGAAAAGACCGGTCTGCTGGAGGCGCTGCTCTCCAAGATGGATCCGCTGGTCAAGTCCACCGGCGGACTGGTCACCGCCGTTGTCCTGACGTGTACGCTGCTGCTGATGGCAACAGCCTCTCAGACACTGGCGATCGTGGTGGGCGGCAGAATGTACATCGGCGAGTTCAAGAAAAAGAACCTGCTGCCCCAGACCCTCTCCCGCACCCTGGAGGACTCCGGTACGATCATCAGTCCGCTGGTTCCGTGGTCGCTGTGCGGCGCCTATATGGCGGGCACTCTGGGCGTCTCCACCATTTCTTATCTGCCCTTCGCCATGTTCTGCTGGCTGTGCCCCGTGCTGGCCATTGTGTACGGCTTCACCGGCAAATTCTTCTGGAAGACCGGCGAAAAACCCAGCCAGAAGACCTATCAGCTCCATACCTTGACGGAAGCTGCCTGATGGATGGGAGCGGCAGAGCTACGCTGTACCGTTACGACCGGATGCTTGCGGCTGCGGAAGTGCAAAATTCCCACCTTTTACTTTTTCGCTGTTCCAGCGACGCATACGCAAAAAGCCCCGGCTGCGCCTTTGGCGCAGCCGGGGCTTTCGAAAGCTCGGCAGTATTATACGTGCTCTACCAGATGTGCGTCCTTCAGCTCCAGGATCTGATCGTACAGCGGAAGCAGCTCCGGACTCACCTTATGCTCGATGCTGATCACGGTCAGACCGGCGGTTTGGAGCAGCTGCGACAGAATTTTCTGGCTGCTGTCCTTATCCATGTTGGCGGTGGCCTCGTCCAGGAAGATGACGGACTTGTCCTCGATCAGCACCCGCGCCAGCGCCAGCTTTTGCCGTTCGCCGCCGGAGAGGTTGCCTTTGGTGTTCTGGAAAGCCTGCTCCAGATCGTGGGACGCAAGGAAGGCGTCCATGCCCAAGGAACGCAGCACAGGCTCTACGCGCTCCCGTAATTCCGGGCGGTACAGTGTGGTGTTCTGAAGGAGGGTGTCGTCGAACAGAAACGCATCCTGTAATACAACGCCGATCCGGTCATACAGCGCGGGCCACAGCTGGCGGATGTCCGTTCCATTGACGGAAATACACCCCTCGTACTCACTTTCAAGGCCGGTCAGCAGCTTGAAAAGAGTGCTCTTGCCGCTGCCGTTTTCACCCAGGATCAGATATTTCTTTCCCGCCTCGAACCGATAGCTTGCGTGGGACAGGATGACCTTTTCCTCGTGCCGGAAGGACACGTCGTTGAGGTCGATGTGTGCAACAGCCGGGATGGCCGCCGCGGGTGTCTCACTGTCGGGGACGGACAGCAGACGGCTGATCTTCTGGCGAATGCTGGCCACGCTCCGCATCTCCGACAGCTGATAGGAGATGCTGTTGGTGGGGATGACGAGCATCTCGGACAATTGCAGCGCGCCCACCAGCGCACCCACGGACAACCGACCCTTGGCGATCTCGTAGATGCTGAAGCCCACCATCACCGCTTCGCCGGCGTAGGACAGCAGGCCGATGATCATATTGACCCGGATCTTCGTCTTGGACTTGGCAAATTCCGCGTGGGCAGCGCTCTCGTTATCCTGCTCCAGCGTTTGCAGGTATTCCCGCTCGACGTGGTTGACCTTGATGGTCGGATACCCGTGGATCAGGTTGCCGATCATGACGTTGAGCTTTTCCAGCGCCATCGTATAGAGGTTTGTCCGCTTTTCCAGCGCCTGTCCCTGCACGGCCGAGGCAACGATGGGACAGACAGTGGAAACGATGATGATCATGGCCAGATAGCCGTTGATGTACAGCAGCGCGGCCACACAGGCGACCAACACCAGCATGCTGTACGCCAGCTCCAAGCGCGTGACATAGAAGCTGTCCACCAGCATCTCGATCTCATTGTTCAGCGTGGTGACATAGTTCTGCCCCTGCTCCTCCTGAAATTTCCGGGGCGGCATATGGATGATATGCGCCATGACCTGCTTCTTGAGGCCGAACAGCTTGCCGTTTCTGTATTTACTTGTGCTGAGCTGCCGCGCCGTCTCAAACAGGAGAATGCCCAGAATGCTGACGAGATAGCAGATGAACATGGCGCGTGCGTCGCCTGCACCCGCCTCCACCGCGTCGATGGCGTTCTGGAGATAGATCGGCTTGAGCGAGGTGCAGACAGCCAAAAGTATCGAGGATAAAATGACAATAAAAACCACGTTTTCGCCTCCTATGGTGAAACGTCGTCGTTTCACAGTATCGTATGCTGCATAAATCGGACGCCGCCTGCGCAAGACCCACCGCACCCGATTATAACAGAAACGGGCGCGGAAGTCCAGCAGCTTCAGGAGGTGAAAAGCAGCGGGGCAGGGTGTGGGTCAAATTTGACCCACACCCTGCCCCGTGAATGGGCAATTCCGGTGATTACCCCTTTACTGCTCGCGTTCACAGCACCGCTTACGCCGTTTCATTGTGAGCACGCCCACACCGGCGAGTGCAGCTGCGGCAGAAATAGTATACGTCATAATACCCGCATCGCCGGTCCGCACACCGGAAACCGCGCGATCCATGAGCACCAGCGTATATGTGGAGAATTTATTCGCGGAGAAGGTCGCCTTGCCATCCTTGATGGAGGTGGACAGGAACTCCCTTTTTTGTTTATTTCAACGCATCCAGAGGGTCATGACTGCCAGCAGCACAGCCAGAAAGCCGAAGCTGATGGCGGAAAACAGAGCCATGAACCGTCCTGTCTGCCCTTTGATGTGCTTTGTGTACTCCCGGAAGGTGATGAGGCTGGCCAGCGACGCCACCAGCGTCCCTGCGCCGCCGATGTTCACGCCTACCAGCAGCCCCGGATAGTCATCTGTGAACCGGCTCAGCAGGATGGCGGCAGGCACATTGCTAATGATCTGACTGGTCAGCGCGGCCACTGGCATGACTCCGTGGGTCAGCAGCTGCCGGAACAGTTGATGTACCGGTTCGATCCGTGCCATGTTGCCGGAAAAGGTGAAGAACGCCGCAAATGTCACCAGCAGTCCCCAGTCCACCCCCAGCAGCGCCCGACGGTCCAGCACCAGCAGCGCTGCCACAATGATGACCAGCCCCAGCCAGTAGGGGATGCCCCGCAGCACCATGGCCACCGCCACACAGAACAGCACGCCGTATACCGCAGTGCGCCGCTTGTCCGGCAATGCTTCCTGCCGGGACACGGTCAACCCCTCGCAAGGGAGAAACAGGCAGCACAGCAAAATCAGCACTGTGGACAACAGGAACGGCGGCAGCATGATGGACAGGAACTCTCCGTTGGGAATGTTGTAGTGGTTGAAAAGATACAGATTCTGGGGATTGCCGAAGGGTGTCAGCATGCCGCCCAGATTGGCAGCGCAGTTCTGCAGAATGAACGTCAGTGCCGTCCATTTCGTCTGGCCGGTGCTTTCCAGCACGAACCAACTCAGCGGCAGGAATGTCAGCAGCGCCGTGTCGTTGGTCAGCAGCATGGAGCCAACCAGCGTGATGGTCACCAGCGTCGTTACCACGCCGCGGGTGGTGTGGAACACCTGCACCAGCTTTTGTGCCAGCAGGGGGAACAGGCCCACGCCCCGCAGCGCGCCCACCACCGCCAGCACACACAGCAAACAGGACAGCGTTTTCACATCGTAGTAGTCCAGATAGGCCGCGTCCGGCGGCACGAATACCGCCGTCACCGCCGCCGCCAGCACCGCAATTACCGGCATAGCGTTGGACTTGCACCATTGCAGCAGCTTCATAAATACCTCACATAGCCCCACGAGAGGGCAAAATTTCAACGGCAGTTACAATAGCACATTCGCTCTGAAAATGCAAGGACGCGATGAGACAAAGAAAGACCGCTCGAAGAAACAGATTTTCGCTCCGCTCCTCTTTCAACCTTTCCGCGCATTTCCGCGTGTGGGTCACGGTGTGGGTCAGCATCGCAGGCAGCGCCGGTGTGGGTCAGCTTTCACTGGCAGGGGAATGGTCACATTTTGCGCTGCTGGAAACAATGAAAGGGTATCAAAACGAAGGCATAGAGCCACCGGGCGGAGCGCAATGCTCCCGCCGGGTGGCTCTGCAGGTTTTCGGTATGGGTCAAAATGTGGGTCAAAGCGTTTTCAGCGCATCAAGAAACGGCGGCAGAACATCGTAGATGATCGCACATATGACGGTCCAGTTGGTATCCTCGTAGTGATGCACCAACCTGTGCCGCAAGCCCGCAATTTTCACCCACGGAATGTCGGGATGCTGCGACTTAAAATTCTCCGTCAAGTTGGCGGCGTGCTCACCGATGTTATAAAGAGGCGTTGTGACAGTCCATTGAATAGTTTCCTCCGCGAAGATCCTATCCGGCGTGATGTTTTCTTCTGACACATAGCGCAGGAGCTTTTCCACAGTCTCACGCATTTTCACAATTCTCTGCTGGTCGCTGTACTTCATGCGATCTGCACCCCCTCCGCCATCACGGTGTCATAAAAAGCGGAGCCGGCATTGAGCTCCCGCAGCTCGTACACGTCCACGTGCTTTCCTAAGGTGCGGTGCAGCTCCTCCGCGATACAGAAAACGTCGGTAGGGTCGAATCTGCTTCCGCCAATCACAATGAGGTCAATGTCGGAAGCGGCATCCGCTTCCTGCCGCGCATAAGAGCCGAACAAAATGGCACGCTCGGCATGGTATTTTTTTAGCAGCCGCCGCACGGCGGTAAAAACTTCGTCCTGTGTATAGACCCTGTCAGACATTTGCTTCGCACCTCCTTCGATGAATTTGAATGTTCCCTACCATGCAGTATACCACAAACATGGGGATTTCACAAGTGCTTACGATGCCCACATTTTGCGCTGCTGGAAACAATAAAAGGGTATAGCCTGCCCCCTCAGTTCCGTGAGCATTTCTCCGCATCGATGGCAAGCACCACCATCAGCGCGTACAGGGAGTTTTCCTCGTCTGCCACGTCGATGACGTAGGTATCTGTCCAGTGGAACAGCTCTTTGGACACCGAGGCCACCTGCTGTCCCGCTGCGTCCACGATGGTGTAGTCCCACTCCATGAAGCTGCCTTCCACCCGCCAGCCGTTGAAGTCCAGCGTGAACGACGGTCGCAGGAACGTGAACTCTTTGCGGATGGTGCCCACGCACTGCTCCCCAATGTACAGGTCAAACTTGGGAAGGAAGGTGAACACCTGCTGCTGTACTGTGGCGATGTGCTGCCCCATAGGGTCGAGGATATGCAGACAGTGTCCCCACGACAGCTTGCCCTCCACTGTGAAAGCCACCGCGCCGTTCCCGTCCATGTGGTAGATGTCGTAGCTGTCGAACCACGAAAACATCCGCTGCTTGAAATAGAGCTTCATACCCATGCACCTCGCTTTCTGCCCCTATTGTACCAGCCGCTGCGGAAATGCGCAAGCGTTCGTGGAGGGTCAGTTGTTTTTGCTCGCCGCCACCAGCTTGATGATGGCCCACGGGATGCAGACCGGCCCTGCGATAAGCCCCACCATCCACTTGCGCAGAATGATGCTGCCGATATCCCCCACCATGACGTAGTGGGCGTAGATAGTGCGGTTCACCGCCCAGTAGCCCACGAGGCTGTACAAAATCGCCAAGATAGTCTCCAGAAGGAGTGCAGCTACGACGTGGTGCAGTCCGTCCACGAGCAGCTGCGTGAGCGTATTGCAGAGCACAAGGAGAGCCGCGACCCCGAGGTGCTGACGCTGTCCATCCGCGAGGTGGGCGACGTGCTGACCAACAGCGGCGTATCCGAGGAAAAGGCGGAGGCATTTCAGCAGGAGTGCCGCAGGCAGTACGGCGACGATGTGACGCTGAATCCGAAGAACATCATCGACAGCGGCAGGTTCCAGATCACCACGCCGGAGGTGAAGATCGCCGTCGCGCCGGAGTACAGCCACATGATCGAGGCCCGCATCATCGACGGCCGGCGCTACATCCTCATCCCCGCCGACGAGGGCGTGGAGATCAACGGTATTGGCGTGAACATCCCCAACCCGCAGAGGGCGGAGGAAACGGAGCACGAAGCTCTGTAAGGTGCAGAACCGGACAGCGTTGCTGAAGCTGCGTTTATAACCTCAATAACATTGCTTTCTGCGCGGATTTATGCTATGGTTTAACAAAGTTCGAATACACGCAAAGGGGGTATCTGCAGTGGAAATGATGCTGGCGGCGCAGCAGAAGCAAAAATTGAACCTGACGACCTACATGCTCCGATCTCTGGAACTGTTACAGCTTCCGGCAGTGGAGCTTTCCGAATTTGTTCAGGAGGCGAGCCTGTCCAATCCGTTTCTGGAGATAGAAATGACTTCCGCGCCGCTATCGCTCAATGCCCCGCCTGTAAGGGATGACTATACCGAGCTGTGTGAGTCCTCCCTTTGGCAGGAACATGGCAGAGCCGGATCGAGCGATTGGCTTGAGCAGATTCCGTCCTACGGAGAAACGCTCACGGAGCATCTCTGTTCACAGCTTCGTCAGACCTACCTGCTCAGCGGCGACTGGCTGAAACGGTGCCTGTTCATTGCTGAAAGCCTGGACGAGCGTGGCTATCTGACCACGCCGATCGATGTGCTTGCTGGCAAGCTCGGATGCACTGCCGCAGAACTGGAGCAGGCACTATTCGACGTGCAAATGCTAGATCCGCCCGGTGTTGCCGCGAGAGACCTGACAGAATGCCTGATCCTGCAGCTTGCACAGGGGCCAAATCTCAATGCACTTACCCTGCGGCTGGCTCGTGAAGGCTTGCCTCTTTTGGCCGCCCATCGGTATGAAGAACTGGCCAAGCGTTTTCGCACCGATGAGAATACGATTCGCAGTGCAGCCAAAGTCATTGCATCGCTCAATCCCATCCCATCCGGGGGATACAACTCTGGCCGGTTGACAGAGTACTGCATCCCAGATGCTGTTGTGGAGACAGAAAATGGGCAGATTACCATTAAGCTCAATGATAGCTGTATCCTTCCGCGGGTGGCCATCAATCGGGATTATGTGGCGCTGATAAACGAAACAAATGACGAGGAGACCCGGCAGTATCTTAAGGGAATGCTCACTGAAGCCAAGAACCTTATCAACAGCATAGACAACCGTAGCCATACCATAACCATGATTTTGCGCGCACTGGCAGAATTCCAGAGCGGCTACTTTTTGCGCGGAGAGGATCTGCGCCCGTTGACCATGCAGAAAATGGCTGATATTCTGGGCATAAATATCTCCACCGTCAGTCGCGCTGTTCAGGGGAAGGTCATTCAGTTTAACGGAAAAAGCATTCCCATACGCAGTTTTTTCACAACTGCGATTCTGTCTGTTTCCGGCGACGAAATATCAAACGAAGCTGCAAAGCAGAGGATCGCATATCTTATACAGCGCGAAAATGCCGATGCACCGCTGTCTGATGAAGCACTCCGCCGTGTCATGGCCGACATGGGCATCCGTATTTCCCGCCGTACGGTGGCAAAATACCGCGCCGCGTTGGGTATCCCCTCCGCTGCCCAAAGAAAGCGGATAAAAAACGACCCGTGATAGTCGCAGGCGATGTAGACTTGATCTGCACCGGTGAAATCGTTCAGCATAGGCGCAGGAGCTCCATCAGCAGTCTCAGCTGCATGATACCTGTTTCGGCACCGGTAACTCCGCAAAGGTCACGGCCGTTGATGGCGGTGCTCCGTTTCTCCGCACGCCTGTCAACAGTTCACGTTCCCAACGGTAATAGGTGGATGCGTTGATTCCTTCTTGCCTGCACCACGCCTGCACTGGCAGACCACTGCTGCGGCAATTCTGGATTTGTGCCGCCCACTTCTGTAGCTTCGCATGGTGTTTCAACTCTGTGCTTGTCATCCCCACACCTCCAATATGACAGTAGCGGAACGTTTCGCAACGTTCCGCTACTATTGTCTCATGCATGTCTATGCGCGGGGAGGTTTGACGTTTACGTCTGTTTTCCTACATCAGGGGCTGTTGCCGCTCTCCATTTTTGCTGAACTCATTCAGGTTTGATAAGACCTTAATTGTTTCAATTTAGACGCAAATCGGATTGTGAAACAAACCGCTGAGAAGAATGTGTCTAAGTTCAAGAAAAAAGAGAAGATGAAAAATGGCACAGGACTTGCTATAACTTGGAGTGAGAGCGAATTGTGCCTATATGCGTCTACTTATTTAAGTGTATGTTATCCCGTTGAGTAAGCTAACGAGGAATAAAAAAACAGCAATGGACAAACTATCAAGCAGTTGCACCTCAAAGCTGCGTAGACCAAACCGGAAACAACACTCATTGAGATGATTGCTCACATAACGGAAGTTTGATGGTTGCAGATGCCGCACGGGATTATCCCGTCCGAGAGTTGATAATGCTTATTGCCACCGCACTTCGTACACTGAAATCCGGTCGTCCCCGCTTCTGTTTCAAGTAATCCCCACACTGCTCTTCGGTGGGAAAATCTCTTCAGGAGCTCGTACGACGACAATCTCTTTTGTCTTGGCGTGATTTTTTCCTGTTTTCCCGTCATCATGCTTTCATTTTATCGGGTCAACGGTCCTATTTTGAGCGCTTAGCCTTGGATGACTAAAAGGGATAACCATCTTTAAGTAATAAAAGACAGGCAGTAATGGCTGGGGAGGAGCATCGTGTCTCATCTGAAAATCGGAATGCGAATGGTTAAAACTTCGCTTGCTGTAACGATATCGTATATAATATATATACCCATTTTATTACATACGGAACTACCAATCTATTCAAATGGTCCTTTTTATGCCTGCGCAGCCGCTGCGATATGTATGCAGAGCTCCGTCGGAGCCTCCGTAAAGCAGGGAATCGCGCGATTGGTTGGAACTTTTATTGGGGGGGCCATAGCATTGCTATCCCTGCTTATATTGGATCAGCTTGGGAACCATGAGGTGTTGATCGCAGCGCTGCTTGGTGTTGGCGTGATTATTGTTTTATGGTGCTGCAACGCACTAAAAATGCCGTCTGCATGTACAGTATCTGTAATCGTTCTTTGCGTGGTGTTCCTCAAATATTCAGGACCAGAACGGTATTTATTTGCACTGGCGCGCATTATCGAAACTGCGGTCGGCGTTCTGGTAGCACTTGCGGTTAATCTTATCCTTCCTGTGAAATCGAAAGACTTACAAAATATAAGCGAAAAACAGCACGGCTCCGATGTGGAAGACCTGCCCGGAAGAAAAGAGCAAAACAGACCATATATAACCAGATAAAGGAGCAAATCTTTATGGCGAAACAAACATTGTCAGAAAAGATACTGGCACGAAGTAGCGGTCGCAGCCGTGTTTCCGCAGGTGAGATCATCACCGCACAAGTCAATCGGGCCATGATGGACGATATTCTCGGTCCTAAAGTCGTGGATAAACCGTTCTCTGAATTGAATATGCCGATCTGGAATACGGATCGGGTGGTGATTATCTGCGACCACTACGCCCCTTCAGGAACTATAAATCAAGCGGATATTGTGGCTTATACAAGAAAATGGGCGCGGGAACACGGCATTGAGCATTATTTTGAGGGTGAAGGTCCCTGCCATCAGATCTTGGCCGAAAAAGGTTTTTCCTTGCCCAATACTCTGCTGCTGGGGACGGACTCTCACACCTGCACAGCAGGGGCCTTTGGATGCTTCGGCACGGGAATCGGCTCCACGGAAATGGCCGGGGTTCTGGCGACAGGAAGCACCTGGCTTAGGGTTCCGGAAAGCATCCGTATCACCTGGAACGGAACGCTCCAAAAAGGCGTTATGGCAAAAGACATCATCCTAAAAGTTATTGGTGATATCGGGCATGCCGGTGCGACCTATATGGTGCTGGAGTTCGGTGGTGGAACGATTTCCGGCCTGTCCATGGACGAAAGAATGTGCATATGCAACATGGCGATCGAGGCCGGCGCCAAAGCGGGGTTGATCCCAGCTGACGAAAAAACGGTACAATATCTGTCTGACCACGGCGTGGCATGGAATGGAACGTTTTTACAACCGGACGAAGATGCGGAATATGTCCAGATTAAAAACTACACAGGAGAGGATCTAGAGCCTCAGATCGCACTTCCTCATAATGTGGACAACGTAGTCGGGATATCGGAAGCTCCCCGGCAGGCTGTACAGAGGGCATATATCGGTTCTTGCACAGGCGGAAGGCTCAGCGATCTGGCGTCAGCTGCAAACATACTGCGGGGTCGAAAGGTCTGTAAAGACATAAAACTGCTTGTCTCTCCGGCCTCTCAGAGAATATGGAAAGAGGCAGCCTCCCTCGGGATATTGCAAGATTTGGCAGAGGCTGGTGCCACAATCCTGGCGCCGACTTGCGGGGCCTGTCTCGGGGTACACTCTGGCTTAGTTGGGGAAGGCGAACATTGCATCTCCTCCACTAATCGTAATTTTAAGGGGCGAATGGGCAGCAAAAACAGCTTTGTATATCTGGCCTCTCCGATGTCTGTTGCCGCCTCTGCCCTGGAGGGCCGCTTAGCTGATCCCCGGGATTACTTATAAGGAGAATAAAGATGTCGATACACACAATCAGAGGGCGCTCTTATATTTTTGGCGACAATATTAATACGGACCTGATTTCCCCGGCCCAATATATGGAGTTGAATAACGCAGGTATTGCGGCCCATGTGATGGAGGGCGCGGACGCTACATTTCCCAAGCGATTCTGCTCTGGCGGTATCGTAGTAGCGGGGAAAAATTTCGGATCCGGCTCCAGCAGGGAAACAGCTCCAATTGCGCTGAAGGGAATTGGCGTTTCTGTGGTGATTGCGCAGTCTTTTGCCCGTATATTCTATCGGAACAGCATTAACATAGGGCTGCCTGTTTTAATCTGTCCCCAAGCAGCAGACATCTGTGAGGGCGATGAACTGGAAGTGGAGTTCTTGTCAGGGGAGATCAGAAATTTGACGCAGAAAACAGCATATCGCGCCGATCCTCTCCCGCCCAATATCATGGAGCTTGTAAATGCCGGCGGTTTGATAGAATATATCAAAAATTGTAAGGGGGAAACAGAATAATGGATCTGGAACTTCAGCCATATCAGGTATCGATTTATCGGGGCGGTACCAGCAAGGGCATCTACATAAAAGAGAATGAACTGCCGAAAGATATCGAGATGCGCAAAGAGGTGATTCGTCGGATATTTGGAAGTCCGGATACTCGTCAAATCGATGGACTGGGCGGCGCCGATGTCCTTACAAGTAAGCTAGCCATTATCGGTCCGTCTACCAGGCCGGACTGTGATATAGACTACACCTTTGCCCAGGTCAGCTTTGATACAGACCTGGTCGATTTTGGAGGAAACTGTGGCAACATCTCCGCGGGAGTCGGCCCCTTTGCGATTGACCACGGTTTGGTAGCAGCCGTAGAGCCGGTTACAACCATACGTATCCATCAAGTCAATACCGGGTGTGTATTGATTTCCCGTGTTCCTGTATGCGGCGGTAAAGCGAAGGTATTCGGGGACTGCCACATTGACGGAGTGCCGGGTACAGGCGCGCCGATACAACTGGATTTTGCGGATACCTGCGGGAGCACTATGGGACATCTGCTGCCTACCGGAAATCCGGTGGATGAAATCGTAACGGAAGCGGGCAGGCATTATGAGGTATCCATTGTTGACGCTGGAGTCGTTACAGTGTTTGTTGAAGCTAGGAGCTTGGGAATGATAGGGACTGAGTCTTGTGCGGAGATTGATAAAAATGTGGCGCTGTCTGCCGAGATCGAGGCCATACGATCCGCCTGTGCGGTAAAAATCGGTATGGCCGCAAGCTGTGAAGAGGCCACAAAGTCCAGCGCATATGCCCCGTTCTTCGCAATTGTCAGTCCGCCGGCAGACTATGTATGCGCGACTAACGGGAAACATGTATCTGCCAAGGATGTGGACCTTGTAGCGCGGCTGAGTTTTATGTTACACATGCACAAGGCCTATCCCGGGACCGGGACAACAGCGACAGGCGCTGCGGCCCATATCCCCGGCACCCTGGTGCATCGGCAGTTGAGCGAAGAAGCCCGTATGCATACAAATTTGAGGATCGGGCACCCCAGCGGTACGATAGAAGTGAATGCGGTGCCTGCAACGCGGGCGGGAGCAATCGGTTTTTCTGAAATATGCTATACCCGTACAGCGCGCCGTATTCTGGAAGGCACGGTCTATATACGCAGCCTTACCGGGGATACCGCTTCAAAATAAGGGCCTGGTGCGGAACGGTAAAATGATAGGTCGGAAAGTCGGGGGATACCGCCGCAGAACGGTATCCCCCGACTTTCACAGATCCAGGATACGAAGAGGGGAAGCTCTGGTTCGCTGACGGCTAATCTATGGGGAGAATCACATCTTCCTTTCTGCGGCTTGGATGAGACGAAGAATATCAGCTAAGGTTTTTTGATAATTTTCTTTGGCATCACAGGCAGATTCCGAAAAAGAAAGGGATTCTCGATTTATGCTGAACATAGCTGTAACACCTGCCCCGTAAGCTGCATCGGCGCTTTTGTCGATACAACCAACGATGGCAACCAGCGGGACGCCGTGCGCGGATGTGCGCTTTGCTATGCCGGAGATGGCCTTCCCGCAGACACTTTGGCTGTCAATGCGTCCTTCGCCTGTGATGACCAGGTCCGCGTCGATGAGTTGCTTGTCAAAATCCGTTATATTCAGCACAGATTCGATTCCGCTCTTTAACTCCGCATGGAGGAAGGCAACGCATCCTGCACCCATTCCTCCGGCAGCCCCAGCGCCGGGGCGCCGCGAGAGGTCCATCCCCAAATCTCTATGGATGACCTGTGATAATTTACGCAGTCCCAGATCCAGGCGGACGACCATCTCATCGTCGGCGCCTTTTTGGGGCGCAAATACATAGGCCGCTCCCGATGGACCATAGAGGGGATTGTCTACATCGCACATGACAGTTATATTTACGCCGTTTAAAAAGCGGTCAGACGCCGATGTGTCGATTCGTTCTATGTCGCGCAGCGTCTTTCCTTTGGGGATAAACGATTTGCCATAACAATCATAAAAAACGGTCCCCAAGGCGGCGGCACATCCACATCCGGCATCATTTGTGGCGCTTCCGCCCAGCCCCAGAAGGATATCCTTATATCCGCTCTCCACTGCGTGGCGAATCAGCTGCCCGACACCATATGTAGTGGTCTCTTCCGGGTTTGGCCGCTCACCTGTCATAGGAAGACCCGCTGTACAGGACATCTCAATAATCGCGCAGGCCCCATTGTGAGCATAGGTGGCAGAAACAGTCTCTCCGTACGGTCCGGTGGCGGAAGTGGTTACGGCTTCAGCAGGGGTGGACCTCAGGAAGCAAGAGACTGTACCTTCTCCGCCGTCAGCAACAGGGATGGTAACGACCTTACACTCTGGAAAAAAAGTGGGAATGGTCTCCTGTGCTATGTCGCAGATATCCAAGCTGGACAGAGTGCCCTTAAAAGAGTCGGATATCACGATACATTTATTCATGATAAATAGTCCCCCATGTGATGTTATTGTCTGATAACGCAGAAAGATTATGCGGACGGCGGGTTCACGACGTTGGTCGGCGCCCCGTCCAGAAATGCCCGGATATTGAAAGATACCGTATCCATGATGCGTTGGCGGCTCTCTCTTGGGGCCCACGAGATGTGCGGTGTGATGACACAGTTTTTCGCATTGCAAAGAGGATTGTCAGGCAAGATCGGTTCGGTAGAAACAACGTCTAGGGCGGCACCAGCCAGCTTGCCGGAGTTCAGTGCGTCTGCCAAATCCTGCTCAACAATCAGTGGGCCGCGGCTATTGTTAATCAGAATAGCGCCATCTTTCATTTTGGAGATTGTATCCTTGTTGATGATGCCGAAGGTGTCCGGAAACAACGGACAGTGAAGGGCGATCACATCGGAGCAGGAAAGCAAAGTATCCAGGGGCACATACTCCGCAATGGCTTTACCGGTCTCTGTTTCACTACGGCTAAAGGCCAGAACACGCATCCCGAGTGCAGCCGCAATCCTGCCGGTAGTCTGCCCGATGCGACCAAACCCGATAATGCCGATCGTTTTCCCGGCCAGCTCTATAAGCGGGTAATCCCAGTAGCACCAATCCGGATTGCTGGACCAGTGGCCTGCTCGTACAGATTCACTGTGGTGGCCAATATGATGGCAGATCTCCAGCAGCAACGCAATAGCAAATTGACCGACCGCGGCAGTACCATAATCAGGGACATTGGAGACGGGGATATTTTTGAATCTGGCATATTCATGATCAATCACATTATATCCCGTGGCCAGAACAGCGATGAACTTGATGTTTGGGCACTTGTCTATCGTGCTTTTTGAGATAGGGGTCTTGTTTGTGATTACGATTTCAGCATCCCCGATGCGCTCGGCGATGATAGGACTTTCAACATAAGAGGTTCTGTCATAAACCTCAAGGTCTCCATACTGGCGGAGAGCGTCCCAGCTCAGATCTCCGGGATTTTCGGTATAACCATCCAGAACGACAAGTTTCATTTGTTGACTCCTTTCCCTTCATGTTAGCAATACAACTTATGGTGATATGAGGAGTATACCACATTGCAATTAGTAATAATTCTGAAAAGTATCTGAAATAATTGTCATATTTACAATAAGGGGGAAGTCTCTATGTGTATTACAGCACATCAGGCGCAAAAGATCGTATCTGAAATGAGAGGAGTTATCTGTTATAATATCAATATTATGGATGAGTGCGGGGTGATTTTGGCAAGTTCTGATTCTGCCCGGCGTTTCCAGCTTCATCCAGGCGCCCTTGAGATCATAAAAAATCGCTTACCATCACTAACCATATGGGAAGATAATCCTCTTACGGGGGAACTTCGAGGTGTAAATCTTCCAATCGTGATAGAAGGAAAGGTAGTAGGTATAGTAGGCATTACAGGAGACCCAAAGGAAGTCTCAATTTTTGGATCTATTATTAGGCGCATGGCGGAGGTAATGATAGAAAATGAAAATCATCATACACAGGAAGCTCTGATGGAGCGTGCGAGGGAACTCTTTGTTGAGAATTGGTTATGCGCACCGAATCCGGAGTGGAATGAACTGGAAATTCGGGGAGACCTGCTCCATATACATATCAACTCCGCTTATACAGTTGCCTTATTGAAATTGTCGGATCAATGCTCCGTTTCAGGGAACAACGAAAATGTCCCAACCGAAATAAGAAACACCATCATAAGAAATCTGGTGCACAAGCATCTGGAAGGGAGGGAAAATGATGTTTGCGCTATCGTGCATAATGAAATCATCGTCCTTCTTGATAAAATCAGCAAGCAGGACAGTTATTCTAAAATCGAGCAAATATGCCAATCTATTTCAAGCTACTATAACTTAAAGATCAGCGCCGGCATTAGTGGGCCGTGTAAAAAAATGACAGATATACGCCGCTGCTATGCTGAGGCGCAGATGGCAAAAAGTCTTGCTGCACAAATGGGCGAAGGTCAGATACAGAAAATCGTATTCTTCGGACAAGTTTCTGCTGAATTAGTGATAGAAAGCATACCTGCACTCGTTAAAAACAACATAAAAAATTTGGTTTTTTCTTCTTGCAACGAGGCGGAGAAAGAAGCTATTTCCAAGACAGTTCTTAGTTATTATGATGAAAAGGGTAATGTTCAAAAATGTGCAGATAAACTATATATTCATAGGAATACGATGCAATATCGTATAAATCAAATAGAGCGGCTGACCGGATATAATCTTAAGTGTCCCAAAGAAGCCTTTTTACTCTATGTTGCGGCACTAGATTATAAAGAGGGGTGACAAAGGGAGAATGTTAAAACGGCGTTGTATAGGGGCGTTTTTGACGATAGAACACCATTTTCTAAATTGAATTATTCTATCGGCAAGGTGACTATATTTGCCGACTACCAATAGATTTAGGGGGATTAATACAGGCTGCCTGTGTGCCGGTCATGTAAACGGAATGGGAGACTATGCGATGGGAAAACAATATCCACCGCATTGAGAGCATCTGCCATATTTACAAGACGGGAGACGTCGTTCCTAACGAAAGCATATGAACTTACCAGGTATATCGCGAACTGTTCTAGAAGCAGACAGAAGTAACCTTACCCTCTTTAATGAGGCTGGCCATTGCAAGAAGCAACAGCAACACTGTTTTATCAAAGTATATTGCGCAGATTGTTTTCACTAAAATGATTTCTTTCCTTGTCTCTAACCATGGAGTCATGTAAGTATCCAATCCCCACACAAAGAGTGCCTGTTGGAAGGTATGAAGCGGACTTTTGAGCACATTGGCAGCGTCCCTCCCAGACTATACTTTGACAACATGACCACGGCTGTTGCTCGGGGATCGAAAGACGGTGAGTGTGTCCTGATAGATGGTTTTACTCGATTTTTGCTCCACTACCGTTTCCGGGCTGATCTTTGCGATCCGGCTTCCGGCAATGAAAAGGGGGATGTGGAGAACAAGATTGGTTACAGCAGTTGTAATGCCTTTATTCCAATCTCCATCATTACCATGTGTGAGGGATTTAATAAACAGCTCTGCGAGTAGTGTAAAAAAGGATGCCGACCGGCTCCACTATAAGTGTAAGGTTCCCGGCCAGAACCTTTGGGAAGAGGATAAGGTTACACTCCTGGATATGCCTCAACTTGGCTTTGCGACTATGAGTTAAGATGATTTTTCCCTAGACGCCACAAAGTTGTGCGGCTAACACCTAAAACAGACGCGATTTGCTCATTGTTATAGTCAAAACACTGTTTCAGTGTGGCAATAAGTTCGAAAAATAGCTTTTCATTATTCTTATATAATTCAGGACTATAATTGTTTTGTCTAAGAACATCTTCAACAAAAACTTCTTCACCAATTGCACGCACAATATACCTTTTTAGCAGGCGCTGCGAAGGATGAAGAGTTTGCTTCAGATATAAACAAAATCTCTCGCAAACATTCTGTAACTCTCTCACATTTCCGGGCCAAGTGTAATTTTTTAGCAATGAAAATACTGGTTTAAATATTTCTGCTTCATAATCGTATAGATTAATGTGATGCTTCAAGAAAAAAAGAAATATTTCGATGACATCATCGTCTCTTTCCCGAAGTGGTGGGATTTTCAGTTCAAATACTTTTAAGCGATATAAAAGGTCCTTGCGGAATCGTTTGTCATCCATATGTGCAATATCCTTATTTGTCGCTGATATAACCCGGGCATCAAATTTATATATCCTGTCTCCTCCAAGACGCATGACCTCTTTCTCCTGAATCACACGAAGAAGTCTCGCTTGCAACGGAAGTCCAATTTCCCCAATTTCATCTAGGAAGATAGTTCCGCCATTAGCAAGTTCAAATATCCCCATTTTTCCACCTTTTTTGCTTCCTGTAAATGCTCCTTCCTCGTAGCCAAACAATTCGCTTTCCAATAGATTTTCTGGCAATGCAGCACAGTTAATAGCGACAAATGGCCCATTCTTCCTATCAGAAAAATTATGTATACTTTGTGCAAACAACTCTTTTCCTGTTCCTGTTTCACCAAAAATTAAGAATACTTGAATCGGTTTTTGAAAATAACTTTGCTTCATTAATTGTTTCCTCTAGTGATTTACTAAAGCCGACTATATCTGCAAAATGAGTTTTCGCATAGAAACGCTTATGCTGATTTTTCTTGGACTGCTCGACATTGTAACGGTATTCTGCGTGCCGTATGTCAGTCAACTCTGCCAAAATTTCTATAGCGCCCGTCACTTGATCTGCATATGTGATGCGGATCTGTTTCTGTAAGTACATTTTATCGCCAATAGTATATATCTCACTTTCTTTGTCTATCTGACTATTTAATAGTTCATTTAGATTACATTCTTTTAATACCTCGGAAACGGGCTGCCCCATAACAGAAATTGCTTTCTTATGGTAGGCCTTCTCCGCTTCGCTGTTAAAAGCGGTTATTCGGCATTGATCGTCTATGATAACAATAGAGTTCGGGGTACAGCGGATAAGTGCATCTGTAAGTTCGCGTCGAGTCTGATCTCTCCGCATGGTATTTATCAGTTTATTTGCTTCTAGAAAAGCGTCAACAACGGCCTCTTCTCCTGGATAGATCAGTACACTGGGTATGCCGAGTTTTTCGGCAACTTCAGCTGTGTGGCTGGCTCCAATAACAACATTGGCTCCGCATGATGCAATGGCAGACTGAAGATTATCTCCTGTGCAATAAGTAATTACATTAATAGGGACTCCCATCAGTTTCCCTATATTTTTGAAGTCGTGGATTTGGGGGCCCTCCATAACAAACACTGCGATTTTATCTCCAAGCTGTTTGGCCTGGTTAACGGCTTTGATATAATCATAGGAAGAAATACGAATATGAACGACTGGAATATCAAAGTGTTTTTCCACAAAATCGGCATTAGAACCGCCGGCAACGATGACGTCCGCTCCATCGTAAATCGCCTGCTCAATCTCATCCACGATGACCTCGCTCAGGCCTTCCAGAAGTGTAATCTGAATATTTTCGTCTTTTATCTGCATAGAAGCGCGATAAACCAATTCGCTAAGCTTTCCATAAGGAAGGCATAGTATGTTTACATTTTTCATATAAAGGCCTCTTTCGATTCTGAAATTTACAAGGATATTCAGTAGTTTTGAATTGTCTTACCAAAAGAATACGTCAGGCGGCATGAGTTGTCAAGTTATAGCGCCTTGTTCTGTTTCAAATTCCCGCGCCTTCTCTATTTGAAACAAAAATACGCCATGTGTCAGCGGGAAGCGCCTTGAAAATCAAACGGTATAGGTTGGCACGCAAATTGCGATATAAAAAGCAGTGCTAGCATGAAGTGTTTCAACGATTGGTAGAAATCATAGTCTATCCACATTTGCATGATACTCCGCATCGTTGGGCAGACAACAAGAACTTGGTAAAGGAAGATGGTGCTTATACTAGATAGAATGGTAGTGTGCAGAGAACCGGTAAAATAGCTTTCCCAAAACTCCTCACAACGACACAGCGCATTCAGCACACGAATTAGTTGCGATATTCGGCAGAAACAATCAAATCAGGAGGACCAAGATATGGACAAGTTATTCTATAACGCAAAAGTAGATACAAGAGACGCCTTGGGGACTATTGCGGAAGCCGTTGGGGTATCTGGCGATAAAATAGTCTTTGTAGGCACAGCGGAAGAGGGAGAAAAGCTCCATCCGGCTGAGCGCATTGACTTAGGCGGGGCGTATCTGCTCCCTGGGTTCAATGATTCTCATCTTCACATGCTCAATTATGCGTTTGTAGCCAGCGCATACCCGATGTTTGACAAGACTTCTATCAAAATGTTGCTGGACGATGCCAAAATCTTTGCGGAAGGCCACAATATTTCTGGCGAGAAATGGCTGTTTGGGCGGGGATGGAACCATGAACTGTTTACAGATGAGAAGCGATTCCTGACAAAACAAGACCTGGATCAGATTTCGACAGATTATCCCGTTTATTTCATCCGCACCTGTGGCCATGTAGCGGCAGCTAACAGCAAAGCGCTGGAAAGGATCATGGCACTGGAAAAGACAAAGCAGTATGCCCAGTTTATTGATGAAGAAAACGGCGTCTTTCTGGAATCCAGCGTAAAGCTGGCGTATGACGTTATGACTCCTCCTACACAGGATGAGGTGGAAGACCTGATTCAATTGGGCGCACGTGACCTGAACGCCTGCGGCATCACTGGTATCCAAACAGACGATTTTCTCTCTCTCCCGGGGCGGGATCCAAAGACAATCATCAACGCATACAACAATCTTCAATGCATGGGAAAGATGAATGTGCGGGTCTATGAGCAGTCTGCCTTTACGAAGAAAGAGGATATGGAGCGCTTTTTGAACTGGGGCTACCGCACCGGCATGGGCGGCCCTTATTATAAAATTGGCCCGCTGAAATTGCTGCAGGACGGAGGGCTTGGCGCTCATACTGCCCTGTTGAGAGAGCCTTATACAGACGCTCCCAACGAGTTTGGCCTTCAGATTCATGATACAGAAACATTTTACGCCATGGTTAAGGAGGCGCACGACGCAGGCATGCAAATTGCCGTCCACACCATTGGAGACGGAGCTTTGGAAATGCTGCTGGATGCGCTCAAGGCTGCGCAGGAGGCAAATCCGAGAGTAGACTGCCGACACGGAGGCGTGCATACCCAGATTACGGACCGGGGACTGTTGGAGCGGATGGCAAAGGAGCAGGTGATTGCATATATCCAGCCTGTTTTTATCGAGGATGATATTGGCGTTTGTGAGCGCTGCGTGGGTGAAGAGAGGACTGCGGGCTCCTATGCGTGGAAAACTATGCTGGAGCTTGGGATTCACGCTTCCGGCGGCTCGGATGCCCCAGTTATGCGCTTCAATACTCTGGCAAATATTCAAAATGCGGTTACCCGCCAGAAATTAAGCGGTTATCCGGAGGGCGGATGGCTGCCGGATCAGAAACTTACCGTTGATGAGGCGATTGATCTGTTTACAAAGAATGCCGCGTATAGCACATTTGAGGAAGATGTGCGCGGTACAATCGAGGTTGGAAAATATGCGGACATGGTGGCCCTGGCTCAAGATTTGCATGAGGTAGAGCCCAATAGAATTAAAGATGTAGTTGTCCTACGTACTGTCGTGGGAGGCCGCACAGTATATCAATCAAAGTAATCCCCCTATTGAACGAAATGCAAAGAAAGAGAGGATATAACTCATGATACAAACAATTAGAGATTTCCTGTGGGGTCTTCCTTTGATCGCGCTTATTATTGGTACGGGTTTGATTCTGACAATTCTGACAAAGGGCTATCAGTTCCGCTATCTGGGACATATCATTAAATCAACCTTTACCAAGGATAAAAACCTGGGTGAAGAAGGTGTTATCCCGCCTCTGGAGGCTGCATCCATTGCTATCGGCGCTGCTGTTGGCGTTGGCAACGTGGGCGGCGTGGCCACGGCTATCGCCACCGGCGGCCCCGGCGCGCTTTTCTGGATTTGGGTCGCTGCTCTGCTGGGCATGATTATTAAAATGGCAGAGGTTACGCTGTCCTGCTACTACCGCAAAACCGATGAAAATGGCGAGCCTTACGGCGGCCCCACCTATTACATGGAGCGGGGCCTGGGTGAGGAAAAAGGATTTAAGGCATGGCCTGTGGTGGCGGTCCTTTTTGCGGTTGGACTCTCCACCACGGTTATTATCACGCTAGGCAACTACAACACTGCTGACGCGCTGGCTGGCACTTTTAATATTCCGCTTCTGGTTCCTTCCGCTCTGTATGCGCTTGGTGTATTTGTAATCACCGTGGGCGGCATTAAAGTTCTGGGAAAGATTGCGGTTAAGCTGGTTCCCATTATGTGCCTGTTCTATGTGGGCTGCGGCGTGATTATTCTTATTTCCAATGCGAAGGTACTGCCCGCTACTCTGGCGATGGTGTTTGAAAGTGCTTTCACCGGCCATGCTGCTGTGGGCGGCTTTGCCGGCGTAGCATTTGCTGCCATGATTCGCACCGGCTTTGCCCGCAGTGTATACTCCAACGAGGCTGGCTGGGGCACCTCCCCTATGATCCACGCCGCCGCTAAGACTTCTCATCCTGTTCGTCAGGGTATGATGGGCGCTTTCGAGGTATTTGCTGATACCATCATTGTGTGCAGCATTTCTGCGCTCGTCATTCTGGTGACCGGCGAATGGTCCTCCGGCGTAACTGGCGCGACTCTCACGCTGAATGCATTTGAGACTGTAATGGGCAAGACTGGCCGCATTATTCTGACTGTATGCATTTATTTCCTGGGTATCACGACTGCCGGCGGCTGGTCTACTTATCTGGAGATACTGCTGCGCCACCTGTTCGGCAATTCTCATGCAAAACTGAAGGCCACGATCCTGAAGGTTTACCGGGTGCTGTATCCGCTGCCTGGCTTCTTGATGGTTCTGTATATCGTTCTGAAGCAGAAGCCTGGCGCTGAAGTGTGGCTCTTTGCTGACATTGCTACCGGCATCCCCACCTTTATCAATGTGGCAGTCATCTTGATACTTGCGCCTAAGTTCCTGGAACTGCTCAAGGACTATAAGGCCAGATATCTTGGTAAAGGAAAAGTCGATCCGGATTTCTGTGTGTTCTACGAAGATAAGTTAGAAAAAAAACGAGCAGCCGCCGGAAAGAACGCAAAATAATCCGTTTTTCTTAAGCACTAAAACATCAGGAGGGGGCGGGCAGATAGTATTCCTTCCGCCCCCCCCTTCGTTTAAACAAAGTGAATCGAGGAGAAAATATGTTGCACGGAGCATTAGAAGGCGTAAAGGTTCTGGACTTGACCAGAGTGCTGGCCGGCCCTTATTGTGGCATGATTTTTGCCGATATGGGTGCAGAGGTGATCAAACTTGAGGTGCCGGGAAAAGGAGATGATAGCCGGCGCTATGTGCCTCAGGTGAACGGCGAGAGCGCATACTACATGAACCTGAATCGCAATAAAAAAGGAATTACATTAAATCTAAAAGATCCGAAGGGTAAAGAAATCTTTCTGGAACTGATTAAGAATGTGGATATCCTCATTGAGAATTTCCGGCCCGGAACAATGAAAAAGCTCGGCCTGGACTATGAGGAACTGCGTAAAGTCAATCCCGCCTTGGTTTACGGATGCGTTTCCGGTTTCGGACAATACGGCCCCTACAGTTCGCGGCCGGGGTATGACATTATTTCTCAGGCTATGGGCGGACTGATGAGTGTAACCGGTTGGCCAGGCGGAGAACCCACCCGTACCGGCACGGCGATCGGCGATGTGCTTGGCGGGCTGAACATGGCGATTGGCGTGCTGGCCGCGTACAACAATCGCTTGCGCACGGGTAAAGGGCAGATGGTGGATGTGGCACTTGTGGACTCGGTGGTGTCTGCACTGGAAATCATCACACAGATATACCTCCAGACGGGAAAGGTGCCCGAGCCGATTGGGAATCGGTACGAATCGGTCTATCCCTATGATACCTTTAAAGCCAAGGACTGCAGCCTTGTGATTGGTTGCGGAAATAATAAGCTTTTCTCTGCGCTTGCCACTCTGATGGGGCGGACCGATCTGATTCAGGACCCCAGATTTTGTGAAAACCCGCTGCGCGTCAAAAATCACGCGGAATTAAAGCCGATTATTGAGAAGTGGCTGTCGGACAAGACCGCAGATGAAGCTGTGGATATGATTCTGGGCTGCGGTGTGCCTGCGGCCCCAATCAATACGATAGATAAAGTGGTTGCGGATCCCCACATCAGCGGTGCCAGAGAGATGTTTGTGGAAATCGAGCATCCTGTTGCGGGAAAGATGCGGGTTACTGGCTGTCAAATAAAGTTTTCTGAAACCAAAAGCGGAGTCTGCGCACCGGCGCCCACGCTGGGTCAGCACACAGATGCGATTTTGAAGGAATACTTGAACATGACGGACGCTCAGCTTCAGAGTTTGCATCAAAACAACATTGTATAAGGGGGTACATCAATGCGCACGGTAAAAATTACAGAAGTCGGACCTCGCGACGGCTTTCAAAATATCAAGGAGTTTATCCCCACGGAATTCAAAATCGAGCTGATTGAACGGTTGATTAAGACCGGCCTAAAGCGGATTATGATTACATCGTTTATGAGTCCGAAAGCAATTCCACAATTGCGTGATGCAAAAGAGGTGTGTGCTTCGATTTTACCTCGCTATCACGAAACGGAATTTTTCGCTTTGACGCCTAACCGCCGGGGGGTGGCGGATGCTTGGGATGCCGGCCTTCGCTCTATAGCATATGTTATTTCGGTTACAGAGTCACACAACAAAGCAAATCTCAATAGGTCTGTAGATACATCTTTCGAGGATTTAGCACGAATAAGGGAAGAGTTCCCGGAGATGAATATTTGTTTGGATGTTGCCACAGCATTCGGATGCCCGTTTGAAGGGGTGACCTCCCTGGAGCAGGTGCTAACTTATGTGGAGCGCGGCGTCAATTTAGGTATCCGAGAGTTCAATCTTTGCGATACTATCGGAATGGCGACACCTCAACAGGTGCAGGCGATGCTTGGGACTTTGCTGCCGCGTTACCCTGGCGTCAAGTTTGACGTGCATATCCATGACACGAGGAACATGGGCATGGTGAATACGCTGACTGCAATTGAATGCGGAGCATCAGAAGTTCAAACGTCTCTCGGCGGACTGGGCGGATGCCCGTTTGCCCCCGGGGCGTCAGGTAATACCGCTACAGAAGACTTGGTCTACATGTTAAACCGTATGGGGTATGAGACTGGAATTGACTTTGAGTGTTTGCTCGAAACCGCTCGCATTGAAAAGAGACATATTGCAGGAAACTATAGCGGGCATCATTTGACCATCTCAAAAGAACACTGTCTTTAATCGATTTTATGGAGAGCGTTTATGAGAATTAGTCATTTAGATCATCTTGTGCTAACTATATCTGATTTAGAAAAAAGTTTGCGCTTCTATGGCAATGTTCTCGATATGAGGGTTGAAAGAACCGGACAAAAGTGGGCAGTCCGTTTTGGTAAGCAGAAGATTAATTTTCATGTCAGGCCTGCTGAATTCCTCCCCGCCGCAAAAGCCCCTACACCAGGGAGCGCTGATTTATGTCTGATTACAGAAGACTCCTTGGAGAGTGTTTTAAGCGAACTTAATGAAAAAGGCGTGGCTATTGAAGAGGGAATTGTTCAAAGGACTGGTTCCCAAGGCCCTATTAGTAGCATATACATCCGTGACCCAGATCAAAATTTGATTGAAATTGGCAGATATTAACTATTATATTATTTGCTTCCGCTCATAATCTTTTAGATACGTCGCTTGCCAGTGCGAAAGAGCACTTCGGTTCATCTCTAGACACCCCCTCCCTAAAAATCGCCCTTTTATTTCTAAAAGGGCGATTTGTTTTTTGAACCGTATTGAAAAATATAAATTCTTTATTGTCTTTTGAGACATTACTTCACTGACTTTTGGCTATGCTACATCCCACCTTATAGTTACACGCAGCTGCTTGCGCAGGTAGCTCTCGATCAGCTTCGGCATCCCCTGCGCGATGTACTTCCCCTTGCGCACATCCTCCGAGATCGCCCACGGCAGCCCGTTCTCCCGCCGCTGCTTGGGCGGCGTATGCTGCCGCAGCAGATCGTACACGTCCTCCCGGAACGTGAGGACATTCTCAAACGCCATGCGCCCACGCTCCACAGCGTCCCGCTCCGCGCCCGTCCATGCGTCGGAGGCCAGCCGCAGCCCCATGCCCTTGATGCGCCGGTACGCCGTGTGTAGCGGCGGCACATCGGCGGGCAGCGGGTCGAGCCGGTCGGTGGGATACAGAACGCGCACCTCGAACATACCCTGTACGCCCTCCGGCAGCGTGAGCCGCAGCCCCATGACCTCCGCGTCGCTGTACGGCTCGGTATCGGTCTGGCAGTCCCGCTGCGCCCAGTAGTCCCGCAGCCACGCGCACACCGGCGCGAACTGCTCCTGCGGCACTTGCAGGGACACAACACTTTCGCCGATCAGCGACCGGCTTCGCAGGTTATGACCGTCCGCCGCCATCGGTGTGCCGCACTCGGGGCAGGCAAGGGCGGGCAAGTCCCATCCGTTATCCGCGTGGGCATCGAAGATCGGGTGGTGACAGTTGGGGCAGTGGTAGTGGGGAGGCAGCGGGTTGACCGGCGTCGCGCCCAGCAGATGCGCCAGCAGCGAGTCGTTGGTGCAGCCCAGCACCAGCACGTTTTCCCCGCCGAACGCCCGGCGCAGCGCCGCTGTGCAGTACCACATGGCCAGCAGCGGCCCGCCCCGCGTCAGCCGCTGCTCCTCCAGCAGTCGTCCGTAGACAGAGAATGCCCCCGCACCGTAATGCTCCTCCGTCAGCCGTAACAGAAAATCCTTTGTCATTGTACGCCCTCCTTGTCCGTCATGATAAAAAACATTATAGCACATTGCGTGGACAGGGGGTGTCACAGTACAAAGAAGACGGTGCATTTTGCGCTGCTGGAAACAATAAAAGGCAGCGTAAGAATGCCGCTTCAACCTCTGCGGCAGGCAGCAATATAAGTAAAGCGCAGGGAGCCGGTCATTTGACCGGCTCCCTATGCTTTATGACTCCTTCAGCCACCGCTGGAAGTCCTCTAAGGTGATGGCCCCCCTCGTCGTATTTCTTTTTCTGCGCGCTGGCTTGTTCGCTCCAAGCGTAGAAATCCTCGTCGGATATGCGCCCGGTCTGCGCAAAGTAGCGCCCGCAGTTCTTGCAGCGCCGCCCGGTAAAGTTGTACCTCATGGGGGAGGGTATTCCCAAAGACATGGACGCCGCCTACGAATGGTTCGCGGCGGCGCGGGATAACGGCCACGCCTACGCGGAATTTTTCTTGAAACGCATGGAGCGTGGCGAACAGGAGCTGCCCTCCGTCCTGTTGTCAGCCACCCGGCTGCTCTACCATATGGGCAATATCTTTCGGGACAACGCCCCGGCTCCCGCTGCCAACGGTGTCCAAATCGACCGCAAGCGGCTGGCACGGCTGCGGGAAAAGAAGATGGCCATGGGCCATAAATGGAACGACCATGAGAATGAGCAGAGCCACGGCATGGACGGTATGTAAGAAGTGCAAAACCCATGCCTCAATGAACGAAGAATAGTAGAGACAGAACTGCTATAATAAATGCCCATCCATAATATCCTTGAGTGCATCAATAATTTTCCCGTAGTGCTTTTTGATTTTTTTATTTTCGGTATATACGGCATCAAAACGCACGAGACGATCTACGATATGTTCTGCGATGGTGCTTTTGTAATCTTCTGCATCTTCGTATCTGCGTATTATCAAATTTCCACACGATTCCTCATCAAGAAGACGGGAATAGAGATCATTAACGGCAATCTCACGAACAACAGCGACTTCGTTTTCGCTGAC
>CAKTPV010000015.1 GCA_934591815.1 uncultured Oscillospiraceae bacterium
GCTCGCTTCTGCTGACAATACTTGGCTGGAGACGGCCTGGGAAGATAGGTAGCGCCAACACGAAGAAACACCGCTCATTTGAGCGGTGTTTCTCTTTTTATCCGTTGTCTCCGGTCTGGTGGCCGCTGCGACGGATGCTGCGGACAGTATGCGGAGTGGGTTCGGGGCGCCTTCGGCACTGTGAGTGCGCCCAGTTTGACGGCGCAGGTGCGCTTGAGATAAGCGACAGTAGATTCTTTCAGAATTTTGTGATACACTGAGTCAAATAAATCGGAATTTTGCGAGGTGCATATAATGAATATTGAAACAGGCAGAATCATCATTCGTGATTTTACTATGAATGATATACACGATATGCAGGATATTTTGGGCGATGCTGAAGCAATGAAAAATTGCGAGCCCGCATATACGATTGAGAAAACAGCTGATTTTGTGCAAAAATTCTGCATAGAAAAAAGAGGGGCTGTTGCTGCGATACACAAAGATACCGGCAAGGTAATTGGATATATTCTCTTCAACGAGTTCGATGAAAGCGTATATGAAATGGGATGGTTTTTCAACAGGGCTTTCTGGGGACAGGGGTTCGCTTATGAATCCTGCAAAGCGGTCATCGACTATGCTTTTGATACGATGAATGCACATAAAGTGTTTGCCGAAACGATCGATGGAATGAAATCCGTAAATCTTATGAAAAAGCTGGGAATGAAACTGGAAGGAGTCCAGAGAAGCCAAACGAAAGACAATTTTGGAAACTGGGCGGATGTATACTTTTATGGACTTCTTTCAGAAGATAGACTGTAATACAACTTTCGGTTTATCGGTGAGCTGCGTCGGTGCAAATAGCTCCCTTGGAAAGCGCAGCGCTTCCTTCACATAAATGATCGCAGCAACCAAATAGGGAGGTATGGATATGGAGGTCACACAACTGTCGAAGACCTACAATGTGCGCTGTTTACAGGATGCTGATATAGAGCGCATCTGCACCCTGTGCAGCGGTAATCCTCAGTACTACCGCTATCATCCGCCGGCTGTAACGGCGGATAGCATCCGGGAGGATATGCGGGCGTTGCCGCCGGGCAGAGAGCCGCAGGATAAATATTACGTCGGATATTTTGCCGGGGATGGCACGCTGCTGGCCGTTATGGATCTGATCCTCGGATACCCGTAGGAGAAAACGGCCCTCATCGGCTTTTTTATGGTGTCTGCTGCACATCAAGGGACAGGACTGGGTTCTGTATTGGTCGGCGAAGCAAGTGCGTATCTGCGCGCGCAGAGCTATGCAAAGCTACGGCTGGGCGTGGACAAGGGGAATCCCCAGAGCCATGCGTTCTGGACAAAGAACGGGTTTACGCAGGTAGGCGAGGGTCACTACATCATCATGGAGCGCGAGATCTAAAAAATTCCGTACATCAAAGAGGCGTTCCAACATTTTGGAATGATATAAGAAAAGAGCTATCTGGCTTCATTTGAAATCAGATAGCTCTTTATTCTTGGATAATCTAAAATGTTGTCATTTTGTTGTCACGGAGCAATTCCCGGGCGCAAAAGTCCAGCATTTTCAAGGCTTTTCAGCCTTTCGGGGATCATTCCCACTCCACGGTGGCGGGGGGCTTGGAGGTGATGTCGTAGCAGATACGGTTGATGTGCTTGACCTCGCCCACGATGCGGCCGGAGACCTTATCCAGCAGCTCGTAGGGCAGGCGGGACCATGTAGCGGTCATGAAGTCCTGGGACTGTACCGCCCGCAGTGCCAGCGTGTAGTCGTAGGTGCGCTCGTCGCCCATGACGCCCACACTGCGCAGATCGGTGAGCACGGCGAAGAACTGGCTGGTGGTGCGATCCAGACCCGCCAGCTTCATCTCCTCACGGAAGATGGCGTCGGCATCCCGCAGGATGGCCAGCTTCTCCTCGGTGATCTCGCCGATCACGCGGATGGCCAGACCGGGGCCGGGGAAGGGCTGACGCCACACCAGCTCGTCGGGCAGACCCAGCTCGGTACCCAGCTGGCGCACCTCATCCTTGAACAGGCGGCGCAGCGGCTCGACGATCTCCTTGAAGTCCACGCAGTCGGGCAGACCGCCCACGTTGTGGTGGCTCTTGATGACGGCGGACTCGCCGCCCAGACCGGACTCCACCACGTCGGGGTAGATGGTGCCCTGCGCCAGGAAGTCCACGGCGCCGATCTTCTTGGCCTCCTCCTCAAAGACGCGGATGAACTCCTCGCCGATGATCTTGCGCTTGCGCTCGGGATCGGTGACGCCGGCCAGCTTACCAAGGAAGCGAGGCCCGGCGTTGACGCGGCGGACATCTACGTGGAACTGGTTCTTCATAACGTGCTCCACCTGATCGCCCTCGTCCTTACGCAGCAGGCCGTGATCCACGAAGATGCAGGTCAGTTGGTCGCCGACGGCCCGCTGGAGCAGGGCGGCAGCCACGGAGCTGTCCACGCCGCCGGAGAGCGCCAGCAGCACGCGGCCATCGCCGATCTGACGGCGGCACGCGGCCACGGCGTCCTCCAGATAGGAGGCCATAGACCACTCGGGACGGAAGCCGCAGATGCGGTACAGGAAGTTCTGAAGGATCTCCTTGCCGTACTCGGTGTGGAGCACCTCGGGGTGGAACTGTACGCCGTACAGGTCCTTCTCAGCGCAGCAGACGGCGGCGTGCTGGCAGCCGCCGGTGTGGGCAATGGCGGTAAAGCCGGGCGCCAGCTGCTCCACCTCCACGCCGTGGCTCATCCAGCACACGGACGTCTCGGGAACGCCCTCAAACAGGGGAGAGGCGGCATGGGTCAGCTGGATCTTGCCGTACTCGCGGGTCTCGGCCTTGCGGCACTGACCGCCCAGCAGGTGCATCATCAGCTGCTGACCATAGCAGATGCCCAGCACGGGGATGCCCAGCTCGAACAGAGCCTTGTCCACCATGGGGGCCTTCGGCTCAAATACGGTAGCGGGGCCGCCGGTGAAGATCAGCGCGTCAGGTGCAAAGGCGCGCACCTCGTCCATGGAGATGCGGAAGGACTTGATCTCGCAGTACACACCGCACTCACGGACACGGCGGGCCACCAGCAGGTTGTACTGCCCGCCGAAATCCAACACAAGGACTTTCTTCATATCAGGTACCCTCCCGGAAGCGGATGTGATGCTCGTCGGCCTCGTCGATGATGGCCAGAGAGTGGATGGGATATCCCTCGCGGCGCAGGCTGTCGCCGCCGTCCTGGAAGCCCTTTTCCACAGCAACACCGATGCCGACCAGCGTGGCGCCGGCCTTGTTCACGATGTCGATGAGGCCGCGCATAGCGTAGCCCTTGGCCATGAAGTCATCGATGATGAGCACACGGTCATTGGAGCTGATCCAATCCTGAGAAACCAGCAGGGTCACTTTCTTCTTATAGGTGTAGGAAAAAATATCGCTCTGGTACAGACCGCCCTCGATGTTGTCGCTCTTGGCCTTCTTGGCGAACACCATGGGGACACCATATCGCTGGGCGCAGATCGTAGCCAAAGCGATACCGCTCGCCTCGGCGGTGAGCACCATCGTGATATCCTTCACATCGAAATACTTGGCGAACTCGTCTGCCATATCGCTCATCAGAGCGGTATCTACGCGGTGATTCAGAAAACCATCCACCTTGATGATATTTCCGGGGAGAACACGCCCCTCCCGCTGGATGCGATCCTTAAGCTGCTGCATGGTCACCACTTCCTCTCAAAAGTATTAGTTTTATACTGCTTTATACTGCCCGATTTTTAACAGAAAAGCAACAGGGAAAAATGCAGAATATCCCGGTGCTTTTTGTCCTTTTTTGTGGGTTTTACCGGAGGAAAAGCTGGACTTATTTCTCCGATAAGCTCTGTTTGACAAACTCCGCAAAGCGCTCCGCCGCGGCGGTCTGCGGCACGTCCCGCAGCATACACATATCCACGGAGCGGGGCGGGATCTGGAACGAGGTCTTGAGCCGGCGCAGGCGGCCGCTGTCCAGCTCGCGGGTCACAAATTCCTCCGTTACGCCGGCCACGCCGAAGCCGATGGCGGCCAGATCCACCAGCAGACTGCGGGCGCCCAGCTCGATCTCGGGATTCAGGCGCAGGCCGTTCTGGAGGAAGAACCGCTCCAGATACAGGCGGCTGGACGCCTTGCGCTCCAACAGGATCAGGGGGAAGGCGGAGATCTCCTCCAGCGAGTAGACATGGTCAAAGTCGCAGGGATAGTCGTTGCCCGCTACGAAGATGGAATGGGTGGGGAAGCAGGGGTGCGCATCCAGCGATGTCATATCCGTAGGGGTGCTGGCAAAGGCGATGTCCACCTTGCCGGAGCGCAGCAGGCCCAGTACCTTGTGGCTGCGGCCAGAGATGATCTGGATGTGGATGGCGGGATGCTCCCGGTGGAAGCCGTCCAGATAGGGGAGCAGGAACTGGCTGGTAACGGTGTCGCTGGCGCCGATGACCAGCTGGCCCATTTGCAGCTCGCGGGTCTGGGACAGCTTTTCCTCGCCGGTCTCCAGCAGGCCCATGGCGCTGCGGACATACTCATAGAGCATTTTTCCCTCCGCCGTCAGGGTGACGCCGCGGGAGTTCCGGGAGAACAGCCGGGTCTGCAGATCGTTCTCCAGCTGCTTGATGGACTGGCTCACCGCGGACTGGGAGATATACAGCGCCTGTGCCGCGGCGGTGATGTTGCCTACCTCAGCCACTTCTTTAAAGACACGATACAATTCGAGCTTGACCGACATATACGCCTCCTATTAGAAAACCACGATATTAGCCAACATTCTATCTGCCATGATTATACCAAGAAACAGGGAGAATGCAAGGGCAAATTTGCGGTTTTTGGCGGGGTTTAGCGCTTGCATAAGTGATGGCTATGTGATAGAATAGCAAAGTTGGAAACAGAGAAAGGGAGAACGTGCATGAGAAAGCTGAAAGAGATCTGGCTGGGTCAGGACGTGATCAACCGCATCATTCTGGTGTCGGGCATTCTGGCATGCATCTGGTGTCTGGTCAAGGGCCAGGGCCTGTACGGTGTGGCGCTGGTGGTGCTGATGGGAATGCTGATGGTCAGCCGGAAGAGCAACCGCGAAAAGCGGCTGGGCCGTCTGTACGGCGGGCTGTATTTCCATATGCCCGACGGCGAGCTGGTGCCGCTGTCCTTTGACCATGTGAAGGCCGAGTATACCCACGGCCAGCAGGGGAAGTACGCCGGGCGCACGGTAACGCTGCGCTTCCCGTGGTGGCATCTGAATCTGGACGGCCACGGCGATACGGGCTTCGGCCTGCTGATCTATTTCGACGGCAACGAGGAGGCCATGGCGGAGGCGAAGACCCTGCGCCCCGGCGACTTTGTGTCTGTCACCGGCGAGATCGTGCCGTCCGGCAGGCTATACTTCTACATCGGCAACGTCACGGAGATGCGCCGTGTATCGGAAAAGGAAGAATTCCCTCCGCGGGAACAATAATATCACACTGCAACAAAAAACAAAGGAGAGATCTACTATGAGTTTCATGATCGAGACTTCCGCCCGTCACATCCATCTGACCCAGGAGACGGTGGAGAAGCTGTTCGGCAAGGGCTATGAGCTGACGATCCGCAAGCCCCTGTCCTACCCCGGCCAGTACGCCTGCAACGAGCGTCTGACCATCGTCGGCCCCAAGAAGGAGATGGCCAACGTGTCCATCCTCGGCCCCGTCCGCAAGGCCGATCAGGTGGAGGTCTCCGCCACCGACGCCCGCACGCTGGGCATCGACGCGCCTGTCCGCGAGAGCGGCGACGTCAAGGGTTCCGGCGGCTGCAAGCTCATCGGGCCTGCCGGTGAGGTGGAGCTGACCGAGGGCGTCATCGTGGCCAAGCGCCACCTGCACATCCTGGAGAAGGACGCTGCCGAGCTGGGCGTCAAGGATAAGGATATCATCCGCGTGGCCTGCGGCGGCGAGGGCCGTAAGCTGATCTTCGACGACGTGGTCGTTCGCGTCAACAAGGACGGCGCCACCACCATGCACATCGACACCGACGAGTCTCAGGCGGCGGGCAACCCCACCAGCGGCGAGATCTTCCGGTAAATAAAAACAGAAAAGCTGCCCTGACGACGGATTGTCAGGGCAGCTTTTTTCATCGGACTGCCCGGCGCAAAGGCGCGGATCGACAGCAGCCCCGCTCCGTCAGGAGCGGGGCTGCTGTTTGCCTGATTAGATATTCATGCAGACATCCCATGCGCCCCAGATGACGTTGCGCAGGTTGCCCCACTTCTCGCAGGTACCTACACGGTGTACCTTTTTGTCGTCCGGCGCGATGGGCGCGGGAACGAAGCCGATGCCATTGACCACGCTGTCGCAGTCGATACGCTGGGTCTGGCCGTCCTTGCCCTTGACCATGACGAAGCCGTCACCGATCTCGGTGATGGTGGAATTCAGGTAGACAGGCACCTTCTTGAACGCCAGCATCTCCCGGAGGAAGGAGGCGTTGGCAAGGCAGGTGCCGGGGGTGGCGATCAGGTCGTTGGCATACTCCACGATGATGGGATGACGGCCCTGCAGCACCATCTCATAGGCCGCCTCGCAGGAGGACTGGCCGCCGCCGAAGAACACGATGCGGTCGCCGGCGTCCACCTGATTCAGCAGGAGCTGGGTGAAGTTGATGGTCTTGTTGAAGCCCTTCACCGGCAGGGTCTTGGGGGCGGAGCCGGTGCAGACGATGACCTCGTCGAACTCCCGGCGCAGCGTGGCTGGGGCGTTGATCTCCATGTGGAAGCGCACCTCGATGTTGTTCTTCTTCAGCTCCCGCTCGTACCAGCGCAGCAGCGCCTTGTCGGCCTCCTTGAAGCTCATGGCGGCAGCGGTGATATACAGACCGCCCAGCTCGCCGGACTTCTCGAAGATCACGGGGGTGTGACCGCGCTTCTTCAGCACCAGCGCGCACTCCATACCGCCGATGCCGCCGCCGATGATCGCCACCTTCTTGGGCTTTCTGGCGGGGACGATCTTGTACTTATTGTGCTGCATGGTGGAGGGAGTCAGGGCGCAGCGCGCCAGATGGAGGGAGTCGTTCAGGGGCTGCATATTGGGCGTGCCCTCGGACTTGTTGAAGCTGAAGCAGGCGTTGTGGCAGTTGATGCAGGGCTTGATGTCCTCCACCCGGTCCTCGATGATCTTGTTGACCCACTCGGGGTCCACCAGATTCTGGCGGGCGATGCCCACGGCGTCCAGACGGCCGGCGGCGATCTCCTCGGCGGCCTTGGCGGGATCCATCTTGCCGGCGCAGACCACCGGCTTGGTGGTGAAGTTCTTGATATGCTCCACCTCCGGCAGGTTGCAGTTCTCCGGCATATAGACCGGCGGATGCGCCCAGTACCACGCGTCGTAGGTGCCGTTGTCGCAGTCGAACATATCGTAGCCCGCGTCCTCCAGATACTTGATGGCGCGCTCGGACTCCGCCATGTCGCGGCCGAACTCGGTGAACTCCTCACCGGGGACGGCACCCTGACAGAAGCCCTTGGTCTTGGACACCACGGAGTAGCGCAGCGCCACCGGGAAGTCCTTGCCGCAGACGGCCTTGATGGCCTGTACGATCTCCACGGGGAAGCGGTAGCGGTTCTCGAAGGAGCCGCCGTACTCGTCGGTACGGTAGTTCATGTTGGCGATGGTGAACTGATCCAGCAGGTAGCCCTCGTGGACCGCATGGATCTCCACACCGTCCACACCGGCGTCCTGCAGCAGCTTGGCGGTCTTGGCGAAGGCGTCCACCATCTCGTGGATCTCGTCTACCGTCAGGGGGCGGGACTTGATCTCCGGATACCAGCGGTTGGGGGTGGCGGAGGCGGAGGCAGTGATGTAGTCGATGTCGATGAAGGGCTTGCTCACCGCGCCGAAGGCCTTGTTTTGCAGCATCTTCACCATCAGCTCGTTGATGGCCATGGAGCGGCCCATACCGGCGGCCAGCTGGATGAACAGCTTGGAGCCGGTCTTGTGGAACTTCGGCAGCCACTCCGCCAGATCCTTGAACATCTTCTTATTCTGGTAGAGCCAGCGTCCGCCCATGGCGTCGCGGACGCACTGCATACCCGGCAGCACCAGACCCACGTTGTTCTGGGCGCGGTTCAGGATGTGGTAGGCGGCCTCCTTATCGAAATGGCACGGCTCCATCCAGCCGAACAGAGACGTGCCGCCCATGGAGGGCTGCACGATACGGTTCTTGATCTCCACATTGCCGATCTTCCAGGGGGTAAACAGCGCACTGTATTTTTCGTTCATTTGGTGTTCCTCCTTCGTATTTTCAGCATACTGCCGGTTTTTACCGTTTTATTATACAGGAGCTTTGGGAAAACTACAACAACGAAAACGGAAAAACTGTTGGTTTTCCGGCAAAAATGCCAAATCAACCAAAAAAGGGAGACGGCCTTCGCCGTCTCCCGCTTATTCTGCTTCTGTATCCGTATCCGTCTCGGCGGCAGGCTGCTGCGCGGCCTCATACTCCGCCAGCGCCTGCGCCAGCACCTTCTTGTCGTGGCGGCTGTGCACCTGCGTCAGGTCGAATTTCTCCCACAGGTCGGGACGCCGCGCCATGGTGCGCTTGTAGCTTTCCCGCGTGCGCCAATCCGCCACGTTGCCGTGGTGTCCGCTGAGCAGCACCTCCGGCACCTTACGGCCGTGCCACTCCTCCGGCCGGGAATACTGGGGGTACTCCAAAAGGCCGTTCCAGTGGCTCTCATCGGTGTAGCAGCTCTCCTCCGGCAGGACGCCGGGAACCATGCGGCACAGGCAGTCCGCCAGCGCCATGGCCGGGATCTCACCGCCGGTGAGGACAAAGTCGCCCATAGAGATCTCCTCATCCACGCACTCGTCCAGAAACCGCTGATCCACGCCCTCGTAGTGGCCGCAGACCAGGATCAGATGGTCGTGCTGCGCCTTCAGCTCCCGCGCCACCTGTTGGGTCAGCACCCGCCCGCAGGGGGACATATAGATGGTGTGTACCCGCCCGCCGGCCTCGTCGCAGATATGCTGCCAGCAGCGGTACAGCGGGTCGGCCTGCATCACCGCGCCCCGCCCGCCGCCGTAGGGGTAATCGTCCACCTGCATCTGCTTGTTGGTGGTGAACTCCCGGATCTGGTGGGTACGGATGGTGACGAAGCCCCGCTCCTGCGCCCGCCCGATGATGGAGGCGCTCATCATGGCGTCTACCGCGTCGGGGAACAGGGTCATGATATCAATCCTCATCGGTGGCCAATCCTTTCATCATGCGGACGCGGATGACCTCCGCATCCGGGTCGGCGGAGACGATGAACACATCGGGCACGGCGGGGATCAGGTACTCGTGGGCGCCGCCCCGCACCTGATAGACCTTGTGGGCGGGGTAGGACAGCACCTTGTCCAGCCGCCCGAGCTCCTCACCGGTGGCGTCGTCCACCACGGCGCAGCCCTCCAGCTCCTCGTCGAAGAACTCTCCGGCGGGCAGGCGGGCGTCGGTGCGGCGGATGGCCACACTGCGGCCCTTCAGCGCCAGCGCATCGTCCATGGTGTCCACGCCGGGCAGTGTCAGCAGCACGGTGGACTTGTGGACGCGGGCGGCGGTGACCTTCGTCTCCGTCCCGCCGATGTACAGGGTGCGGAAGGCGGCGATGAACGCCGGATCGAAGCCGACGGGGTTCACCTTCACCTCGCCGCGGACACCGTGGGCGTTGACGACTGTGCCCACCGTAATAAATTCAGGCCGCATACCGCGCCCTCCTTATCGTAAAAAATCAGACCAGCATCCCAAACAGGGTAAAGCCCAGATGGAAGCGGAGCATAAAATACAGCGCCGCGCCGCCCACGGAGAAGATGATCCCCAGCAGGGCGCGGGTCCTGCCGCGTCTTGCGTAGCGCACCCCGCCGACGATCACGCCGATGAGGTCGGAGAGAAAGGGAAGATAGGTGAGGATGCGCATGGGCCAGACAGAGAGCCACGGCGTGTAGTCACCTGCCGTCAGGGAAAAGACCAGCAGACCGGCCAGATCGTAGGCGAAGAGCGGCAGTATCAGATTGAAGATGCCGTGGAGCAGAGAACGGGTATCCGGTCGCATGGTGCGTTTCCTCTCTTTCAGTAGGGCGCTGTTGGCGGTTTTTGTTATAAGAACCGATTTATTGTACCATATTTGACTTTCCGGTGCAACGCCGATTTTCCCGGCGGGGAAAAAATGCGCAAAAAAGAGGGGAGAGCAGGAGGGGTGTCGGCCAATATGCCCGTATGTTGTGATATTTTGCGCCGGTAAAATACCATATCTTGTGCAGCGAACAATAATTTTGGGCAGGATACACAAAAATATCTGCCGCTTTTTGGCAACAGTCCTCTCTATATTTTGAATTTTCACCTTGAAAAGGCACAAGATATAGCGTATGATAAGGCAGAAAAGTGTATACACGCCCCGATATATGGGGCGCGAGGGATAGGAGAGAACGAAGGAGGAACCCCTTATGAGGATCATAAAGAGAAACGGTGCCGAGGTCGGCTTCGATATTACCAAGATCATTATCGCCATCACCAAGGCCAACGAGTCCGTGGAGGAGGTGGACCGGATGACGCCGGTGCAGATCCAGCGGATCGCGGAGTCCGTGGAGCTGCAGTGCCAGAAGATGAACCGTGCCCCCACCGTGGAGGAGATCCAGGACATGGTGGAGCACTACATCATGGCCCACGGTGCCTTTGAGGTGGCCAAGCACTACATCACCTACCGCTATACCCGCTCGCTGGTGCGTAAGTCCAACACCACCGACGACAAGATCCTCAGCCTCATCGAGTGCAACAACGAGGAGGCCAAGCAGGAGAACTCCAACAAGAACCCGGTGGTCAACTCCACCCAGCGGGACTATATGGCCGGCGAGGTCAGCCGCGACCTCAGCGAGCGCATCCTGCTGCCGCAGGATATTGTGGAGGCGCACCGCGAGGGCATCATCCACTTCCACGACAGCGACTATTATGCCCAGCATATGCACAACTGCGATCTGGTGAATCTGGAGGATATGCTGCAAAATGGCACGGTCATCACCGGTACGCTCATCGAAAAGCCCCACAGCTTCGCCACCGCCTGCAACATCGCCACCCAGATCGTGGCGCAGGTGGCCAGCAACCAGTACGGCGGCCAGTCCATCTCCCTGACCCATCTGGCCCCCTTTGTGCAGGTGAGCCGCAACAAGATCCGCGCCAGCGTGCGGGAGGAGTTCGACGCCGTGGGTGTGGCGGTGACGGAGGATCAGATCAACGCCATCGCGGAAAAGCGCCTGCGGGAGGAGATCCGCCGCGGCGTCCAGACCATCCAGTATCAGGTGGTGACGCTGCTGACCACCAACGGACAGGCGCCGTTCATCACGGTGTTCATGTATCTGGGCGAGGCACGCAGCCAGCAGGAGAAGGCCGATCTGGCGGTCATCATCGAGGAGATGCTGCTCCAGCGGTATCAGGGCGTGAAGAACGAGAAGGGCGTGTGGGTCACGCCGGCGTTCCCCAAGCTCATCTATGTGCTGGAGGAGGACAACATCCACGAGGACAGCAAATACTGGTACCTGACGGAGCTGGCGGCCAAATGCACCGCCAAGCGGATGGTGCCGGACTATATCAGCGAGAAGAAGATGCTGGAGCTGAAGGTGGACAAGAACGGCGAGGGTCACTGCTACCCCTGCATGGGCTGCCGCAGCTTCCTGACCCCCTATGTGGACGAGAACGGCAAGCCAAAGTACTACGGCCGGTTCAATCAGGGCGTGGTGACGGTGAACCTGCCGGATATCGCCCTCAGCTCCGGCGGCAATATCGAGAGGTTCTGGCGCATCTTCGATGAGCGCATGGAGCTGTGCCACCGGGCGCTGCTGTGCCGCCACGAGCGGCTGAAGGGCACGCTGTCCGACGCTGCGCCCATCCTGTGGCAGTACGGCGCCTGCGCCCGGCTGAAGAAGGGCGAGCCCATCGACAAGCTGCTGTACGGCGGCTATTCCACCATCTCGCTGGGCTATGCGGGACTGTACGAGTGCGTGAAGTACATGACCGGCAAGAGCCACACCGACCCGGCGGCCACGCCCTTTGCGCTGGAGATCATGCACCGGCTCAACGATGCCTGCAAGAAGTGGAAGGCGCAGCACAATATTGACTTCTCCCTGTACGGCACGCCGCTGGAGTCCACCACCTACAAGTTCGCCAAGTGCCTGCAGAAGCGCTTCGGCATCATCGAGGGCATCACCGACAAGGGCTATATCACCAACAGCTACCACGTCCACGTCACCGAGCCTATCGACGCCTTCAAGAAGCTGGAGTTCGAGGCGCAGTTCCAGCACCTGTCCCCCGGCGGTGCCATCAGCTATGTGGAGGTGCCGGACATGCAGAACAATCTGGACGCGGTGCTGGAGGTCATGAAGTTCATCTACGACCACATCATCTACGCCGAGCTGAACACCAAGAGCGACTATTGTCAGGTGTGCGGCTGGGACGGCGAGATCGAGATCGTGGAGCAGGACGGCAAGCTGATCTGGAAATGCCCCCAGTGCGGCAACACCGATCAGGACAAGATGAACGTGGCGCGGCGCACCTGCGGCTACATCGGCACCCAGTTCTGGAACCAGGGCCGCACGCAGGAGATCAAAGACCGCGTGCTGCACCTGTAAAAGCAATGCAAAAAAAGGCGGGCAGACGCCCGCCTTTTTCACTCTGTTCATGATTTATCGGCGGGGATCTGGTATGATCCTGCCATAGGAGGCCGTTATGCACTACGGAGAACTGAAAAAATGTGATATCGCCAACGGCATCGGCGTGCGGGTGACGCTGTTCGTCTCCGGCTGCACCAACCACTGCCCGGACTGCTTCCAGCCCCAGACGTGGGACTTCGACTACGGCAAGCCCTTTACCGGCGAGACGAAGGCGGAGATCTTCGCCGAGCTGGATAAGCCCTTTATCAACGGCCTGACCGTGCTGGGCGGCGAGCCCTTCGAGCCTCGGAACCAGCGGGAACTGCTGCCCCTTTTGCGGGAGGTGCGGGAGAAGTACCCGGACAAGACCATCTGGTGCTTCACCGGCTTTCGTCTGGACGATGAGCTGCTGCGTGACGGCAGCTATCCCCGGTGCGAGGCCACGGACGGGATGCTTGCCTGCATCAACGTGCTGGTGGACGGGCGGTTCGTCAAGGAGCTGAAGGACATCTCCCTCCAGTTCCGGGGCAGCCGGAACCAGCGGGTCATCGACATGGACCGCACCCGTGAAACGGGACAGGTCACCATCTGGGAAAAACTGCGGAAATGAGGTATACACATATGAAAAAAGGCATCGCGCTGCTGCTGGCGCTGGTCATGACGCTGGCGCTGGCCGCCTGCACACAGACGCCCCCGCCGAGCCGTACCGACGGGGAGGGGACGGCGGCGCCCGATGAGGGGTACAGCGCCGGGGACGTGGATATCGTCCAGCTCAACGGGTTCCGCTCCATCAACATTGATTGGACGTCCGGCCTCGTCACGGTGGAGCTGTACGACGGACAGGGCATTGAGCTTTCGGAGACGATGATGGACGGCAGCGATGTGTCGCTGAAGATGGAGTGGCGGGTGGACGAGGACGACGGCACACTGGATATCCTCTCCCAGCCGCTGACGGTCAGCGCCTCGCAGAAAAAACACCTGACGGTCAAGCTGCCCCGCAGCATGGTGCTGCACGAGCTGGATATCCATACAGTCAGCGCCGATGTGTCCGCGGATCTGACAGAGGAGGACACGCTGACGCTTCAGGAGCTGGATGTGTCCAGCGTCAGCGGAAACGTCAGCGTCAGCGCCGCCAACGCCGGGGAGATCTCTCTGTCCACCACCAGCGGCGCTGTCAGCGGCAGCGTCCGTACCGGGAAGCTGGAGGCGGACACCGTCAGCGGCACGGTGGCCTTGACGCTGGAGGTCTTGCCCGCGGAGCTGGAGGTGGAGACGGTCAGCGGCGGCATTACGCTGATGCTGACGGAGAAGCCGGCTGTGCCAGTGGATGTGGTATTCCGCACGGTCAGCGGACAACTCGACAGCGGCGTGGACAGTACCGCCGGCGCGGACTGCGTGTGGGAGCTGGAGACGACCAGCGGCGACGCGGTCATCCGCATCACGGCATAAGCACGGCGGACAAACAGAAAAAACAGGCGCTCCGGCTATCCTGGCCGGAGCGCCTGTGTCAAATAGCAAAGCTGGATGGTATCAGAGGAAGGGGGCAAACTCCTCCTGAAACAGCGCATCCGCTGCGTCGTGCAGCCGGGAGCAGAACGTGTTGTAGGCACGGAGGAGCCGTGCTCCCTCCGGCGTCAGCGCCGCGCCGCCGCCGCCCTTACCGCCGGTGGTGGAGTCCAGCAGGGAAAAGCCCAGCGCCTTCTCCGAGTTCTTGATGATCGTCCACGCCTTGGAGTAGGCCATGTCCATGCTCAGCGCCGCAGCGCGCAGCGAATGAAGCTCCTGCACGGCGTGCAGCAGCTGGGCTACGCCCGGACCAAAGCATTTGGCGTCGGTGAACAGGCGGCAGGATAGGTTGTACGTCATGTTCGTTTCCATACCGCTATTCTAACAGGAGGAGCAGGAAACGTCAACGGGGATTGACCTTTTTCCGGTGAAGTGTTATCCTACCATTGAATATAGGAGGCGAGGTTTTTCGCATGAGAGTCTTGATCCGCGGCGCCGGAGATATCGCTACCGGCATCGCACTGCGGTTGTTCCGCAGCCATATAGAGGTCGTGATGACCGATCTGCCCGCGCCCACCGCCATCCGGCGGACGGTGTGCTTTTCACAGGCCATCGTGCTGGGAAAAACGGTGGTAGAGGACGTAACGGCGGTGCGGGCGTCGGACGCGGCGGAGGCGGAGACGCTGCTGGCGCAGGGCGTGATCCCGGTGCTGGCAGACCCGGATGGCGCGTGCCGCGAGGCGCTGCACCCTGACGCGGTGGTGGACGCCATCCTCGCCAAGCGGAATCTGGGTACGCGCATCACCGACGCGCCGGTGGTCATCGGCATAGGGCCTGGGTTCACCGCCGGGGAGGATTGCCATGCGGTGGTAGAGACCATGCGCGGCCATACGTTGGGACGCGCCATCTATCACGGCAGCGCCCTGCCCAATACCAATATCCCCGGACTCATCGGCGGCTACGCCGGAGAACGGGTGCTGCGCGCCCCGGCGGACGGCGTGTTCCATCAGCTGCTGGATATCGGCGCGGCGGTAAAGGCCGGCGATGTGGCCGGCGAGGTGAACGGTATGCCCATGCGCTGTACCATCGACGGCGTGGTGCGGGGCATCCTGCCGGAGGGTACACCGGTGCATAAGGGCATGAAATCCGGCGATGTCGACCCGCGGTGCCGTCCGGAGTACTGTACCACCGCCTCGGACAAGGCGCTGGCGGTGGGCGGCGGCGTACTGGAGGCGCTGCTGCATCTGCGTGTGACTGCAAAGCAAAATGACTGATATGATACAGGAGGAACGAGCAATGGAAACCTACGGACTGGAAAAGCTGGGACTGGTAAACGCCGGCGCAGTGTACCGCAACCTGACACCGGCGCAGCTGGTGGAGCACGCGCTGCGCCGCGGCGAGGGTACGCTGTCCAACACCGGCGCACTGGTGGTCAAGACCGGCAAGTACACCGGCCGCAGCGCCAACGATAAGTTCATCGTGGACACCCCGGCCATCCATGACGATATTGCGTGGGGCAAGGTGAACCGCCCCATCGAGAAGGCAAAGTTCGACGCCATCCGTGCCAAGGTGCTGGCATATTTGCAGGGGAGAGATATATTCATCTTCGACGGCTTTGCCGGCGCCGACCCCAAGTACACCAAGGCGTTCCGCATCGTCAACGAGCTGGCCAGCCAGAACCTGTTCATCCACCAGCTCCTGCGCCGCCCCACGGCGGAGCAGCTCAAGGACTTCCGGGAGGACTACACCATCCTTGCCGCGCCCAACTTCAAGTGCATTCCGGAGATCGACGGCACGCGCAGCGAGGCCGCCATTCTGGTGGACTACGAGGCCCGCGAGGTGGTGATCTGCGGCACCCAGTACGCCGGCGAGATCAAGAAATCCGTGTTCTCTGTGATGAACTATGTGCTGCCCAAGCAGGGCGTGTTCCCCATGCACTGCTCGGCCAACATCGGCAAAAACGGCGACAGCGCCGTGTTCTTCGGCCTCAGCGGCACCGGTAAGACCACCCTGTCCGCCGACCCGCAGCGGATGCTCATCGGCGACGACGAGCACGGCTGGGCGGACGACTCCGTGTTCAACTTCGAGGGCGGCTGCTACGCCAAGTGCATCAACCTCAGCCCGGAGGGGGAGCCGGAGATCTACAACGCCATCCGCTTCGGCGCGCTGGTGGAGAATGTGGTCATGGATCCCGACACCCGCGAGTTCGATTTTGACGACGACTCTCTGGCTGTCAACTCCCGCGTGGGCTACCCCGTGGAGTATATCCCCAACGCGGAGCTGTCCGGCATGAGCCCCAGCGTACCCAAGACCGTGATCTTCCTGACGGCGGACGCCTACGGCGTGCTGCCCCCTATCAGCAAGCTGGATAAGAATCAGGCCATGTACTACTTTGTGTCCGGGTTCACCTCCAAGGTGGCCGGTACGGAGATCGGCGTCACCGAGCCGGTGCCCACGTTCTCCACCTGCTTCGGCGAGCCGTTCCTGCCGCTGGACCCCTCCGTCTACGCCGCCATGCTGGCGGAGAAGGTGGAGAAGGCCGGCGCCAAGGTCTACCTCGTCAACACCGGCTGGAACGGTACCGGCAAGCGCATGAAGCTGGGCTATACCCGGGCCATGGTGACGGCGGCGCTGACCGGCGCCATCGAGGAGAGCGAATTTGTCACCGATCCCACCTTCGGCGTGCAGGTACCCACCAGCATCGAGGGCGTGCCCTCCGAGCTGCTGATCCCCGCCAACACGTGGGAGGACAAGGCAGCCTACGAGGCCAGCTGCAAGAAGCTGGCGCAGAGCTTTGCGGAGAACTTCAGAAAGTACACCCACATGAGCCCTGAGGTGGCGGCGGCAGGCCCCAAGGTGTGAGCCGATGCTGGAGCTGAAGATCCTCATTGACGATATCGACTACAACAGCGTGACGGAGCTGCTGGTGCCTCTTCTGGCGGAAAAGCTGGAGAAGGACGGCAAGGGCGGCATCCTCGGCAGCGTGCTGGTGGGAAATACCAACATGGCCGTGAGCATGGCGCGGACGCTGCTGAACACCATGCCGCAGGAGAAAAAGGACGAGCTGGTGGTGCAGCTGGTCACCAAGAACCGGGACAAGCTGCTGCAAAAGGGCGGCGAGCTGGCGCTGAAAAACGGTGTCCGGCTCCGGCTGTGCGATATCGCGGCGAAAAAGCTATAAAAAAGCGCCTCTGACCATCGGTCAGAGGCGCTTTTATGCGGTGTACTTACTTCTTCAAAGCCTGCACGGCGGCGCGGAGGGCGTCCACGTTCTCCTGCGTGGTGGCCCAGCTGGCGCAGAACCGCACGCCGGAGTGGGTCTCGTCCACCCGCTCCCAATACTCGTAGCCGAAGCTCTTGCCGATCTCGGCCAGCTCGTCGTCGGGCATGATGGGATACTGCTGGTTGGTGGGGGAGTCGAACAGCAGGGGATACCCGGCAGAGACGAAGATATCCCGGATCTGGTGGGCCATCTCGATGGCGTGACGGGAGATCTTGAAGTAGAGATCATCGGTAAACAGGGCGTCGAACTGGATGCCCAGCAGACGGCCCTTGGCCAGCCGGCCGCCGCGCTGCTTCATCATAAAGCGGAAGTCCTTCTTCAGCGCCTCGTTCATGATGACCACAGCCTCACCGAACAGAGCGCCGACCTTGGTGCCGCCGATGTAGAACACGTCGCACAGGCGGGCGATCTCCGGAAGGGTCAGATCGGTGCCGTCGGCCATCAGGCCATAGCCCAGACGGGCGCCGTCGATGAACAGGGGCAGACCGCAGGTGCGGCAGGTGTTATACAGCTCTGTCAGCTCGGCCTTGGTGTACAGGGTGCCGCCCTCGGTGGGGTGGGAGATGTAGACCATGGCGGGCTGGACGATGTGCTCAGTGGACTCGTCGTTCCTGTGCCAATCCACATAGTCCGCCACCTGCTTGGCGGTGATCTTGCCGTTCTCGGCGGGCAGGGTAATGACCTTGTGGCCGGTGGACTCGATGGCGCCTGCCTCATGGCAGTTGATGTGGCCGCTGTCGGCGGACAGCACACCCTGCCAGGGACGGAGGATGGAGGCGATCACGGTGGTGTTGGTCTGGGTGCCGCCCACCAGGAAGTGGACATCGGCCTCCGGCGCCTGACAGACCGCCTTGATCTTCTCCCGCGCAGCGGCGCAATACTCGTCCTCGCCATAGCCAACGGTCTGGACCATGTTCGTCTCATTCAGCTTTGCCATCAGGGCAGGGTGGGCGCCCTCCAGATAATCACTGTTGAAATAAATCATCGCAGTAAAACTCCTTTTTCGCGGAACGGATCGCACCGGCATTCCGTCCAATATTGTGTAGAAGCATTCTACCGCAAAAACGGCGCAAAGTAAAGACAAACTGTTACATTTGGTTACACGTTGCAAATACAGCTTGCATTGAAAAGTGAAACCTGCTACAATGACCGGAGACAAGGAGGCTTGTTACATGAATGATAGACCTAACGGACGCCGCGAGGAGCGCGGCGCTCATTCCCGCCAGGAGCGTATGCAGAGCCGTCCTGCAGAACGCAGCGAAAGATCCAGACGGCACGGCAAGCACAAAAACGGCAAGGTGCTGTACTACGGCGTACTGGTGCTCCTGCTGGCTGTGCTGGTATTCTCCTCGGTGAAGATCATCAGTTACATGATGGAGAAGAAGCAGAGCGAGCGGAACCAGCAAGACCTGATCGATCAGGTGGTGACGCCGGGCCCGGACAACACCGGAACCGAAAATGACAACCCCGGCACAGACGATAACAGCACCCCGCCCGCCGCGCAGGAGCCGGACTATATCTCCATAGACTTTGCGACGCTGCAGGCCAAGTACCCCGACGTGGTGGGCTGGCTGTACTGTGCCAACACCGGCCTGAACTACCCCATCGTGCAGACGGCGGAGGAGGGCGGCGAGTACTACCTGTACCGTGACATCGACGGCTCCAGCAACAAGAACGGCACGGTGTTTCTGGATTGGCAGTGCAATTCCAATTTTACCAGCCAGAACAATCTGGTGTACGGCCACAACATGAAGACCGGCCGTATGTTTGCGCCCATCGTTAAGTATAGGCAGCAGTCCTTCTACGATGCCCATCCCTATATGTACCTGTATACCCCCAATCAGCTGTACAAGGTGAATCTGTTCGCCGGTATGGTGACCCCTCACGACTCCACGGTGTACAACTACAGCCTGACCTCGGACTACATCAAAGAGTGCATCGCTAACTCCACGTTCAAGTCCAGTGTCGGTACGCCCACCGGGAACATCCTGACCCTGTCCACCTGTGCCTACGATTTCGATAACGCCCGCTATGTAGTCATGGGCGAGATGGTACCCATCGATTGGCCCAGCAGCGGCAACTAAACCAAAAAAAGATATCCCCATCCGCTTGGAAGGGGATATCTTTTTTGCGCTTACAGCACCGTCTCGAAGCAGCGGGCCATGGCGTCTGCCAGATAGCCGCAGTCGGCGGTACCCATGGTCTCCCACGCGGAGTGCATGGCCAGCTGGGCAAGTCCGATGTCCACGGTGCTCACCGGCACCAGCGTGCCGGCGATGCTGCCCAGCGTGGAGCCGCCGGGCAGGTCGGAGCGGTTGGCCATGACCTGCACCGGCACGCCGGCGTCGGCGCAGATGGCGCGGAACACGGCGCAGGAGCGTCCGTCCGTGGCATAACGCTGGTTGGCGTTGAACTTGATGACCACACCCTCGTTCATGCGGGGGCAGTTGTCGGCATCCGCGTACTCCGGGTGATCGGGGTGGACAGCGTGGGCGTTGTCAGCGGAGACAAGGAAGCTGCGGGCCAGCGTGGTCTGGAACGCTTCCTCATCCTGTCCCAGCGCCAGACTGATGCGGCGCAGGGTATCCCGCAGGAAGGTGGAGGCGGCACCCTGCTTGGTGGCGGAGCCTACCTCCTCGTTGTCGAAGATGCACAGCACCGGCAGGCTGCCGCTGTTGCCGGAGGACAGGAAGCCCTGTGTGCAGCCCCAGGCGCAGGCAAGGTCGTCCAGCTTGGGGGAGAGGATGTACTCGCCGTGGGCGCCCAGCACCGTGCCGCGGCCGCGGGAGTAGAGGAACAGATCCTGCCCCAGCACGTCCTCCGGCCGGACGCCGGCGGCCTCGGCTGCCATGGAGAGAATGGCGGCGTCGGGGTCCTCGGCACTGAACAGGGGAACGGTGTCCACATTGGCCTGATACTTCATGCCGTCGTTGGCATTGCGGTTCATGTGGATGGCCACACTGGGGATCACCAGCAGGTCGCGGTCGATGTCCACCAGCTTCTCTGCGATGCTGCCGCCCTCCCGGACAAACAGGCGGCCCGCCGCGGACAGGGGGCGGTCGAACCATGTGGCCATCAGCATTCCGCCGTACTTCTCGGTGTTCAGGCGGACGTAGCCGTTGCTCCGCAGCTCCGCGTGCTCCTTGAGCTTGAAGCAGGGGGAGTCGCTGTGGGCGGCGGCCATCATGAAGCCGCCGGTAAGGGTCTCCGGCACGCGGAAGGCGATGAGGCTGGAGCTGTTGCGGGTGACAAAATACTTTCCGCCGGGTTTCAGCGTCCAGCGATCCCGCTCGGACAGGGGCGCATAGCCAGCCGCCGTCAGCTCGGCGGCGGTGTTGGCGATAACGTGGTAGCAGCTGGGGCTGGCGGCGATGAAATCCAGCAGAGGCTGGACGGCGTGCTGCATCATAGAGAAAGACCTCCTTTGTCCGCGAAAGAGGGACAGTTTTGTTGCCATACATTATATCACAGGGATGCGCCGTGTGGCAAGCACCATCGGGCCCGGCGAAAGATGCTTGCCATTCGAGGACAAATCCGTTATAATGTCTACTCACACGACAATATTTCATCCGAAGAAAGGAGAGGAGCGCACTGGGGGCGGCGGTGCGGCTCGCACACATCCATGGCAAAAAACGACGCATTCAAACCGGCGGCTCCTCTGTGGACCCGGGATTTTACCATCATCACACTGGGCAGCGTTGTCTCCATGCTGGGCAACAGTATGTCCGGCTTTGCGCTGAGCCTGCTGGTGCTGGATTACACCCAGTCGTCCCTGCTGTACGCCATCTACATCGCGGCGTTCACAGCGCCCCAGATCATCGCGCCCATCTTCTCCGGCGCCATATTAGATCGGTTCTCCCGGAAGCGCACCATCTACACGCTGGACTTTATCTCCGCCGGCATCTACGCCACGGCGGCGCTGATCCTGAGTCAGGGATGGTTCAGCTTTCCGATACTGGCTGTCTGGTGTTTTATCATCGGCACCATCAACAGCATCTATATGGTGGCCTATGAGAGCTTCTACCCCATGCTCATCACAGAGGGAAACTACTCCAAGGCCTACTCCATCGCCAGCGTGCTGGAGACGCTGTCGGCGGTGATGATCCCCGTCTCCACCTACGTGTACAATAAAGTAGGCATCGCGCCGCTGCTGGGCGCCAACGCTGTGTGCTTCTTCACCGCCGCCGTTGCGGAGACGCAGATCCGGGCGGAGGAGCGGTACATCGAGACACAGCGCGCCACGGTGACAGCGGGGGAGTCCTCCGCCCGGCGGCTGCTGCGGGACATTGGAGAGGGCTTCCGCTTCCTGTGGAGCGAGAAGGGCCTGCTGGCGGTGGCGTGCTACTTTGCCTTCAGCTCGCTGGCCTCCGGTGCATCGCAGGTCATCACGCTGCCCTACTTCAAAAGCACCTTCGAAAACGGCGAGTACGTCTACATGATGGTGTGGGGCATGATGGTGGTGGGCCGTACCGTGGGCGGTCTGGTGCATTACAAGGTGCAGCTCCCCACCCACCGGAAGTATGCCATCGCCCTGACGGTGTATGTCCTCATCTCCCTGCTGGAGGGCACATACCTCTTTATGCCCGTGCCGGTGATGATGCTGATGTGCCTGTGCAACGGACTGCTGGGCGTCACCAGCTACACCATCCGCATCTCCGCCACCCAAAGCTATGTGCCGGATGAGAAGAAGGGGCGGTTCAACGGTGCGTTCAATATGCTGAACACCGTGGGCAGCCTGACCGGTCAGCTGGTGGCGGGCGCCCTGACGGTACTGCTGCCCGCCCGGCTGGTGCTGTCGGTCTTCATGGCCATGACAACGGTGACGGCAGTCGTCTTTATCGGCGGGAACAAGCAGGCGGTCAGCGCCATCTACAACCGCCAGCAGTAATGTATAGCCCCACGGCCCGGTGCTGAGCGCCGCCGCCGTGCATAGACTTATTATAATTCTACAAGGAGGAACAAGACATGAAGTTTTCCGAGATGCCCTATACCCGTCCGGACGCGGAGGCGTTGAAGAAGCAGATGAGCCAGCTGACGGAACGTCTGAAGAGCGCGGCTTCCTATGAGGAGGCGCGGCAGGTCTTTCTGGAGAAGGAGGCGGCGTCCCGCACCGTGGAGACGCAGGCCACGCTGGCTTCCATCCGCCACTCCATCGACACCCGCGACACCTTCTACGACGGGGAGGAGAAGTTCTGGAACACCTTTGGCCCGGAGCTGGAGGAGTATGAGCAGGCGTGGAAGGCTGCCATGCTGGACTCTCCGTTCCGCAAGGACTTTTCCGCGGAGTACGGCGATCTGATGTTCCTGAACGCCGAGATCGCCCGGAAGTGCTTTAAGCCGGAGATCATCCCGGAGATGCAGCAGGAGAACGACCTGACCCAGGAGTACGAGAAGCTGCTGGCCTCCGCCCAGATCCCCTTCGAGGGCAAGACCTACACCCTGTCCCAGCTGACGCCCCTCAAGAGCGACCCCGATGACGCCCGCCGTCTGGCGGCGTGGCAGGCTGACGCCAAGTGGTCCATGGAGCACGCGGCGGAGCTGGATGAGCTGTACGACAAGCTGGTGCATCTGCGTGATTCCATGGGCAAGAAGATGGGCTACGAGGGCTACACCACCTTGGGCTACTACCGCATGAACCGCAACTGCTATACCAAGGAGGATGTGGAGAAATTCCGCGCCGCCGTGCAGAAGTATCTGGTGCCGGTGGCGGACAAGATCTGCCGCAAGCAGGCGGAGCGTCTGGGCAAGACCTATCCCCTGAGCTTCGCAGATCTGGCGCTGGAGTTCCGCTCCGGCAACCCCTGCCCCATGGGTACGCCCGACGACATTCTGGCGCAGGGCATGAAGTTCTACGGCGAGCTGTCCCCCGAGACGAAGGTGTTCTTCCGCACCATGCTGGACAACGAGCTGCTGGACGTGCTGAGCACCGAGGGCAAGCAGGCAGGCGGCTACTGCACCAACCTGGGCGACTATGAGGTGCCCTTTATCTTCGCCAACTTCAACGGCACCCAGCACGACGTGGAGGTGGTGACCCACGAGGCCGGCCACGCCTTCGCCGACTGGAGCAACCGCAAGCGCATCCCCAGCAGCTACATCTGGCCGACGCTGGAGGGCTGCGAGGTACACTCCATGAGCATGGAGTTCTTCGCATGGCCGTGGGCGGAGGGCTTCTTCGGCCCCGACACCCGCAAGTTCCTGTACAGCCATCTGGCAGGCGCGCTGACCTTCATCCCCTACGGCACCATGGTGGACCACTTCCAGCACATCGTGTATGAGAAGCCCGACATGACCCCGGCGGAGCGCAACGCCGCGTGGAAGGAGCTGACCGGCATCTATATGCCTTGGGTGAAGATGGACGGCGAGATTCCCTTCTACACCGAGGGCCGCCGCTGGCAGCGTCAGCACCACATCTATTCCAGCCCCTTCTATTATATCGACTACTGTCTGGCGCAGACCGTGTCTCTGGAGTTCTGGGCGATGATCCAGAAGGATCTGGGCAACGCGTGGAAGCACTACATGGCCTACACCGAGCAGGGCGGCAGCCGTACCTTCACCGAGCTGCTGAAGAACGCCGGTCTGGAGTCCCCCTTCGAGGAGAACTGCCTGCGTACCGTCTGCGCCGCCGCCGAGGAGTGGCTGGACAGCTATGATATGACCGGCATCCTGTAATGGCGGAGGAGAAAAAGCGGCGGGGACGCCGCGCGCATCTCGATGACTTCTACCGCGATGTATCCGGCAACTATATTTACACCGGCACCTGCTATGTCTGCACCGCCACCCCGCAGGAGCGTACCGCGCTCCTGCGGCGGCTGTGGCTGCTGGCGGCGGTGATGGCGGTGTCGGTGGTGGCCGGCGGATGCATCCCCGCACCGGGCATGGGCGGGAGCTTCTACCTGCTGCTGCCCTACATGGCGGAGGTGGGACTGACCGGCAGCGTCGTGTGGGCCATGACCCGGTGGCAGGCGAGAGAGTACCCCATGCGGGCGTATGTCTACAAGGCCACGGTCAAGGCATTGCCGGGCCGGTGTATGGCGGAGGCCATTCTGGCGGGCGTGGGTGCGGCTGCGGAGGTCGTATACCTGCTGTTGTCCGGCACAGACGGACACGGCCTCATGGCGGTGCTGTACCTGCTGCTGAAGGCCATATCTGTTGCGGCAGCACTGTTTGCGCGCCGTCTGGTGCTGCAAAGCCGGTGGGAACCGGCAGAGGGAAATAGCGAAATAACGACAGAATCGTAAAAAAGACTGTACAAGCACCATGGGATTATGGTATAATGGCCAAAATAGCTGGCGTCTTTGGGATGGCGCCAGTCAAATGAAAAAGAAAGCATTCCCCATTTTTTCCTGCGCACAGTCTGCGCGGAAACCCCAATTGTGCATCATGGGTAAACACCCGTTGAAGCAAAAATATTGAAAAGGAGCTAGATTCAATGAAAAGAGCACTTGCATTGATCCTTTCTCTCGTCATGTGCGTGGGCCTGTTCACCGCTTGCGGCGAGCAGAAGAATCCCGATGGCAACGGCGATGAGAACAAGGATACCCCGCTGGTTGTCGGTTATTCCGCGTTCAACCAGAAGTTCTCCCCCTTCTTCTCCGAAACGGAGTATGACCAGGATGTCTGGGTCATGACCTCTCTCAGTATGCTGAACAGCGACCGTCAGGGCCAGGTCATCATGAACGGCATCGAGGGCGAGACCCACAACTACAACGGCACCGACTATACTTACTACGGTCCCGCCGACTGCGAGATCGTCCAGAAGGACGACGGCACTGTCGACTACAACTTCAAGATGCGCGAGGATCTGGTGTTCTCCGACGGTGAGAAGGTCACCATCGACGACGTCATTTTCTCCATGTACGTCCTGTGCGACCCCACCTATGACGGCAACTCCACGCTGTATGCCGCTCCCATCCAGGGCATGGCTGCTTACCGCGCCGGCATGACCACTCTGGCGAAGGCTCTGGCCGCCGCCGGCCGTGACAACGCCGACTTCACCTACTGGACCGAGGAGCAGCAGACCAAGTTCTGGGACAACTTCGACAAGGGTCTGGTTCCCTTCGCTGAGGGCATCGTGGCCTACTGCGTCCAGGCTGGTGCGAACACCGAGGGCGATATCGCCGGCGCTGCTGCCAACTGGGGCTTTGAGGGTTTGGCTGCGGATGCCACCATTCAGGACTTCGCCATGGCGATCGGCAACCAGTACGGCTGGGTCTTCTCCGCTATGGAGAAGGAGGTCGGTAACTCCGACGCTCTGTCCGCGATGATGGACGCTGACGTCTACAACGACTATCCCACCACCGGCGTCAAGACCGGCGAGTCCGCTGACAGCATCACCGGTATCAAGAAGACCGGCGATTACAGCATGACCGTTACGCTGGACAAGGTCGACGCTACCGCTATCTATCAGCTGGGCGTGACCATTGCTCCTCTGCACTACTACGGCGATCCCGCTCAGTTCGACGCTGCGAACAACAAGTTCGGCTTCCCCAAGGGCGATCTGAGCAGCGTCCGCGCTAAGACCACCGAGCCCATGGGCGCTGGCCCCTACAAGTTCCTGAAGTACGAGGACGGCGTTGTCTACTTCGAGGCCAATGAGAACTACTTCATGGGCGCTCCCAAGACCAAGTACCTGAACTTCCAGCAGTGCATGAGCGATGATGATAAGCTGAACGGCGTCATCACCGGCACCATCGACATCACCGATCCCACCTTCTCCAACGACACTGTTGACGCCATCACCAAGGCCAACAACGGTTCCGGCGTGGATGGCGACAAGATCACCACCGACACCGTGGATAACCTGGGTTACGGCTATCTGGGCATGGCCGCCGCCTGCGTCAACGTCGGCGGTGAGCCCGGCAGCGATGCTTCCAAGAACCTGCGTAAGGCTTTCGCCACCGTCTTCTCCGTCTATCGTGACGTGGCGATCGAGTCCTACTACGGCGAGCGCGCCAGCGTTATCAACTACCCCATCTCCAACACCTCCTGGGCCGCTCCTCAGCCCACGGACGACGGCTACAAGGTCGCCTTCTCCGTTGACGTGAACGGCAACGACATCTACACCTCCGGTATGTCCGCTGACGAGCGTTACGCCGCTGCCCTGCAGGCTGCTCTGGGTTACTTTGAGGCTGCCGGCTACACCGTGACCGATGGCAAGCTGACTGCTGCTCCCGCCGGCGCTAAGCTGGAGTACGAGCTGCAGATCCCCGCTGACGGTTCCGGCGATCACCCCTCCTTCATGATGGTGTCTGAGGCCAAGAAGGCTCTGGAGACCATCGGCATGAACCTGATCATCACCGACCTGAGCGACTCCTCCGGTCTGTGGACTGGCATCGATGCCCACCAGGTCGATATGTGGTGCGCCGCTTGGGGTGCTACCGTTGACCCGGATATGTATCAGATCTACTACTCCGACGTCGCTAACTGCAAGGGCGACCTGAGCACGGGCAAGAACCCCTATGGTGGTCCTGCCCAGGGCGGCTCCAACAAGATGTACTGCATCGCGGATCCCGAGCTGGATAACCTGATCATGACCGCTCGCGAGTCTCTGGATCAGAGCTATCGTAAGACCATGTACAAGGCTTGCCTTGACATCGTTGTCGACTGGGCCGTTGAGGTTCCCGTGTATCAGCGCCAGAACGCGATCATCTTCTCCACCGAGCGCGTGAACATGAGCACTGTTACCCCCGACATCACCACCTTCTACAAGTGGTACAGCGAGATCGAGAATATCGAGCTCAACTAACGATCAAACCGTTGGAAATTCCGACAATTTGATTTGAACCAAGCGAGCAGCCCGGCGGTCTTTACCGGCCGTCGGGCTGCCCCAACTGCGCGGCAAGGAGCGCTTCTCCTGTGAGGAGCGCTGCTTGGTGTGCAGCGGGATTTGAGAGAGAGCAACTGAAAGCGCACATCAGAACGGAGGTAATTTGCTTGCGAAAGTACATAGTAAAACGAATTTTGATTTCCATTGTGATCCTATTCTTTGTGGGATTCATTATCTACGCACTGATGCGTTGCCTGCCTACTTCTTACATCGAGAATATGGCACGTCAGAAGTCTCAGAATCCCGGTTCCCAGAGCTTTGAGGACTGGATGGCCCAGCTCGAAGCCATGTACAACATGGATAAGCACATCGTTCCCGGCTATTTCTCCTGGCTGGGCACGGCCATCCGCGGTGAGTTCGGCGAAAGCTGGTTCTACACCGTTCCCGTGCTTGAGAAGTTCAACGACTGCATTTGGCTGTCCTTCGTGATGGGCGCCATTGCCTTCTTCTTTGAGATCATCATTGCGGTGCCTCTGGGCGTCATCGCCGCTACGAAGCAGTACAGCCGCACCGACTATACCATTTCGGTCATTGCGTTGGCAGGTATCTCGCTGCCTACGTTCTTCTTCGCCTCACTGCTGAAGCTGGTCTTCTCCGTCAAGCTCGGCTGGTTCGACCTGTTCGGATTGGTGAGCCGTAACTACAACCAGCTCAGCGCGTGGGGACAGTTTATGGATAAGGCGCACCATCTGGTGCTGCCCATCGTCACGCTGGTGGTCATCAGCGTCGGTTCCCTGATGCGTTATACCCGTACCAATATGCTGGAGGTGCTGAACGCGGATTACATCCGTACCGCGCGCGCCAAGGGCCTTTCTGAGAAGAAGGTCGTCTATCACCATGCCTTCCGCAACACCCTGATCCCGCTGGTCACCATCATCGGCGGCAGCCTGCCCGGACTGTTCTCCGGCGCGCTGATCACGGAGACGCTGTTTGCCATCCCCGGCATCGGCTACATCTCTTATCAGGCCATGGTGAACGGCGACATCCCGTTCTCCATGTTCTACCTCGTGTTCCTGTCGGTGCTGACCCTGCTGGGCAACCTGATCGCCGACGTCCTGTACGCCGTGGTTGACCCGCGCGTGCGCATCGCTTAAGAAGGGGGGAAGATCATGAGCGTTTTTGATTACGATAAAAACCAGAATAACCAGAAGCCGTTCCACGCTTCCGGTATGGCGGAGAACGCCGCCAAGCGCGCGACAGAAGACAATCAGGACAAGTACGCCAAGCAGGACAACACCCCTTCCGGCGGCAATGAGGAACATTATTCCCTCAACGACGATCGCCGCGTGAAGGTACTGTCCCCCGGCGCACTGGTCGCCAAGCGTTTCTTCCGCAACCGCCTGGCGGTGGTGGGCATGAGCATTCTCATCTTCATGTTCGTCTTCTCCTTCATCGGCGGCCTCATCTCCCCCTACGGCGAGGATGAGTTCTTCTACCGCGATGATCAGATCAATAAGGAATTTGCCGTGGTGACGGAGAACACCGATTTCCGTTACAAGGCAAAGGACACCGATAAGTTTACCGGCCCTGTACAGGCGCAGACTATGCTGGCGATTCAGAAGAGCAGCGAGACGTTCTCCTACAGCGGCACGGACTATACCCTGACCCCGGAGGGCAAGGATTTCTATTCCATCGCCACCGGCGGCGCGATGATCGGTATCGCCTACAAGGACGTGGTCAGCCCCTCCAACGAGGGCGATGCACTGAGCTTCGAGTTCATCTATGCCGCGCTGAAGTCCTACGCCGCTCTTGAGCAGGAGACCGAGGGCGAGACCCCGGACGCACCCGCTGCACCTGTGGAGCCCACCGAGCCTGCTGCGCCTGCCGAGCCCGCTGTCAAGACCTTCACCGTGGACGGCGTGGACTACGTCATCGACGAGGACGGCAGTGTGCTGCAGGGCGGCACCGAGGTGGCGTATGTCAGCCGCTACATCGTGCAGGCCATCCTGCCGGATGTGTTCCTGTCCCGTGACTTTAAGGAAAAGCTCATCGACACCATCGCAGCCGGCGAGACGAAGTTCGTCTACACCGACGAGTCTCTGGTGGTGGACGCCGCCGTTGAGCCGGTGGTCGACGGGGAAGAGGGCGGCATCGGCACAACGGACGATGTGCTGCCCGACGACGGTACGGCCGTGGAGTCCTCCGCTACGATGGAGTACACCATCGAGCGCAGCCAGAACCACGCCAACTGGGTCATCCGCCAGCAGCAGGCCTCCCGTCAGTACGACTCCTATCAGTTCCCCAGCTCCACGCATTGGCTGGGTACGGACCGCTACGGCATGGATATGCTGACCCGTCTGATGTACGGTGGCCGCGTGTCCCTGATGATCGGCTTCATCGTCATCATCATTGAGACCGTTCTGGGCGTTATCCTCGGCGGTATCGCCGGTTACTTCGGCGGCTGGGTGGATAACCTCATCATGCGACTGGTGGATATCTTCTACTGCATCCCCTCCATGCCCATTATCCTGATTCTCGGCGCCGCCATGGACAATATGCGCGTGGAGCCCGGCAGACGACTGATCTACCTGATGCTCATCCTCGGTATCCTCGGCTGGGCGGGTATCGCCCGTCTCGTCCGCGGCCAGATCCTGTCCCTGCGTGAGCAGGAGTTCATGACCGCCACCGAGGCTTGCGGCATCAGCGTCAAGAGCCGCATCTTCAAGCATCTGATCCCCAACGTTATCCCCCAGCTGATCGTGAACTGCACCATGGGTCTGGGCTCCGTCATCATCATGGAGGCTACCCTGAGCTTCCTGGGTCTGGGCGTTAAGTTCCCCTTCGCTTCTTGGGGCAACATCATCAACGACGTTAATAATACCCATACGCTGACGACCTACTGGTTCATCTGGATCCCCGCGGGCATACTGCTGCTGCTCACCGTCCTCGCCTTCAACCTGGTCGGCGACGGTCTGCGCGACGCGTTCGACCCGAAGATGAAGCGCTAAGGAAGGAGGGCATCAGAAATGGCTAAAAAGCAGAATGACGGCTATCTTTCCGCAAAGGAATCCCGCCGCATCTCCAAAGAAAACCGCAAGATCACCAATCAGCTGGAAAAGCAGCACAAGCGTAAAAACGTACCCGAGAGTGAGTATCTGACCCAGATGAAGGACGAGGCCAACGTTCTGGAGATCGATAACCTGCACACCTACTTCTTTACCGACGTGGGCGCGGTACACTCCGTGGACGGCATTTCCTTCAATATCCCCGTTGGCAAGACCGTGGGCGTCGTGGGCGAGTCCGGCTGCGGCAAGTCCGTGACCAGCCTGTCCATCATGCAGCTTCTGCAGCGTCCGCAGGGTCAGGTCGTGGAGGGTGAGATCCGCCTGAATCTGGGCGACAAGGCCTATGACGTCACGAAGGCACCGGACAATGTGATGCAGCATCTGCGCGGCAACTTCGTTTCCATGATTTTCCAGGAGCCCATGACGGCGCTGAACCCGGTGTTCCGCATCGGCGACCAGCTCAATGAGGTGCTGACCCTCCACAACGAGGAGGGGCTCAACAAGGAGCAGATCAAGGAGCGTACCATCCAGCTGCTGGAGATGGTGGGCATCGCCAACAGCGAGGGTGTGTACAAGAACTACCCCCACGAGTTGTCCGGCGGTATGCGCCAGCGCGTCATGATCGCCATGGCACTGGCGTGCAATCCCCGCCTGATCATCGCCGACGAGCCTACCACGGCGCTGGATGTGACCATTCAGGCACAGATCCTCGATCTGCTGCGCAACCTGAAGGATAAGATCAATTCCTCCATCATGTTCATCACCCACGATCTGGGCGTCATCGCCGAGATGGCGGACTATGTGGTGGTCATGTATGCGGGACGTATCGTGGAGCAGGGCACGGCGGAGGAGATCTTCGCGCATCCCGCCCATCCCTACACCATCGGTCTGATGGCTTCCAAGCCGGTGGTCGGCAAGCAGGTCGACAAGCTCTATTCCATCCCCGGCAAGGTTCCCAACCCCATCAATATGCCGAACTACTGCTACTTCAAGGATCGCTGCGAGATGTGCCTGGAGCGCTGCAACGGCGAATATCCCTGCGAGATCAGCATTTCTCCCACCCACCGGGTGTCCTGCTACCGCTACTATGACGGCAAGCGCCCCGATCTGGAGGATCAGGTAGAGAGAGTGCTGAACGGCACAGAGAATAAAAAGGAGGGTGAATAAGATGGCTGCGCATAAGGACAATCCGTTTCAGGATCCCAATTTCACCCCCGTGGAGTATGATCCCCAGTACATCCTGCAGGTCAACCACCTGAAGAAGTATTTCCCCATCAAGAGCGGCATGATCTCCCACACCGTCGGCCACGTTAAGGCGGTGGACGGCGTAACCTTCAACCTCAAGCGCGGCACCACCATGGGCCTCGTGGGTGAGTCCGGCTGCGGCAAGACCACCACCGGCCGCACTATCCTCCGGCTGTACGACGATAAAACCGCCGGTCAGGTGCTGTTCAACGGGCAGGAGGTCTACGACCTGTCCCCCAAGGAGATGCGTGCCCTGCGTACCAAGATGCAGATCATCTTCCAGGATCCGTTCTCCTCTCTGTCCCCCCGTATGCCGGTGGGCGAGATCATTGGCGAGGCGGTGCGTGAGCACAATCTGGTGCCGAAGGCAGAGTTTGACGACTACATCGATCAGGTCATGGACAACTGCGGTTTGCAGCCCTTCCACAAGGACCGCTATCCCCACGAGTTCTCCGGCGGCCAGCGGCAGCGTATCTGCATCGCCCGTGCGCTGGCACTGAACCCCGAGTTCATCGTCTGCGATGAGCCGGTGTCCGCGTTGGACGTGTCCATTCAGGCGCAGATCATCAACCTGCTGAAGGACATTCAGGAGAAGTACAAACTGACGTACCTGTTTATCAGCCACGACCTGTCCGTGGTGGAGCATATCTCCGACACGGTGGGCGTCATGTATCTGGGCAATCTGGTGGAATACGGCGCAACGGAGGATATCTTCCGCAACCCGCTGCATCCCTACACCAAGGCGCTGTTCTCCGCCATCCCCATCCCCGATCCCACGGTGAAGATGAACCGTATCGTGCTGGAGGGCAGCATCCCGTCTCCCGCCAACCCGCCCAAGGGCTGCAAGTTCCACACCCGCTGCGCCAACTGTATGGAATGCTGCAAGGAGGAGGTTCCCGTCCAGCGTGAGCTGGAGCCGGGTCACTTTGTGGCGTGCCATCTGTATGATAAGTGATGGCCAAAAAGCGGACATATGAGGACGACGACGGTCGTACCATCGCGGATATGAGCGGCCTTGAGCCGATGCCCATGCTGTTTCCCCGCATCCCCAAGGCAAAGAAGGAATCCGAGGAGCCGGAGGGCAACGATGACCGCCCGTGGGAAAACGGAGAGGCGTTCACCGATGACCAGCGCCGGGCTGCCGTGGGCGGCGCTCTGAAAGCGGCATTGCTCATCGCAGGCGCGTTCCTCGTCGCAGGAGCCATCGCCATCCTTTTGATGCAGGCTGCATGGAACCATTAAATGTAAAAAGAACACAGCGGTTATTGCCGCTGTGTTCTTTTTTTGTGCCCAAGGGCGCTGTGCGGCATATTCGGGGACGAGCCGTCATACAAGTAAATAACACACAGGAGGGGAGCGGAGAGCATGGAGTTGAGTTATGCCATCGCACGGTATGAGCAGGCCGCGGAGCTGCTGCCGATCCGCTGGCAGCAGGCGGCGCGCCGTTTGCCGGACTGGCGCAAGGCACAGGCGGAGGAGTTTCGCCTCCGCACGGGGCGGCCCATGACGGTGCTGACCTGCGAGGGGGAGGTACTCGTCAGCGACGAGCTGCCGCGCCTGCTGGTCACACAGTCGGATCTGGAGCAGCTATGCGATATGGTGACGGGGTACTCCCGCTACGCCGTGTCGGACACATTGAGCAAGGGATATCTCATTGGGCGGGGCGGCTTTCGCATCGGCGTATGCGGCACAGCCGTCCTCCGCGCCGGCGTCAATACCAACTTGCGGGACATCTCCTCCGTCACCGTGCGCATCAGCCGCCAGATACGGGGAATATCCGAGCCGTTGGTGGAGGAGTTATGGGAGCCGGAGGGCTTTCCCAGCACACTGCTGCTGGCGCCGCCGGGGGCGGGCAAGACCACATTGCTGCGGGACATGATCTGCGCCCTGTCCGATGGCAGCGAGACGCGCCCCGCCTGCCGGGTGGGATTAGTGGACGAGCGGGGCGAGCTGGCCGCCATGTACCGGGGCGTGCCGCAGTTGGAGGTCGGCGCGCACACCGATGTGCTGGACGGCTGCCCCAAGGCACTGGGCGTCGTCATGCTGCTGCGTGCGGCCAACCCGCAGATCATCGCGGTGGATGAGATCACGGCGGAGGAGGATCTGCGGGCCATGCTGACCGCCGCCAACTGCGGTGTGGCGCTGCTGGCCACCATCCATGCTGCCGACCGGGAGGAGCTGGCACGTAAGCCGCTGTTTACCAAGCTGTTGGAGATGCAGGTGTTCCGGCGTCTGGTGACCATCACCGTGGAGCATGGCCGCCGGGTGTACCGGACGGAGCCGCTGTGACCGGCAAGCTGCTGGGGGCGGCGCTGATCGGCGCTGCCGCCGTCTGGGGCTTTGCGGCGCGGCAGCGGCAGCTGCGGCAGCGCCGGGAGCTGGTAGGCTCGCTCCAACAGGCGCTGGGACACATGGCATCGGCCATCCGCTGGCAGCGTCAACCCATGACGCCGCTGCTGACCGAGCTGACCCGGCGGCAGGCTTGCGGCGGATACTTCGCCGCCGTCCTGCGAGAGGTGGAGGGCCATACTCCTTTATATGCTGCATGGCAAAAGGCCTTTGCGGAGCTGCCGGACAGAGAAGCGGCGGAGATATTGCTGGCGGTGGAGCTTACCGGCGACGAGACGCACCTGCTGGCGGGACTGGAATACGCACAGCTCCGGCTGCGCCGGTTGGGGGAGCAGCGGGAGCAGGAGGATAGACGGGATCGCCGGCTCACCGGCGCGGCGTTGTTTTCCGCCGCCGGGCTGCTGGTGATCCTACTGATTTGAGGTACGACATGGATGTTGATCTGATCTTCAAGATTGCCGCCGTCGGTATTCTGGTGGCGGTGCTGAACCTGCTGCTGGTACGCAGCGGGCGGGAGGAACAGGCGTTGATGACCACTTTGGCGGGGCTGGTGGTGGTGCTGATGATGCTGGTGCAGCAGATCAGCGACCTGTTCGAGCTGGTCAAGACCCTGTTTTCACTGTGAGCGATGGAAGCGGTCATGCGTTTTTGCGCCCTGTGCGTTACGGGGGCGCTGCTGGCGGTGCTGCTGAAGCGGACAAATCCGGACATGGCGCTGCTGCTGGCACTGGCGGTCTGCGGCGCGGCGCTGCTGCTGTTGGCGGAGCCGCTGGAGGAGATCCGGGACTTTCTCACCCAGTTGGCGGGCGGGGGACAGCTGCCTGCGGAGCTGTTTGCGCCGCTGGTCAAGACGGTAGGCGTTGCTCTCGTCAGCCGGACAGGCTCCGACCTGTGCCGGGACGCGGGGGAGGGCGCCATGGCGTCTCTGGTGGAGACGGCGGGGGCTGTCATCGCCATCCTTGTCTCCCTGCCGCTTTTTCAGGCGGCGTGGGATATGCTGCGGGGGCTGCTATGAGGGGCGTGCGCATGGCGCTGGCGGCAGCGGTGCTGCTGTGGCTGTTGGTCGTACCGGCGCTGGCGGCAGCCGTACCGGACAGCGTGACGGACGCCTTGCCGCCGGAGACGGCCTCCCGGCTGGAGGGCCTGAACGAGTGCGCCGACCACACCGCATGGACGGAAGGAGTGGCCCGGCTGTGGGAGGAGGCCCGGCAATATCTGGGTGCGGCGCTGCGGGAGAAGGCATCCGGCGCGGCACTGCTGCTGGGCGTAGTGCTGCTGTGCGGCGTGGCGGAGAGCTTCCTCGCGGCGGCGGCGCAGCCCGCTGTGCCGCAGGTCGTTCCGATGGCGGGGGCGCTGGCCATCACCCTCGTTGCCGCCGGGGACTTTCAACGGATGATGGGACTGGGGGTGGAGACGATGGAGGAGCTGGACATATTCGCCAAGGCGCTGCTGCCCACGCTTTCGGCGGCGGTGGCGGCCAGCGGCGGCATCGCCTCCGCCAGCGCCAAGCAGGTCGCCACCGTGTTCTTTACCAACCTGCTGCTCACCGTTATCCGACGGCTGCTGCTGCCGCTGCTGTACGGCTGTATCGCGGCGGCCGCCGCCGACGCCATGGTGCCGGGACACAGCCTGAAAAAGATCGGCGCGGGCATCAGCAGGGCGGTGACGTGGGCGCTGACGGCGGCCATGGTGGCGTTCACCGGCTTTCTGACCCTGACCGGCGCTGCTGCCGGTGCGGCAGACGCCATGACGGTGCAGATGACCCGCTCCGTCATTTCCGCGGCGGTGCCGGTGGTAGGCTCCATCATCTCCGATGCCACAGGGACGGTGCTGGCCGGGGCGGGTGTGCTGAAGGGCGCTATTGGCATCTTCGGGATGCTGGCGGTGCTGTCCATCTGCCTGACGCCCTTCCTCCAGATGGCGGTGCAGTACCTTTTGTATAAGCTGGCGGCGTTTCTGGCAGGCACCATCACCGAGGGGCCGCTGGCGGGGCTGATCGACGCGCTGGGTACGGCCTTCGGCCTGATGCTGGGCATGACCGGCAGCTGCGCGTTGCTGCTGTTGATCTCCATCACCTCCTCTGTATCGGCGGTGCTCCCATGATCGGGGCGCTGCGGACATGGCTGCTGTCCATCATCGCAGCCGGACTGGTGCTGGCGATCCTGTATGCTTTGGTACCAAAGGGCCGTCTGCGGCCCATCGTGCGCACCACCGGCGGCGTGGTGCTGATGCTGGTGATCCTCCGGCCGGTGCTGGGGTTCGACTTTCCGGACCTTGCCGCGTCCTATGACGACTACGCACAGGAGATACAGGCGCTGACGGAAACCTACCGGGCGGCGGACGCGGCGGAGCTGGCCGCTATCATAGAGCAGCGGACGGCTGCATATATATCGGATAAGGGCGCGGCGCTGGGCGTGACCTGTCACGCCGAGGTGGAGACGGAGCTGCGCTCCGGCGTGCCCTATCCCTGCGCCGTGACGCTGGACGTGGAGAGAGATGAGGCGCTGGCCGCCTGCATCGCCGCCGAGCTGGGCATCGGCGAGGAGCGGCAGACATGGCTGACGCCTTAGATGAGGTGACGTATGAAGCTGGGGAAATGGACGGGACTGCTGAAAAAATACCGGCTGGCGGCGCTGGTCGTGCTGCTGGGCGTGGTGTTGATGCTGCTGCCCACCGGCGGTAAGGCACAGACCTCCGGTGACGGCGGCGAGACGCTGTGGGAGGCATTTTCTCTGGAGGAGACGGAGAAGCGCATGGCGGAGGTGCTGGGCGCCATCGACGGCGTAGGCCGCGTGCGGATCATGCTGACGCTGCGCGCCGGCTCCACCCTGCGTCTGGCGGAGGACAGCAGCCTCTCCGACAGCAGCAGCGGTCAGACCAAGCAGGAAAAGCAGGTGCTCACCGTCAACCGCGGCAGCGGACGGCAGGAGGTGGTGGTCACCCAGCAGCTCTACCCCACCTATCAGGGTGCGGTGGTGGTCTGCGAGGGGGCCGGCAGCAGCAGTGTGCGGCTGGCGGTGGTAAACGCCGTGTCCGTGCTGACGGGACTGAGCAGCGACAAGATCTCAGTGGTCAAGTGGAAGTCATAGGAAAAATGAGGAGGAGAGCAGGCATGAAACAGGTATGGAAGCGGCGTGCGGTGGTGGCGGCGGTGCTGTTGTTGGTAGGTACCTCGGTGTATCTCAACTGGCGCTATGCCGGCAATGTGGAGGACAGCGGCAAAAAGGTACTGGGGCAGTCGGCACTGGTAAACGGTGAGACGAAGGATGCGGAGGTGACAGGCGCAGGGGACGACTACTTCGCCACAGCGCGGCTGAGCCGTAAGCAGGCCCGCGACACAGCCATCGGTATGCTACAGGAGGCGCAGGTGGACGAAAATGCCGCAGAGGACGTGCTGAACGAGGCGTCCCGTACCTTGCAGGTGCTGGCGGCGTACACGGTGGCGGAGTCCCAGATCGAGAGTCTGGTGGTAGCCAAGGGCTATGCAGACTGCGTGGTTTTCATGGGCGAGGAAACTGTCAGCGTGGTGGTATCCGACCCGGACGGTCTGGACGCGGTGGATGTGGCGCGCATCAAGGATATCGTGGTCAGCGAGACGGGCTACACCCCGGAGCAGATCAAGATCATGGAGGCGGGGGCGGCTGCCGGCAGCGTACAGACCGGCAGCGTGCAGTCGGCGGAACAGGCCGATGATGCAAAATAGGTGTTGTATTTCGGCATGGAAAATGGTATACTAAACTGAATCACGAAAGACAGCGCAAGGAGATAACGTGACATGGCTGAAAATAAAGAATACATGATCCATCAGGAGGAGGACGGCGCCATCCAGATCTCGGAGGACGTTGTGGCTTCCATTGCTTCCACCACCGCATCGGAGGTGGAGGGCGTCAGCGCCATGATGGGCGGCAGCGTGGGCGGCAAGAAGATGTCCGCCAAGGGCGTCCGTGTGGAGATGGACGGCGACGGCATTGTGGTGAACCTGTTTATCGTTGTCCGCTACGGCAGCGCCATCGGCGATGTGGCGAAGCGGGCCCAGCAGGTGGTTCGCACCGCGCTGGAGGGCATGACGGGCTTCAAGGTAACGGCGGTCAACGTCCATGTGGGCGGCATCGGCTTCAATTAAACGAAACGATCTGAGAGAGAAAAGGGTACGATTTATGACACGCAATACAGCCCGCGAGATCGCCATGCATCTCGCCTACGAACTGAGCTTTACAGACCTGCCCGTGGAGGCGTTTCTGGATCAGCAGCTGAGCGCGGAGAGCTTCGCCGCATTGGCACCGGAGCATCCCATCTACGAGGAGCGGCCCAACACCAAGCAGGAGGCGTATATCCGCCGCCTTGTCTCCGGTGTGTCGGAGCACGCGGCGGAGCTGGACGCGGACATTGAAAAATACGCCAAGGGCTGGCGGTTCGAGCGTATCTCGCTGGTGGCCTCCGCCATCATGCGGGTGGCCATGTACGAGATGCTCTACATGGCGGATATCCCCGCCGGCGTTGCCATCAACGAGGCGGTGGAGATCGCCAAGAACTACGAAACGCCGGAGGTGGTGAAATTCATCAACGGCATTCTGGGCAGCTTTGCCCGCGGCGAGTTGAAGGACTAAAACAGAAAGGCAGAGCTTGCGCTCTGCCTTTTCCGCATGGAATAAGGAGAATGCCATGGACGAACGGCATGTATTTACCGTTACCGAACTGAATCACTGCGTCAAGGATCTGGTGGAAGCGGTACCCGCCTTCAGTGACCTGCTGCTGCGGGGAGAGATCTCCAACTACAAGGTCTATCCCTCCGGCCACCACTACTTCACGCTGAAGGACAGCGAGAGCGCCCTGCGGTGCGTGATGTTCAAGGGCTCGGCTATGAAGCTGCGGTTCAAGCCGGAAAACGGAATGCAGGTCATCGCCTCCGGCCGCATCAGTGTCTACCCGCGGGACGGCGCGTACCAGCTGTATTGCAGCGGTCTGTCTGCCGACGGCGTGGGCGACCTGTACGTGGCGTTTGAGCAGCTGAAGGAGAAGCTGTACCGGGAGGGGCTGTTCGACCCGGCGCACAAGAAGCCGCTGCCCCGGTTCCCCCGGCGTATCGCCATCGTCACCTCCTCGGCGGGTGCGGCGGTACACGATATGATCCGCATCCTCCGCCGCCGGTATCCCATCGCCAAGGTGCTGCTGCTGCCGGTACGGGTGCAGGGGGTGGAGGCGCCGCCGGAGATCGTGGGCGCTATCCGCTACGCCAACCGCTACCAGCTGGCGGACGTGCTGATCACCGGACGCGGCGGCGGCTCGTTGGAGGATCTGTGGGCCTTCAACGATGAGCGGGTGGCCCGCGCCATCTACGAGTCGGAGATCCCGGTGATCTCCGCCGTGGGACACGAGCCGGATGTGGCCATCAGCGACTTTGTGGCAGACCGCCGGGCATCCACGCCCTCCAACGCGGCGGAGATCGCCGTGCCGGACATGGCGGAGCTGCTGCGGTACTTACAGGACGCGGACGAGCGGATGGCACAGAGCCTGCTTCACAGTCTGCGCCGGCAGGAGGACAGGCTCACTGTACTGGAGAAAAAACGTGTGCTGACAGACCCCACCGCCTTTCTGGCGGATCGGCGGCTGTATCTGGATCACATCGTCCACCGGCTGTCCGCTGCGGGCAAGAGCTGTGTGGAGGGGGAGAGCCGCCGTTTTGCGGCGGCGGCTGCCGCGCTGGACGCCCTCAGCCCGCTGAAGGTGCTGGCGCGGGGCTATGCCGTGGCACAGAGCGTGGACGGTACGATACTGAAGAATACCGCCGATGCGGCGGTGGGAGAGCGCATCCGCGTCCGGCTGGCGCAGGGCAGCCTGCAATGCGACGTGGTGGATAAGGAGGACTGACATGGCGGCAAAAAAGACGTTTGAGGAGAATATGGCCCGTTTGGAGCAGATCGTGGCGCTGCTGGAAAAGGGCGACGCCCAGCTGACGGACAGTCTGGCGCTGTTCGAGGAGGGGACAAAGCTGGCGGCACAGTGCCGCAAGGAGCTGGACGGCGCGGAGCAGAAGGTGGTCAAGCTGATGAAGGGTCCTGACGGCGCGCCTATCGAGAGCGATTTTCTGACGGAGGAATGACCATGCACTACGAAACACAGTACGCGGCGTACCAGCAGGCCATTGAGGAGTACCTGTCCGGCCTGTTTACCGCCGACACCCCCTATAAGAAGCTGTACGAGTCCATCCGGTACAGCCTGCTGGCCGGCGGCAAGCGCATCCGGCCGGTGCTGACGCTGGAATTTGCCCGTCTGGGCGGTATCGACTGGCATCTGGCGCTGCCCTACGGCTGTGCGCTGGAGCTGGTACACAACTACTCCCTGATCCATGACGACCTGCCCTGCATGGATGACGATGACCTGCGCCGGGGCAAGCCCACAAACCACAAGGTCTACGGCGAGACGCTGGCGGTACTGGCGGGAGACGCCATGCAGCCGGAGGCATTCCGTCTGTTGGCGGAGGCGCCCTGCCTGTCGGCGGAGAACCGGCTGGAGGCTGTCCGCACCCTGTCCCGCGCCTGCGGCGCTGACGGCATGGTGGCCGGACAGGTGCTGGATACGGTGTACGACGTGGGGGACGAGGCGGGCTTGACGACGCTGAACCGGCTCAAGACCGGCGTGATGATCTCCGCGGCGGCGGAGCTGGGCTGTATTGCCGCGGAAATGCCCGCCGCCATGCGGGCGCAGGCGCTGGTATATGCCGACGCCATCGGCCGGGGCTTCCAGATCCGGGACGATATGCTGGATGTGGAGGGCGATCAAGCGGTGTTCGGCAAGCCCATTGGCTCCGATGCGGAGGAGGGCAAGGTGACCTTCGTGGACGTGATCGGCTTGGACGCCTGCCGCCGGGAGGTAGCCGCCTGCACAGAGCAGGCCAAGTCCGCCGTGGCGGATTGGCCGGAGCACGACTTCCTCTGGGAGCTGGCGGACCGCATGGTGGGCCGCACGAAATAAGTAAAAAAGAGATGCCCGCGCTACACGGCGCGGGCATCTCTTTCTTATTGATCTTTTCTAAAGTCGCACAGGGGCTGTAAAGGACATTCACTGCATAGAGGGCTTCGCGCTGTGCACAGCGCCCGTCCGTGGAGCACCATGCGGTGACAGAAATTGTTGGACTCCTCCGGCGGGATAGCACAGCGCAGCTGCTTTTCCACCTTAAGGGGATCCTTGCTGCCATCGGTGATGCCCAGCCGTCCGGTGATACGGATGCAGTGGGTGTCGCAGACGTAGCCCTCCTGCCCGTAGATGTCGCCTAAGATCAGGTTGGCGGTCTTGCGCCCCACGCCGGGCAGCGTCAGAAGCGCCTCCATGCTGTCGGGGACCTTGCCGCCGAACCGCTCCAGCAGCTGCTGGGCGGAGGCCACAATGTCCCGGGCCTTGGCGCGCCAGAAACCGCAGGACTGCACGTAGCGCCCGACCTCATCCACATCGGCAGCGGCAAACGCCTCCAGCGTGGGGTAGCGCGCAAACAGCGCCGGCGTCACCAGATTCACCCGGGCGTCTGTACACTGGGCGGCCAGCCGCACGGAGAACAGCAGCTCATAGTCCTTGCCGTAGTCCAGGGAGCAGGCTGCATCGGGGTACAGCTCCTTCAGCGCCGCGATAATGGCGGCGATCTCCTGCTTTGTTTTCATGGGCATCACCTCTCCGCCATTATAACAGCGGTTGCAGAAAAAGGCAATCCGTGTTATACTGCCCATATGTGCCGCGTGTGCGGCAGGAGAGGAGGTGCGGCTCATGCGTCCGCTGGCAGACGAAATACGGCCCCAGACGCTGGACGAGGTGGCCGGACAGAAGCACCTGTTGGGCGAGGGCGCGCTGCTGCGCCGCCTGATCGAGAACGGCACGGACACCAACCTCATTTTCTACGGGCCCTCCGGCACCGGCAAGACCACCGTAGCCAATATCATCGCCAAGCAGGCGAAAAAGACACTGTACTACCTGAACGCCACCACCGCGTCCCTGCAGGATGTGAAGAATGTCATCGGCGACGTGGGTACGATGCTGGCGCCCAACGGCGTGCTGCTGTATCTGGACGAGATCCAGTACTTCAACAAGAAGCAGCAGCAGAGCCTGCTGGAATTTCTGGAGAACGGTAAGATCACCATGATCGCCTCCACCACGGAGAATCCGTATTTCTACATCTACAACGCGCTGCTGTCCCGCAGCACCGTGTTCGAATTCAAGCCCCTGACGGTGGAGGAGACCATCCCCGCCGTGGAGCGTGCGCTGTCTATCGAAAAGGCGCGCAGCCCGCTGCCCTTCACTTGGGAGGACGATGTGCCACGCACCGTGGCCAGCGGCTGCGGCGGCGATGTGCGCAAGGCCGTCAACGCCGTGGAGTTGCTGTACCGCTCGGCAAAGCCTGCTGACGGCACGCTGCGGGTGACAAGAGATGACGCTTTGCAGCTCAGCCAATACAGCGCCATGCGCTACGACAGGGAGGGCGATGACCACTACGATCTGCTGTCGGCGCTGCAAAAGTCCATCCGCGGCTCTGACCCGGATGCGGCGGTGTACTATCTGGGACGGCTGCTGGTGGCGGGCGACCTGCTCTCCCCCTGCCGCCGGCTGCTGGTCATTGCGGCGGAGGATATCGGCCTCGCCTACCCGCAGGGCATCGTGGTCACAAAGGCCTGCGTGGACGCGGCCTTGCAGTTGGGTCTGCCGGAGGCGCGGCTTCCGCTGGCGGAGGCTGCTGTGCTGCTGGCTACCGCACCCAAATCCAACAGCGCCCACAACGCTATCATCGCCGCCATGGAGGATATCCAGCGCGGCGCGGTGGGGGACATCCCCCGCCATCTGAAAAACGTACATGCCGACAGCGCCGGCACCGCCAAGGCGGCGGCCTACAAGTATCCCCACGTCTACCCCAACCACTATGTAAAGCAGAGGTACTTGCCGGAGTCGCTGGGTGACAGAACGTATTACGAGTACGGCCCCAACAAGACGGAGCAGGCCGCCAAGCGTTATTGGGACGACATCAAGGGGACATGAGCATGGAGCTGCATCTGAACGATATTCTCGAACTGAAAAAAGACCATCCCTGCGGCAGCCGCCGCTGGCAGGTGCTGCGGGTGGGGATGGATATCAAGCTGCGCTGTCTGGGCTGCGGCCATGAGGTCATGCAGCCCCGCCGTAAGGTGGAGAAGATGATCAAGCGCATTATACCGAAGGAGGAACTGGAATGAGACCGAAATGGGTACGCTACATGGCCATGGGCATTGCACTGCTGCTGGCTGTGGTCATGCTGGTATCGCTGGTGCTGCCGTACATCGGACTGTGAGGCGGCCATGAAGCACTGCATTCTTGCCAAATACCGGGCGGAGGTCTATCCCCGCCGGGAGGCGATGCTGCCCCGTATCCGGGAGATCTTCGCCCCGCTTACGGATCTGCCGGGTATCCACGGTGTCCGCGTCTACCCCAACTGCGTGGCGCGGGACAACCGGTACGATGTGCTGATCGTGCTGGACATGGAGCGGGACGTACTGCCGCTATACGACACCTCTGCGCCGCATCACCTCTGGAAAGAGGAGTTCGGCCCGCTGCTGGCGCAAAAGGCGATTTTTGATTTTGAAGCGTGAACAAAAGCTCTCCGGCATAACCGGAGAGCTTTTGCACATCAACCTCGGGGGAAAGGCTCGTCCTTTTCCCGGAGGCTTTCTTTTTCTGACGGTTTTCTTTGCCGCCGTGTCCTATAATGGACGGGCGAGGTGAGAGCGATGGTGGTGTATCTGGATCGGGTATTCCTGCTGAACCTGCTGCTGGACTACCTGCTTTTGCTGGCAGCGGCACAGCTGTCGGGTCGGACGCTTCACCGTCTGCGGCTGCTGCTGTGTGCCGCTGGAGGCGGCGTCTACGCGGCGGTGACGTTCCTGCCGGGCTGCGGATTTCTGCGCAGTGCGGTGTGCCAGCTCGCAGCCGGAAGCATCATGGCGCTGTGCGCCTACAACGGAAGGCGGCGTCCGACGCTGCTTTTCCTGCTGTTGTCCGGAGGCCTGGCGGGGTTTGTGCTGGCACTGGGACTGTGGGCCGGATCGCCCACCGGGCTGCTGCACCGGCTCTACCGGGGTGAAGTAAGCTGGCTGCTGCTCATCGGCTCGGCACTGGTATTCTATTTTCTGCTGCGTCTGCTGCTGGGGCAGGGCGCACGCCATGGGGGAGGAGAGTTATTGAAGATCACCATATCCGTCTGCGGACGGAAGCAGACCGTCACGGCGCTGCACGACACCGGAAACACCCTGCGGGATCCGGTATCGGGCCGTCCGGCACTGGTGCTGGAGCGCGGCGCGGCGGAGGAGCTATGGCCGCCGGCAGTGGCGGCGGTATTGGCCTCCGGGTTGCCGCCGGAGGAAAAAATGGCGCGGCTCCACCGGCAGGGGGCGGGCATTCCCTTTTCGCTGCTGCCCTTTCGCAGCGTAGGCACGCCGGCGGGACTGCTGCTGGCCGCCCGCAGCGACTACATAGAGATCAACGGCCGCCGCTATCCCCGGACGCCGGTGGCCCTGTCGGACTACCCCGTCAGCGATGGCGGCGGGTATCATGCCCTGTGGGGCGATCCGGAGGGGAAGGAGGTGAAGGGGTGTGCTGACAGCACTGCTGCACCGTCTGCGGACGTTTCTGCGCAGACTCCGCAGGCCGGATAAGGTCATGTATATCGGCGGCAGCGACACCCTGCCGCCGCCGCTGCCCCGGGATGAGGAGGCGGCGCTGCTGGCCCGGCTGGACGGAGGCGAGTTGCCGGTGCGGCAGACCCTCATCGAGCGGAATCTGCGGCTGGTGGTGTACATTGCCCGCCGCTTTGAGAACACCGGCATCAATATTGAGGACTTGATCTCCATCGGCACCATCGGGTTAATCAAGGCCATCAACACGTTTCGCACCGATAAAAACATCAAGCTGGCCACCTACGCCTCTCGCTGTATCGAAAATGAGATCCTCATGTACCTGCGGAAAAACAGCGGCAGCCGCGTGGAGGTCAGCTTCGACGAGCCACTGAACACCGATTGGGACGGCAAGGAGCTGCTGCTCAGCGATGTGCTGGGTACCGACAGCGACGTGGTCATGCGTCCTATCGAGGCGGACGCAGACCGCCAGATGCTGGCGGAGGCGGTGGCAAAGCTGAGCCCCCGCGAGCGGGACATCATCACCATGCGCTTTGGACTGGGCGGCGGCAGAGAGCTGACCCAGAAGGAGGTGGCAGACCGGCTGGGCATCTCCCAGTCCTACATCTCCCGGCTGGAAAAGCGCATCATCCTGCGGCTCCGCAGGGAGATCCTGCGCATGAGTTAAAAAAAGGCTGTGAAGGCGATAGCCTTCACAGTCTTTTGCTGTTAACTTATTGCAGGAACAGAGAGGCGGGACGGTTGATGACCATCATGTTGTAGTACCGCAGCAGATGGTAGTCGTCCTTGTCCAGCTTGATGGTGTTCATCAGCCGCTCTGTTTCATCCAGCGGCTCCTTGGAGATCAGCGCCTTCAGCGCGATGGGGGCGAAGAAGGGGGTGGAGCCAATGCCGGAGACCAGTCCGATGGCCGGTGTGCGGTTGGACATGGGGTTGAGCATGCAGATATACATTTTCTCCGCCTCGTTGATCTGGTTGGTCATCACCATGTGGGTGATGGTGTCGTAGGCCTTCATCTCGCCGGTAAAGAGATGCTGGCAGCGATCCGGCTCGGTGAAGGAGGCAACACCCAGATACAGCGTGACCTCGATGGTCTCCCGATCCGCGGCGCGGGAGAAGCGCAGCAGGGAGCGCACCATCTGCCGCACACGCCCGTCGTAGTAGTACATATAGGCCAGCGACTGATTGAAGTAGTTGTTCTTGGGCAGGGAGGTATCCTGATGGAATACCGGCGGCTGGTAGTCGATAAAGCACTTGAGATCGATCTCCAGCGCCTGCGCAATGTCGTAGAGCGTCTCGATGTCGATGGTGATGGCGCCGTTCTCGTACTTGGACAGGGTGGCCTTGCTCTTGTTGATCATAGCGGAGAACTGCTCGATGGTATAGCCTCTGCTCTTTCGATATTTTTTGATACGCTGCCCCACAAAGTAAGAAAAAGAACTCATTTGCGTCACCTCCTGCTCACAGTGCAATCATACCAAACATTTGGTAGGAAGTCAACAATTAGTTTCGGAGAATGAAACAAGTTTTCCTTGTGTTTTCGCACAAATAAACGATGAGGAGGGGGGATTGTATTGCGGCAAGCCGGCGCAGGAGTCCGCCCCCTAAAAACGGTGCGATATGCATGGTGCGGAGAACCGCCCTGAAACATCACCAGCGAAAAGAAGTCCGACCCATATGGGTCGGACTTCTCTGTTCCAATGTAGGGGAGAGGCCTTACTTGGCGGCTTCCATGCCGGCCAGCAGAGCCTTCTTGTTGCCCTCCAGGAAGCGGGCCTTCTTCTCGCCCAGCTCAATGCGGATGGCTTCCATCATGCTCTCCACAGAGGTGACGGGAGCCTTAGCCAGAGTGGAGCCGAGGATGGCCACGTTGGCGCCCTTGGGGTTGCCGATGGACTCGGCAATGCCGTTGGCGTCGCAGTACACCACGGTGATGTCGTCACGGACAGCCTTGCGGTCGATGATGCTGCTGTTGATGACCAGCACGCCGCCGGGCTTCACGTGATTCTCGAACTTGTCCAGAGAAGGACGGTTCATCGCAACGATCACGTCGGCCTTGTCCACCAGGGGGGAGGCAACGGGATCATCGGAAACGATGACGGAGCAGTTGGCGGTACCGCCGCGCATCTCAGGGCCGTAGGAAGGCAGCCAGGAAACGTGCTTGCCATCCAGCATGCAGGCCATGGCCACGAACTTACCGATCAGGAGCATACCCTGACCGCCGAAACCGGCAAAAATGAAGGTTTTTTCCATATTACTCGGCCTCCTTGTCTTTGTACACGCCCAGCGGGTAATAGGGGATCATGTTCTTCTCCAGCCAGTCCAGAGCCTCCACGGGAGACAGACCCCAGTTGGTGGGGCAGGTGGACAGCACTTCGATCATGCAGAAGCCCTTACCCTCCATCTGCAGGCGGAATGCCTTGGCGATGGCCTTCTTGGCCTTGGCGATGTTGGCGGTGTTGTTGACGGCCACGCGCTCGATGTAGTAGGAGCTGGGCACAGCGGCCAGCATCTCGCTCATCTTGATGGGCAGACCGCTCCAATCCTCGCTGCGGCCGGCGGGGCAGGTAGTAGCCTTCTGGCCGATCAGGGTGGTGGGAGCCATCTGGCCGCCGGTCATGCCGTAAATGGCATTGTTGACGAAGATGGTGGTGATCTTCTCACCGCGGTGTGCGGCGTGAACGATCTCAGCGGTACCGATGGAGGCCAGGTCGCCGTCGCCCTGATAGGTGAACACCAGCGTGTCCTTGCCGACGGAGCGCTTGATACCGGTGGCCACAGCGGGAGCGCGGCCGTGGGCGGCCTCGTACATATCGCAGTTGAAGTAGTCATAGGCGAACACGGAGCAGCCCACGGGGGCGACGCCGATCACCTTGCCGTTCAGGTTCATCTCGTCGATGACCTCGGCCACCAGACGGTGGATGATACCGTGGTTGCAGCCGGGGCAATAATGGAACTGCTTGTCAGTGAGCAGCTTGGTCTTTTCGAACAGTACAGCCATCTTATTTACCCTCCTTCATGCTCAGGATCTTGGCAACGATCTCGTCGGTAGAGGGCATCTGGCTGCCGCAATGACCGAAGAAGTCCACCGGCTTGGCGCCGTTGATCGCCAGCTTCACGTCCTCCAGCATCTGGCCTTCGTTCAGCTCCACGTCCAGAACAGCCTTGACGCTGGGCTGGGTGCAGGCCTCGCGCACGGCATCGTAGGGGAACGGCCACACGGTGATGGGACGAACCAGACCCACGTTGATGCCCTGCTCCTTCAGCTGAGCGATGGCGCTCTTGGCCACGCGAGCCACGGTGCCGAAGGCGGTGATGATATAGTCGGCATTCTCGCAGTTGTAGCTCTCCCACATCTGCTCGTTGGCAACGACTTCCTTGTACATAGCCTGCAGCTCATCGTTGTGGACGGCCAGGCTCTCGGTGTCGATGTAGATGGAGTTGATGACGCCGCGCTTGGCGGGATCGTCACCGGGCTTCCAGCCGGTGCAGGCCCAGGGCTTCTTCTCCGGGTCGACCTTGTAGTCCACCATCTCGGGCAGCTCCACGGGCTCCATCATCTGGGCGATGATGCCGTCCGCCAGGAACAGCACGGGGATGCGGTACTTCTCGGCCTTATCGTAGGCGATCATCATCAGGTCGATGGCCTCCTGCACGGAAGCGGGAGCGAAGGTCAGCAGGTGATAGTCACCGTTGCCGCCGCCCTTGACGCCCTGGAAATAGTCGCCCTGAGAGGCCTGAATGTTGCCCAGACCGGGGCCGCCGCGCATCACGTTGACGATGACGCAGGGGACCATGGCGCCCGCGCAGTAGGAAATACCTTCCTGCTTCAGGGACACGCCGGGGCTGGAAGAAGAGGTGATGACACGGGCGCCGGTGCCGCCGGCACCGTAGACCATGTTGATGGCCGCGACCTCGGACTCGGCCTGCAGGAAGCAGCCGCCGACCTCGGGCATACGTGCGGACATGTATTCGGGGATCTCCGTCTGCGGAGTGATGGGGTAACCGAAGAAATAGCGTGCGCCGGCACGAATGGCGGCTTCCGCAATAGCTTCGCTACCCTTCATAAGAGTCAAAGCCATGTTTTTTCCTCCTTAGTCTTTTTCAATACGGATTACCACATCAGGGCAGGTACGCGCACAGGAAGTACAGCCGATGCAGGCTTCCATGTTGATGACCTCCGCCGGATGATAGCCCTTAGCGTTGATGCGAGTCTTGGACAACTCAATGATGTGCTTGGGACAAGCTCTTGCGCACAGGCCGCAGCCCTTGCACAGGTTTTCGTCGATGGTAACTCTTACCACTCTCTACACCTCTTTTCCTCAAATTCCTCTTGCTGTTTGTATCTACTACCCCCGAAAAGGGGAGGTATGCGGGGTTTAATACATATCCTTGTGCGGATTCTTGGTGTTCAGTCCATACTCGATGTAGGAATCCCAGTCGCGGTGCATATACACGTCGATGGCCACGGGCTTTCCCACATACTTCGGGTCCGGGTCACGGGCCAGAAATGCATCGAGGATATCCTTCTTACCGGTGGTGTACGCCACGGGGATACCGGTGAGATCCACCACCTGCCGCAGCAGCTCATAGCCGTCCCACAGATCGTCCGCACTGGTCATGGTGGACAGGTTGGTATTGTTGATCATACCGGTGATCTGCAATCTGGCATGGGTCTGCATCCCCTCCTGCAGCCGGTGGATCTTCTCCACCGTGCTGGCAAGAGGGCGACGAATATTTACAACGTTCAGCACTTCCAGAGCACCGGGCTCCAGTGCCATAAAGTCCCGATGGTAGCGGCCCAGCGCCGTGGCGCCTACATCATCGCCGCCCACATCGAAAATGACCGTATCCCAATCCAGTACAAAGGCGGACGACACCTCGGCGGGAAGGGAGAGCGTCTCAATACCGGAGCAGGCGAAGTTGGGGGAGACCAGCCGGATCTCCTTCTGTTCCACCATCTTGCCCCGCTCGGTCAGTCGGAAGTAGGTATTCACCATATCCAGATCCAGCAGCTCCGTTCTGTCGCCGCGGGCCGCTGCCTGCATGGCGAAGTTCAGAGCCAGCTCGCTCTTGCCGCTGCCGTAGTTGCCGATGAGCACTTTGACGTCTTTCATGGATGCTGTGTCTCCTTGTTTACTTCAGGTTCTCGCGGATGGTCTGGCACAGGGCGGTGATACCCTGAACGATCTTCTCCTCCGGCATGCAGGAGTAGTTCAGACGCAGGGTGTTGTCGTGGCCGCCGTTGGGGAAGAAGGAGCCGCCGGGAACGAAGGCGACCTTCTTCTCGAGGCACTTCATCTGCAGATCCTTGGCATCCATGTACTCGGGCAGCACGACCCACGCGAACAGACCACCCTCGGGACGGGTGAAGGTGCAGGGCTCAGGCAGCTCCTTGGCCAGCGTCTCCAGCATCACGGCGCGGCGCTTCTTGTAGCACTCGCGGATGGTGTTGACGTGGGCGTCCAGATCGAACATATCGATCCACTTGGAGGTCTCCATCTGGCCGACGGTGGAAGCCTGCAGGGAGGCAGCCTGCTCCATGAAGTTGTACTTGGCCAGGATCTCATCATCGGCGCAGACCCAGCCCAGACGATAGCCGGGTGCCAGGATCTTGGAGAAGGTGCCCAGATAGACCACCAGACCCTTGGTATCCAGACTCTTCAGCGCGGGCATATACTCGCCCTCGAAGCGCAGCTCGCCGTAGGGGTTATCCTCGATCACGGGGATCTCGTACTTGTTGATGATGTCCATGAACTGGTGACGGCGCTCCAGATCCCAGGTACGGCCGGTGGGGTTCTGGAAGTCGGGGATGACGTAGATCATCTTCACCCGCTCGGTGGTGGCCAGGATCTTCTCCAGCTCGGACATGATCATGCCGCCGTCATCGGTGGGGACCTCAATGAACTTGGGCTCGCAGGCCTTGAAGGCGTTGACGGCACCCAGATAGGAGGGGCTTTCCAGCAGCACCACATCACCGGGATTCAGGAACACGCGGGCGGAGAAATCCAGACCCTGCTGAGAACCGGAGGTCACCAGAATGTGATCCTTGTCGGTGTGGATGTTGTTCTTTGCCAGCATACGCTCGGCGATCTGCTCACGCAGACGGGGATAACCCTCGGTGGAAGAATACTGCAGCGCCACACGGCCGTTTTCCTTCATAACGGCCACAGAGGCCTCCATCATCTGCTCCACGGGGAACAGCTCAGGAGCGGGCATACCACCGGCGAAGGAGATAATGTCGGGCTGTGCGGTCAGCTTCAGCAGCTCGCGGATCTCGGAGCCCTTCAGCAGGTCCATTCTGCTTGCAAATTGTACCATGAATGTTTTCCTCCTCAAATTTTATAGATTCCGTGAATGCACTTTTTGTTCCTCTTCGTACAGTATCAATTAAAGCACAAAACAGACACAAAGTAAATAAAGGGGAGGGGAGAAAAAAGGGGGCAATTTCATTTTCAGCATTCCCACCAAAAAACAACGTGCTTGTCTCGTCAATTCCACAACGCATTTCAATGAACCAGTCGGCGAAATGCCGCAAAATACCACATACAAGTGTATCCCGCGAGCATTGTCTACCAGTGGTAGGAATTGCCTTTTTTCCGGCGATGTGGTATACTGACGCTGCGGGCGGGGAAATACCTGCCCGGAGAAGAAAATAGCCCGGCAAGCGAAAAGGAGGCGCTCCCCTATGAATAAAAAGAGCAAAGAATTCGCCGTGGCGCTGGCGCTGCTGAGCGCCAGCTCGGCGCTGTGCCTGCGCATCATGAAAAAGGTGGATGAGAAGCTGCGCCGCGAGAAGGAGAAGCGGACGCGGAAGTGACGTAAGAAAGACATAGGGAAACGAAAAGCGAGACGGCGCAAAGCCGTCTCGCTTTTGTCGTTCAGATGCCTCAGGCAGCAGCCTTCACCACGGAGGTGATGTGGGGGTTGGCACCGTTGTACCAGTACAGGAAGCCCTCCATGTCCACCACGTCGCCCACGTTCAGACCCTTGACAGCCTCATACACGTCGGTGCCGGGGCCGCACAGGTAGCTCTCCACCACGAAGGTGTAGGTGGTGTCGTTCAGGGTGACATTGAAGTACAGATCATCTCCCTCGGAGCCGGAGCCATCCCAGTTGTACAGGAAGGGAGCGCCCGCATCGTTGGAGGCGGCCACGGTCATGCCCTTGAAGGCGACCTTCTCATTCTGGTGGGCGATCAGCTCGTCGGTACCCAGCAGGGAGGTCACGTCCAGAGCCTCGTAGGTCTTGGTGTCGCCATCCAGCACCTCCCAAGTGGCGTCGATGATCTCCACCTCGCCCTGCCACTCGGTCTTGTAGCCGTAGACACGGAGCTTGGCGCCCTCCACCAGCAGGCTGTCATAGGCCTCCTTGGTGCAGGGCATGTTGTACAGGAAGTACGCGCCGTCATCGGCCTGGGTGTAGAAGGTAGCGACGCCGACGCCGTCCTTCTCCCACCAGCCCTGACGGGCCTGGATGTAGGTCTCCACAGTGACGACGGAATCCAGCTCAGCAGCCTCGAACTCCTCGTGGGTCATAGCGACGGAAACGACGTCCTCACCGCCCTCGTCGGGGGTATCCTTGTCATCGGTCTGGTTCTCGGTCTTGCCGCAGCCAACGATGGACAGAGCCATCACCAGTGCCAGCAGAAGGGTCAAAAACTTTTTCATGTTGCGTCTCCTCTTGTTTGTACCATAAAAGTGGTTAATAGGACGGGTGCGCTTAGCGCACACCCGACCTATTATACCGCATTCTGCAAATAAATCAATGGCTGTTTTGACGGTTTTTCTTTTTGACCAGCTGCACACCGCCGTAAACGGCCATCAGCACCCATACGCCGCCCAGCGTAACGAGCAGCGCCTTGGCGGGGGCGGGCAGGGGGCCAAGCGCCTGACTGCCGTCGGCAGCCATGGCGCCCCGCTGGTCCAGCCGGTACAGGGACGTGACGTTGTCGTACAGCCTCGTCATGTACGCCGCGTCCATCGGCTCCTTGCGCCGGACGGACTTGGCCACATCCTCGATAAGCTGTCCCGCCGCGTTCCGCAGGGAGGCGGAGCCGTTGTACACCGGTGTGGTGAAGGTGTTGTCCACGTTGTCCAGCAGCAGCTTGGAGGCCTTGATCTTCACATCATAGTGGAGCTTGTCGTCCGCGCCCTCCTGCGCCAGATAGTCCTGATAGGCGGCGGACTGCTGAGCCTTTGCCGTGACGGGGACATAGCCCTCCGTCTGGGAGTAGGCGATCTGCACCTCATTGGTCAGCAGGTACTGGGCGAACAGCCACGAGGCCAGCACCTCCTGAGGATCGTCCTTATTGAATACGCACAACGACGGCCCCTGCGAGATCATCTGCGGGTGTGCGGGGTCGAACTGCGGCACGGTCATCACCGCCGTCTCGAAATCCACATACTTGTCGGCGCTGATGTCGCTCAGCGGCGCGTGGGAGCCCATCCATGTGGCGCCTGCGGTGGAGTCCACCGCGAACAGGCACTGTCCCGCGTTCAGGAAGTTGGCGGGGTAGCCGGAGATCTTGAAGGTGGAGAACGCGCCGCCGGCAGTGTGGGAAGCTATGCCGTACAGCAGCTCCTCGGTGGTGTCGTTGAAGATCTGCACCTCACCGCTGTCTGTGGAGTAGCCGGCGCCCTTCTGCCGCAGCATCTGGATCATCATGTTGTCCGTGGACTTGTAGATGAAGGGCAGCAGCACCTCCTGCCCGTTGACGGCGAAGGTGCCGTCGGCATTTTTGGCCGCAGCCGCCGCATCGGACACCTCCCACACAAAGTCCCACGTCAGCGTCTCCGGCAGCTGGTAGCCCAGCGCCTCCACATAGGTCTTGTTCACATAGCACGCCTCGGTGGAGCGCATGAACGGCACGGCATAGTGACTGCCGGAAAAGCTGCACTCCTCCAGAAACTGTGGGATCATCTCCGCCTGCGCCGGCCCGTCGTACCGGAGGGCGCTGCCGCCCAGCCCGTACTGCTCGTCGGCAAACAGGGCGTCCAGCGGCGCCACCACATTGGCACCGGTGAGGTAGGTGGCGATGTGATCGGGGTAGGTGATGCACACGTTGGGCGTGGTGTTGGTGGCGATATTGGTGATCACGTCGTTGTAGATCTTGCCATAGTCGGTATACAGCCGCAGCCGCACGGTGATATTGGGATACAGCGCCTGAAAATCGTCGATGGCCTTGTTGTAGATATCCACCTGCGTCTTATTGGTGTCGTTCTTGGCCCAGAACGTGATCTCATACGGCCGGGACTCGTCAAAGCTATCCGGCACGGAGAAGGCGTTCTGCCCGCGGGAGCCGTGGCAGCCGCACAGCGTCAGCAGGGAGAGCAGCGCCAGAAGCAGCGCGGGGAGCCGCACTTTTTTCATCATCCCTTGGTGCCTCCTCTCGAAACGCCCTCCATGACCTTGTTGCGGAACAGGAGGAACAGCACGATCAGCGGTACGGAGATGACCACCACCGCCGCCATCATGGCGGGGATATTCTCCCGCCCGAAGCCGTTTTCCCGGATGGCCTGAATGCCGTTGGACACCAGAAAATAGTTCTCATCGTCGGTGATGAGGCGGGGCCACACATAGGAGTTCCAGCACTCGATGACCTTCAGGATCACGATGGTCACCACTGTGGGGCGGCAGATGGGCAGCATCACCTTCCACAGGTACTTGAAGTCGGAGGTGCCGTCCACCTTGGCGGCGTAGTACAGCTCGTCGGGGATCTGGGCGAAGTTTTCTTTTAACAAATAGATGTAGAACACCGACGTTACCGACGGCAGGATCAGACCCCAGAACGTGTTGCGCAGGCCGGCGTCCGTGATGGTCACGAAGTTGGTGATGATGACCAGCTCATTGGGGATCATCATCAGCGCCAGAAAGAGTGTAAAGGCCAGATGCTTGCCGCGGAAATTCAGCCGTGCGAAGGCGAACGCCGCCAGCGTGATGACCACCAGCATGATGGCGGTGGTGGCCACGGTGAACACCAGCGTATTCAGGAAGTAGCGCCCCAGCGGCACGGCGGTGAAGGCGTCGTGGTAGTTTTGCAGCGTGGGGGACAGGGTGAAGAACGCGGGGATGCGCTCGGCGCTGTACGCGCTGTAGCTTTTCACGGAGGTCAGCACCATCCAGTAGAAGGGGAACAGCACGATCACCGCCCACAGCGCCAGCAGCACATAGGTGACGGCGCGGCGCACCGCTCGCCGGCGGCGTGCGGCCAGCTCGATTTGTTTATAATTGGTATGAGAGTCCACAGTGTCGCCTCCTCTCAATAGTGGACGTGCTTCCGGCTCACCAGCAGGTTGATGCAGGTGATGGTCAGCACGATGGCGAACAGGATAATGGCAGCCGCCGAAGCAAAGGACGGGTAGCCGCCGGAGTCGCCGTACAGCATATCGTAGATGTAGCCCACCATGGTGTTCATCTGGGCGGCGTTCAGGTCGGTGCCGAACAGAGCCACCGCATCGCTGTATGCCTTGAATGCGCCGATAAAGCCGGTGACCACCAGATAGAAGATCATGGGGGAGATCATGGGCAGGGTGATGCGGGTGAAGATGCGCCGGCGGGAGGTGCCGTCGATGCGGGCGGCGTTGTAGTAGTCCTGCTTCACCGACGCCAGCGCGCTGGTAAGGATCAGGATCTTGAAGGGCAGCACCACCCATACAGTGTAGAAGCACAGCACGAACATCTTCGCCCAGTACGGCCCGTCGATAAAGTCCACACCGGGACTGCTGAACCAGTGGAGCATCGCGTTCACCAGACCGTCGGTATAAGCGGTCTTTTTGAACAGGATCATGAATACCAGACCCACCGCCAGCGTGTTGGTGACGTAGGGCAGAAAGTACACCGTCTGGAACAGACCCCGCAGCTTTTCGATGGAGCTGAGCCCCAGCGAGATCAGCAGGGCAAGGCCGGTGGACACCGGCACGGTGATGATGACGAGGATGAAGGTGTTTTTCAGCGCCTGCAAGAAGTAGGAATCCCGCAGCACATAGCGGTAGTTGAACAGACCTACGCCGGAAAACGTCTGGGATGCGGAGTTGTACCCTTCCTCAAAGGAGTACACGAACACGTCCACCAGCGGATAGACCATGAACACGCCCAGAAAGGCGATGGCGGGCAGCAGGTACAGCCAGCCCTTGGCATTTCGTTTTTCCATGGCGTCACCTCAAGGTGCAGTCCAGCCGCGTCTGTTCCTCCCGATGGAACAGGAACACCTTGTGGGGCTTCAGGACAAAGCGTACCGTCTCCCGGGTGGTGTCCACGCGGCTGTCGGCGTTGATGATGGCGCGGATGGCCGCGTTTTCACAGTCCGGATGGGTGCATACCACGCTGATATCCCGTCCCATGACCTCCACGCGGTCCAGCTTGCAGCACAGGGGGCCGTCCTCCGCGAGGATAAAGCCCTCCGGCCGGATGGCGGCATATACCGGCTGATCGGCCGCGCCGTCCACATCCAGCACCGCCGCGCCGCCTATGTACAGCTTGCCGCCCTCGATGCGCCCGTCAAAGACGTGAATGGGCGGCGTCCCCAGAAATTTGGCGACGAACAGGTTTACCGGCTGGTCGTAGACCTCCTGGGGTTTGCCGATCTGCTGCACCACACCGTCCTTCATCACCACGATCTCGTCGGAGATGCTCATGGCCTCCTCCTGATCGTGGGTGACGAAAACGGTGGTCACGTTGGTCTGCCGCTGGATGCGGCGGATCTCCTCCCGTGTCTGGAGGCGCAGCCGTGCGTCCAGATTGGACAGCGGCTCATCCAGCAGCAGCACCCGGGGGCGCTTTACCAGCGCGCGGGCGATGGCCACGCGCTGCTGCTGGCCGCCGGACAGCTCGCTGGGCTTGCGATCCATCAGACCCTCCAGCTGCACCAGCTTTGCCGCCTCCAGCGTCCGCTCCGCCATCTCCGCCTTTGTCAGCTTCTC
>CAKTPV010000016.1 GCA_934591815.1 uncultured Oscillospiraceae bacterium
CGGGTAACGGAAGCACACAGCTATGACGACGATGCGGATATGATCTGCGACACCTGCGGCTATGACCGCTCCGTGACCCCGCCTGCACACGAGCATACCTACGGCGACTGGACTGCCGACGGTGAAACCGGCCATTACCGCGTCTGCACAGATGAGAATTGCACCTCTGCCGACAAGGGCCGGGTAACGGAGGCACACAGCTATGACGACGATGCAGATATGACCTGCAACGTCTGCGGCTATGACCGCTCCGTGACTCCGCCCGCTCATGAGCATACCTACGGCGACTGGACCGCCGACGGCGAAACCGGCCATTACCGCGTCTGCACAGATGAGAATTGCACCTCTGCCGACAAGGGCCGGGTAACGGAAGCACACAGCTATGACGGCGATGCAGATACGATCTGCGACACCTGCGGCTATGACCGCTCCGTGACTCCGCCCGCTCATGCGCATACCTACGGCGACTGGACCGCCGACGGCGAAACCGGCCATTACCGCGTCTGCACAGATGAGAATTGCACCTCTGCCGACAAGGGCCGGGTAACGGAAGCACACAGCTATGACGGCGATGCAGATACGATCTGCGACACCTGCGGCTATGACCGCTCCGTGACTCCGCCCGCTCATGCGCATACCTACGGCGACTGGACCGCCGACGGCGAAACCGGCCATTACCGCGTCTGCACAGATGAGAATTGCACCTCTGCCGACAAGGGCCGGGTAACGGAAGCACACAGCTATGACGACGATGCGGATATGATCTGCGACACCTGCGGCTATGACCGCTCCGTGACTCCGCCCGCTCATGAGCATACCTACGGCAACTGGACCGCCGACGGCGAAACCGGCCATTACCGCGTCTGCACAGATGAGAATTGCACCTCTGCCGACAAGGGCCGGGTAACGGAGGCACATAGCTATGACGACGATGCGGATATGACCTGCGACACCTGCGGCTACGAGCGCACAGTGACTCCGCCTGCCCACGAGCACAGCTATGGTGACTGGAGCAAAGACGGCACAAGCCACTGGCACGAATGCACCGACGATGACTGCTTGGAGAAGGCCGAGAGCATCAAGGACAAAGCCGCTCACGACTACGATGATGATGCGGATACGATCTGCGATGTTTGCGGCTACGAGCGCTCCGTGACTCCGCCCGCTCATGAGCATACCTACGGCGACTGGACTGCCGACGGTGAAACCGGCCATTACCGCGTCTGCACAGATGAGAATTGTACCTCTGCCGACAAGGGCCGGGTAACGGAGGCGCACAGCTATGACGACGATGCAGATATGACCTGCGACACCTGCGGCTACGAGCGCACCGTCACGCCTCCTGCGCCCACCGAGTTCATCGTCACCTTTGACGGCAACGGCGGTATGCCCTCTGTCGGCAGCATGACCACCACCGATCAGAAACTGAGTTCGCTGCCCAGCGCCTCCCGAAGCGGCAGTTTCAGCTTCGACGGCTGGTACACCAAAAAGAGCGGCGGTACAAAGATCACGACGGATACCGTATTCTCTGCAAATACCACCGTCTACGCCCACTGGACGTATACCGGCGGCGGTGACAGCGGCGGCTACAGCTACTACACCATCGAGGCGACTGCCGGGGCTGGCGGCTCTATCTCTCCCTCCGGCAGCATCAGCGTCCGTGAGGGCAGAGATCAGACCTTCACCATCACCCCGGATAAGGGCTATGCCGTCTCCCATGTCAAGATCGACGGCAAGAGCATCGGCGCGGTGAAGTCCTACACCTTCGAGAATGTCAGCAGAACCCATACCATCGAGGTCATCTTCGTCAAGAGCACTGCCAGCGCCCGCACCGGAGACAGCAGCAATCTTCCGCTGTGGAGCGCCCTCCTGCTGGCAAGCACCCTTACGCTGGCCGGTGCCGTCCACTATAAGAGAAAACGCGCACGGTAACCGTCTTATCATGCCTTAAAGGCCAACAAACAGCGCAGCTTCCGGGTATTTGCCCGGAAGCTGCGCTGTTCCTTTTTCTCTATAAGAAGCTGATCAATGACATTTTAAGCTGCGCTGCTATCAGAAAGATCCCGATCCCATTGAAGCTCCCTCCGGCACCTCCAAGGTGGAGGCGACCCCCATTCCCACCGTCAACCGGCAGGTGGAGCTTGCCGCTGCCAAAAGCAGGAACCCCGACGCCGTGGCGTGGCTGTATATCCCCGGTGCGGAGGTGGATGACCCTGTGATGCAGGCGGCGGACGTCGGCTTCGACTATATTGACCCCAATCCCATGGGGAGCAAGCTCACCGAGTTCTTCCAGACCGTGGAGAAGAAAAACTGGCTGGATATTGACGGTGTGACCTTCTCCGAGGGGGATAGCTTCCTGACACTCTCCACCTGCTGCCGGAAGTACGACAAGTCCAACAGTGGCAATCAGCGGCTTGTGGTCATGGCAAAGCTGCTGCCGGAGGCTGGCATTCACTCGGCTTAAAGGCAGATGGTTCGGCGGTGATTGCGGGTCTCTATGCTGATGAACAATGTGGCGTGAGCGAATGGACAGATGTTGTAGCCGTGGCTGCTGGCTGGTTGTATACGCTTGGGTTAAAGGCCGATGGGACAGTGGTGGTAACGGGTAATGGTGGCTATTGGCAGCGCGCCATGTCTGATTGGACGGGTATTGGCCGCGTGAATTCGCGGCTGCCATAACGCCATGCCGATAGCCTGCATAGCGTCAATAACAAAAGAGCCGGCGCAGGAAATTCCTGCGCCGGTTCTGCTATATACTCACTCTATTGCCTCGCCGAGCACCTGACGCAGCAGCTCCGCCGTGGTCACCTCGCCACGCAGCACACGCTGGCACTGCTCCCGCATCTGAGGCGTCACCTGACAGCCCTCCATGCGGACGGAGGCCTCCGCGTTCTTCATGGGAACCGTATATCGCTTGTCAGTGTTCTTGTACATAGAAAAACTCCTCGCGTCATCCGCGAGGAGTCTGGAGCTTGTGGCCGGATTCGAACCGGCGACCTGCTCATTACGAGTGAGCTGCTCTGCCAGCTGAGCCACACAAGCATCTCTATGAGAATCGGCTCCTCGCCGTACTCTGTTTGTTAGTTTACCACACCTGTGGGTCGGAATGCAATAGCCGCCTTATATAGCATCAGCGACCTGCTCATTACGAGTGAGCTGCTCTGCCAGCTGAGCCACACAAGCACGGTCGAACACCGGGTGATAGTATAACATACTCCTTCCCCGCCGTCAACCTTTTTTCCGCGCCGGAAAAAATAATACATAACGTAATCTTATCGTCATAATCTTCCGTTTTTGTGCTGTATGGAACATTTGGTGCTTTTTTCCGCGGTACGCCACTTCCCGCAAATAGAAGCGCTTTCCCCTATTCTCCCCATTTTACCAGATAATTCACCTATTTTCCCGCAAGCTCTTCCCTTTACAAAAATTTTACATAATCCGACACCGCATAATCTCTACGTAGAGTTATCCACACTTTCCACCGAGTTATCCACAATGGCGCAACGCCTTTATTTTCAATGGTTTCGCGGTTTTTTAGAAGAATTATCCAGTACAGAAAACGGAGTTATACCCTGTCATTATACCCCGGTTTACTTTACATAATGTCTAAGTTTGTTGTAATGTTACCATAATGTTGCCTACTCTCTTGCATTAGATGCGAAAAACGCCCCCGCCCTGTCGGTCGACAGAACGGGAGCGCCGCGTTATTCCAATGTACCCAGATCCATGGTGGCGTAGGCGTTCAGCTCCAGACCCGCCCGGCGCCCCGCCTGATATTCATAGTAGCCCTGTGCGCCGATCATGGCGCCGTTGTCGCCGCACCACCGCAGCGGCGGCAGAAACAGCTCCGCTCCCGCCCGGCGGCAGGCACGCTCCAAGTCGGCGCGGATGACGGAATTGGCCGCCACGCCGCCGGCCGCTACCAGCCTGGTGTGACCCGTCAGCTCCAGCGCCCGCATGGCACGGGGCACCAGCTCGCCGGATACGGCGCAGGCAAAATCCCGTGCCAGTGCAGGGGCGTCCAGCGCCTCCCCCTTCTGCTGGGCGTTGTGGGCCAGATTCACCACCGCGGTCTTCAGGCCGGAAAAGCTCATATCCAGCTCCGCGCCGGACACATGGGCGCGGGGCAGCTCGTACTTGCCGCCGGCGGACTGCTGCGCCAGCTCATCCATGGGTCTGCCGCCGGGGTAGGGCAGCCCCAGCACGCGGGCGGCCTTATCGAAGCACTCCCCCGCCGCGTCGTCCCGCGTGGCGCCCAGCACCGTCATGTCCGTGTAGTCCCGCACGTCCACGATCAGGGTATTGCCGCCGGAGATGGCCAGCGCCACAAAGGGCGGCTCCAGCTCCGGGAACGCCAGATAGTTGGCGGCGATGTGTCCCCGGACATGGTGGACGGGGATCAGCGGCACGCCCAGCGCGTAGGCGGCGGATTTGGCAAAGGACACCCCCACCAGCACCGCGCCGATGAGGCCGGGGGCATACGTCACCGCCACGGCGTCCACGTCCTTCTTGGTCAGGCCCGCGTCGGCAAGTGCCTTATCGGACAGGGCGGCGATGGCCTGCACGTGCTTGCGGGAGGCGATCTCCGGCACCACGCCGCCGTACAGGGCGTGCATATCCGCCTGGGACAGAATGGCGTCGGACAGCACCTGCCGTCCGTCCCGCACCACCGCCACCGCCGTCTCGTCGCAGGAGGATTCGAAAGCCAGAATGTTCATTGCGCCGCCTCCTCTGTGTAGTATTTCGTCAGAATGAGGGCGTCCTCCTTGGGCAGGTCGTAGTAGTTCCTGCGCCGTCCCACCTCCGCGAAGCCGAAGCCCTCATACAGCGCGATGGCCGCCGCGTTGGAGGGCCGCACCTCCAGCGTCAGAAACGCCAGATGGTTGCCCCGGGCGAAGTTGTCGAATACCTGCAAAAGCTGGTTCGCCACGCCCTGCCGCCGGCAGGCGGGGTCCACCGCCACATTGGTGATATAGCCCTCGTCGGCCACCACCAGCAGTCCGGCGTAGCCCACCGGCTGCTCTGTCTCCGGCTCTACTGCCACCAGAAAGGCGGCGCACTGGTTGTCCAGCTCCTCCGCCAGCATTTTTTTAGACCACGGACGGGAAAAGCACATACGCTCCAGCTGCTCCAGCCGGGCCAGATGCTCTGCCGCCATGGGTACGATCTTTACCTGTTTCATATCTTACTCCTTTGCCGCCAGCCAGTTTTTGCCGCTGTGCGCCTCCGCGATCAGGGGGACGGAAAGGCTGGCGGCCTGCTCCATCTCCTCCGTCAGCAGGCGCTCTACCTGCGTCTGCTCCGATGCCGGGCACTCCACGATCAGCTCGTCGTGTACCTGCATGAGAAGCCGGGCGCGCAGCCCCTCCCGCTTCAGGCGGCGGTGTACCCGCACCATGGCCAGCTTCATGATATCGGCGGCGGTACCCTGCACCGGCATATTCAGCGCCACCCGCTTGCCGAACTCCCGCAGGTTGAAATTGCTGCTTTTCAGCTCCGGCAGGGCGCGGCGGCGGTGCATCAGCGTCTGGACGTAGCCGTCCTGCTCCGCCTTGGCCACCACATCGGTCATATACTGCCGCACGCCCTGATACGTCTCAAAATACCGCTCCATATACGCTTTGGCCTCCGCCACGGACACGCCGATGTCCTGTGCCAGTGAGAAGGCGGAGATGCCGTAGACGATGCCGAAGTTCACCGCCTTGGCCCGGCGGCGCATCTCCGGCGTCACCTCCTCCGGCGGCACGTGGAACACACGGGAGGCGGTGACGGTGTGGAAATCCTCCCCCGACCGGAACGCCGCCTGCATCTCCGCATCTCCGGCGATGTGGGCCAGCAGCCGCAGCTCGATCTGGGAGTAGTCCGCATCCACCAGCACGCAGCCCTCCGGCGCGGTGAACATCCGCCGCAGCTGGCTGCCCAGCTCTGTGCGGGTGGGGATATTCTGCAAATTCGGCTCGGTGGAGCTGAGCCGCCCCGTAGCCGTCACGGTCATCTGGAAGCTGGTACGCACCCGGCCATCCGGGTCGATGACCTTCAAAAGCCCGTCCACATAGGTGCTTTTCAGCTTGGCGTACTGCCGGTAGCGCAGCACGTCCGCCACGATGGGCGCGTCGTACCGCAGCTTTTCCAGCACATCGGCATTGGTGGACCAGCCGGTCTTTGTCTTTTTGCCGTGGGGCAGCCCCAGCTTTTCAAACAGGATGACCCCCAGCTGCTTGGGGGAGTTGATGTTGAACGTCTCCCCCGCTGCGTCGTAAATGGCCTGCTCCGTCTCGTCCATGACGCCCTGCAGCGTCTCGCCGTACGCGGCCAGCGCCTTCCGGTCCACCAGAAAGCCCGCTGTCTCCATCTCCGCCAGCACCCGGCACAGCGGCAGCTCCACATCGTAGTAGAGCGGCTCCATGTCCAGCTCCCGCAGCTTGGGCGCCAGCGTTCCGTGGAGCGCCGACACGGCGGAGGTATAGCTGATAAGCGCCGTCTGCGCCGCCGCGTCGTCCCCCAGCAGGGAGGTGAACGCCTCCGGCGGCAGATGGGCGGGCTTGGGCAGCTCCTCATTGTAAAAAGAGAGGAACAGCTTGGAGATATCGTAGCTGCCGGCGGTGGCGTCGCAGAGGTAGGCCGCCAGCGCCGTGTCGAACACGAAGCCCTCGGCGGGCAGCTCCCGCTCCAGCAGGGCACGCATGGTGTCCTTGATGTGATGCCCCACCTTTTTGATGTCCGCCGCGAACAGCGACGCCAGCAGGTCGTGCCAGTTCCCGGCGTAGCGGTTTTCGTACAGCTCCGCCATCAGGGTCGCGTCCTCCCCTGTCTCGCACTCCACCGCCAGCGCGGAGAGATCCGGCAGGCCGTAGACGGTGACGTGCTCTGCCGCCCGCCACAGGGTCAGCAGCTCCTCCGCCCGCGCCGCCGTCTCCACGATCTCCGCATGGGCGGTGTGGGACGGCTTTTCCTCCACGGTGCGGCTGGGAGACAAGCCGTACTTGTCGATGAGCTTCTGGAATTCCAGACGCAGAAACAGGTCGTACAGCTCCGGCCTGAAGGGCTGGCGCAGGTTGTCCTCCGGCTTGAAGTCCAACGGCGCGTCGGTAACGATGGTGGCCAGCCAATAGCTGTGCCGCGCCGCCTCCTCCCCCTCCTGCAGCTTGCGGAGGGCGGCGGGCTTGGCGTGGATCTCCGGCATCTGCGCGTACAGCGCGTCGATGCTGCCGTACTCCTGCACCAGCGCCATGGCGGTCTTTTCTCCGATGCCCGGCACGCCGGGGATGTTGTCGGAGCTGTCGCCCATCAGCGCCTTCAGGTCGATCATGTGGATGGGGTCAAAGCCGTAGGCCTCCCGGAACGTCTCCGGCGTCATATCCTTCGTGGTGGTCTGGCCCATGCGGGTGGACACCAGCTTCACCTTGGTGTGGTCGGTGATGAGCTGGAGGCTGTCCTTATCGCCGGTGACCACGACGCAGTCCCAGCCGTCGGCCTCACATTTGCGGCTGATGGTGCCGATGAGGTCGTCGGCCTCGTAGCCGGTCAGCTCGTACTGGGGGATGCTCATGGCCGTCAGCACCTGCTTGAGCGGCAGCATCTGCATGGCCAGTTCCTCCGGCATTCCCTTGCGCTGCGCCTTATAGGACGCGTCCGCCTGATGGCGGAACGTGGGCTCCCGCCGGTCGAAGGTGACGCACAGCGCCTCCGGCTTCTCCTCGTCCAGCAGGCGCTGGAGCGTGGTGACAAAGCCGTAGATGGCGTTGGTATACAGACCCTGCCGGGTGGTCAGGGGCCGGATGCCGTAAAAGGCACGGTTGACGATGCTGTTGCCGTCAAGAACCATCAATTTCATAGGGCTCCTCCCAAAATTCCATAAGTGGCTATATTATACGCCGAATTTCTCTGTAAAACAACCGTCACTCTTGACAGTGTTCCTTTTTGTGGTAGACTTGTCTGGTGCGTTTTAGGACTGCGGCAAATTCCCGCAGCCCTCCATCTTGATAAAGGAGGCTCCTCCCCCATGATCGAATCCTTCCTGACGGTAGGCCGTCAGATCATCACGCTGTACCTGCTGATGGCGGTGGGCTTTGTGCTGGGCAAGGTCAAGCTCATCGATGACCGCGGCTCCCTGACCATGAGCAATCTGGTGATGTACGTCGTCTCCCCCTGTATGCTGCTGGTGGCGTTCCAGCGCCCGCTGGAGCATGAGCTGCTCCATGAGTTTGCCATCTCACTGGGGATCGCCCTGCTGCTCCATGCCGCGTTTATCGTGCTGTCCTGTCTCATCCTCCGGGAGAAGGACGCCCACCGCCGGGGGCTGATGCTGTTCAGCTCCGTGTTCTCCAACTGCGGCTTTATGGGATACCCCCTGATGACCGCCCTGTTCGGCAGCATCGGCGTGTTCTACGGCTCCGCCTATGTGGTGGTGTTCACGTTCCTCACATGGACCTACGGCGTCTTCGCCATGACCGGTGACCGCTCCCAGCTGAAGCTGCGTCCCCTGCTGCTGAACCCCGGCGTCATCAGCATCGTGCTGGCTATGGCGCTGTTCCTGCTGCAGGTCACCCTGCCGGAGATCGTGATGGTACCCATCACCTACCTGTCCGATCTGAACACGCCGCTGCCCATGGTGGTGGTGGGCTATCAGCTCAGCCACGCCGACTTCCGCGCCGCCCTGCAGGGCATCAACTCGTGGATATCCATGCTGCTGCGGCTGGTGGCGTTCCCCCTGCTGTCGCTGGGTGCCTGTCTGGCGCTGGGGCTGGACAGCCGCCTGACGGTCATCACCGTCATCGCCGCCAGCGCACCGCCCGCCGCCCTGATGAGTATGTTCTCCGCCAAGTTCAAGCTGGACACGGCGCTGGCATCCTCCATGGTATCGGTGCAGACGGCGTTTTCCGCCCTGACCATGCCGCTGATGGTCAGCCTCGCCAGCTATCTGGCCTGAAAATACAGCAAGAAAGAGCCGGACGGCATATGCCGTCCGGCTCTTTTCCTGTTCACTCACTTGTTGTTCAGCTTTCCAAGATACCGGTAGATGCTGGCCTCGGAGCTGTGGAGCGCCTGGGCCACATGGCTCACGGAGCCCTTCAGCAGGAACACGCCCTTGCGGTTCAGGATATCCATGATCTCCATCTTCTCCTCCTGCGTCAGGCGATCCACCTCCACCGGATAGTCCGCCACCACCTGCGAGACGATGCTGGCCGTGGCGCCGGCAATAGACGTGGGATAGCCGCTGCGCACCGGCGTCTCCACCGGGTCGTTGCCGTCGGCGATGAGCCGGGTGCCGCTGGGTACGCCGCGGCGCTGGTTGCCGCCGCACAGATCCATGACCCGGCGGGCCAGCTCCTCATAGCGGCTGGCATCGAAGTTGATGCACAGCAGACCCGCCAGCTCACCGGAGCGCCCCTTGATGAACATGGAGTTGGAGCACATGGTCTTGCCGGTGGCGGACACCGACTCGAAGTTCAGCACATAGTTCTGGGTCTCGTACAGGTTGCCCGCCACGTATTCCAGCATCTTATTGCTCAGAGGCGACCCCAGATGACGGCCGGTCAGCTCGCCGTTGGCAATGGCGATGATCTCGTTGGAGTCATCGTTCAGCTCGTGCAGGGCGATCTCGTAATCCGGGCCGAGAATGTGTCCCAGAAAATCCACAATGAGCATATAGTGCCGTTTCAATTCCTTTTCCATGGGTCAGTCTCCTTCTTTCTATATGGCGGAGTGCGTTACATACCGGGCTGCTGGGCGGCCAGCTTCGCCTCTTCCTCCTCTTCCAGCACGCGGTAGGCCACCTTGCCCACCAGCGTCTTGGGCAGCTCGTCCCGGAACTCGATGTCGTAGGGCATGGCGTACTTGGCCACATGCTTGCGGCAGTAATCCAGCAGCTCCCGCTTGGTATTGTCATCGGCGGGAACGCCGGGCTTGAGCATCACAAAGGCCTTCACCTTCTGCATCTTGTAGGGATCGGGCACGCCGATGATGCAGCTCATCTGCACGTCCTCGTGGGCGTCCAGAATGTTCTCCAGCTGACCGGGGTACACGTTGTAGCCGGAGGTGATGATCATGCGCTTGGCGCGTCCCTTGAAGTAGATGAAGCCCTGCTCGTCCATGCTGCCCAGATCGCCGGTATACACCCATGTCATGCCGTCGGCATGCTTGCGCAGGGTGTGCGCCGTCTCCTCGGGGTTGTTCATGTACTCCTTCATGACGGTGGGGCCGGCCAGCAGGATCTCGCCCTCCTCGCCGTAGGGAACCTCCTCGTCGGTGTCGGGCTTGACGATTTTAATGTAAGTATCCGGGAAGGGCAGGCCGATGGAGCCCTCCTTATAGATATTGGTGGGGGTCAGACAGCAGGCGGTCACCGTCTCGGTGGTGCCGTAGCCCTCCCGCACCTGAATGACGGCCTTATGGTCGTACAGGAACTTGTCGAATTTCTTCTTCAGCTCGATGGACAGGCTGTCGCCGCCGGAGAACACGCCCTTCAGGCTGCTGAGGTCGGCGTTGTCCATGCTGGGCAGGCGCAGCAGCGCCTCGTACAGCGTGGGGACGCCGGCGATGAAGTTGCACTTGTACTTCACGATCTGCTTGGCATAGCTCTTGGCGGTAAAGCGGGGGATCAGGATGCAGCGTCCGCCCTGAGACAGCATGGAGTGGACGCACACGCCCAGACCGAAGCCGTGGAACAGGGGCATGGCCGCCAGCATCCGGTCGCCGGGCCGGAACATGGGGTTGGTGGCGATGATCTGCTGACCCAGTGCATTGAAGTTGCCGTTGGTCAGCACGATGCCCTTGGTGGTGCCGGTGGTGCCGCCGGAGTACAGGATGACGGCGGGATCGTTGAAGCCCCGCTCCACCCGGTAGTTCTTATAGAAGCAGTACCGGGACATCTCCATAAATTCCCGCCAGCGGATGACAGGCGCATCCTCGGGGATCTTCTGGATCTTGCGCCCCTCGGTGAGCATATAGCCGGCGCGGATGGTGCGGCTCAGCTCGTCCTTTACGGAGGCAATGATGATGTTGATGATGCCGGTGTTCTGCCGGATATGCTCAAACTTGTTGTAGAACTGATCCAGTGTGATGGCGGTGGTGGATTCGGAGGCGTTGAGATAGAACTCGATCTCCTTCTCCGCCGACAGGGGGTGGATCATATTGGCGATACCGCCCACCAGATTCACCGCGTAGAACATATAGATGGCCTGCGGGCAGTTGGGCATGGCGATGGTCACCTTGTCGCCCACCCGGACGCCCAGCGTCTTCAGGCTCTTGGCGCACTTTTCGATCTCCTGCACCATCTTGCGATAGGTGACGGAGCGGCCCATAAAGTCAAAGGCGATGTTGTTGGGATACATATCGGCGATGCGCTCCACGGCGTCGAACATACTGCCCTGAAAATAGTCCAGATGCATGGGCACATCACCCATGTAAGGCTTCCACGGGGTCTTTACTTCACTCATACTGTACTTCCTCCTTCATCGGTTTTTCCAGCTCCTCCGGGTGCTCCAGCAGGTACTTCAGCAGACGCACGGATTTGGAGTAATAGTAGCCGTCTGCCAGACGTTCATCAATGGTCAGACCCAGATCCAGCGTCTCCCGCATGGCCGCATGGCCCTCCGCGTCGAAAAACGGCGACAGCTTCTTCTCGCCGATAATGCAGAACATGGAGCAGGTGCCCCAGTTGGTCAGGTGGTGATAGCCGCACTTGAGCTTGATGGAGCCGAGGTTCGAGATGACCACGGAATTATAATAGGGGTCGGTGGCGATGATATCCGCCGGCACCCAGCCGTGCTTATCCAGCCACATGAGGATGCGGATGGCAGTCTTGCTGATAAAGCGGGGGATCTTGTTCAGGTAGTCCATGACGCCGGTGGTGGGGTCGACCTTCTCGCTGCGGCACTCCGTCACCTGCTGGCGGATATACGCGTGGACGTCCTCCAGCGTGTTGTCCTCCCGGCTGTGCAGCACCGCCAGCGCCTCGGCGCCCTTGTCGGAGAACTGCTTTTTCACCACGAACGCGGCGGACACCTCGTTGCGCTGGTAGAAATTGCTGTTGACAATGAAGCGGTTCATCTTGGGCCGCAGGGTGATGGTCTTCAGCAGCGCCGCCACCACCAGATGGAACATGGTGTAGGGGAACTCCGTCTCCGTCTGATTCTTCTCCGCCAGATAGGCGTTCATGGCGGTCAGGTCGATGCGCTCGGAGACATACGCCTCGTTGTCGCAGCGGTTGGGGTAGATGATGCCGGTGATAAAGTGCAGGGAATCCAGCTCCCGCAGCAGGCGTCCGTCCTTGCGGTCGCCCCGGCGCTTTTTCTGTGTTTCCATATATTTCTCCTAAATATCTAATATAAAGATCTATTATTTACAAGCGTATCTAATATGTGATATTACTTCAAAATGATACCTCGACTGCCCGTAGGCGCTTATTATAGCAGAGCCGTCCGCGAATTTCTACCCCAAATTTTATTCTTTGCCTATTTCTTACAGAGATGAGAATTTTTCTTCACCTGTGGAGGACACTTTTTGTAAAGCAAAAAGAGCGCCCCGCGGGGCGCTCTTTCCGTATCCGTTTTTTAGAAATCGGCGTTGCCCACGGTGCGGGGATGCAGCTCCACGTCGCGGATGTTGCTGACGCCGGTGAGGTACATGACCATACGCTCGAAGCCAAGGCCGAAGCCGGCGTGACGGCAGGAGCCGTAGCGACGCAGGTCGCAGTACCACCAGTAGTCCTCCGGGTTCATGCCCAGCTCGCGGATGCGGCTCTCCAGCAGTTCCAGACGCTCCTCACGCTGGCTGCCGCCGATGATCTCGCCGATGCCGGGTACCAGACAGTCGGCGGCGGCCACGGTCTTGCCGTCGTCGTTCAGGCGCATATAGAACGCCTTGATGTCCTTGGGATAGTCGGTGACGAACACCGGCTTTTTGTAGACCTGCTCCGTCAGATACCGCTCGTGCTCGGTCTGGAGGTCGGTGCCCCACTCCACCTTGTAGTCGAACTTGTCGTTGTTCTTCTTCAGGATCTCCACCGCCTCGGTGTAGCTGACGCGGCCGAAATCGGAGGAGGCCACGTGCTCCAGACGCTCCCGCAGGCCCTTGTCCACAAAGCTGTTGAAGAAATCGATCTCATCGGGACAGCGCTCCAGCACGCGGCGGATGATGTGCTTGATCATGGCCTCCGCCACGTCCATATCGCCTGCCAGATCGCAGAAGGCCATCTCCGGCTCGATCATCCAGAACTCGGCGGCGTGGCGCTGGGTGTTGGAGTTCTCGGCGCGGAAGGTGGGGCCGAAGGTGTACACATCGCCAAAGGCCATGGCGAAGTTCTCGGCGTTCAGCTGGCCGGACACGGTGAGGCTGGTCTTCTTGCCGAAGAAATCCTGGGTATAGTCCACCTCACCATCCTCGGTCTTGGGGACGTTGTTGAGGTCGAGGGTGGTCACCTGGAACATCTCGCCGGCACCCTCACAGTCGGAGCCGGTGATGATGGGGGTCTGGACATAGACGAAGCCCCGGCTCTGGAAGAACTCGTGGACGGCGTAGGCCGCCGCGGAGCGGACGCGGAAGGTGGCGGAAAACAGGTTGGTGCGGGGGCGCAGGTGCTGGATGGTGCGCAGGAACTCCACGCTGTGGCGCTTCTTCTGCAGGGGATAATCCGGGGTGGATTTGCCCTCCACCTCGATGGCGTGGGCCTTCACCTCCAGCGGCTGCTTGGCGTCAGGTGTCAGCACCACGGTACCGCGGACGATCAGGGACGCGCCCACGTTCTGCGCGGCGATCTCCTTATAATTATTCAGCTCCTCGGCGGACATGACCACCTGCAAATTCTTAAAGCAGGAGCCGTCGTTCAGCTCAATGAAGCCAAAGGTCTTCATGTCGCGGATGGTACGCGCCCAGCCGCAGACGGTGACCTCTTTGCCGCCCAGAGATTCCTGATCGGCGAAGATCGCTGCGATTCTCATTCGTTCCATAGTCTTTCACCTTTTCTGTTGATATTTCGGGGTCTTGCGCTGTGACTTGATATTATACACCGCCTCGCCGCATTTTACAAGGGCAGTTTTCCTCTTGACAAATCCCTTTTGCCGCGCTATTATAAGCACATGATTAGAAAATTAAGTTTCGTTTAGGAGGCGATACCATGACCCAGCGGGAACGCCAGCTGTTGGAGTGGATCCGGGAAAACCCCATGATCTCCCAGCAGGAGCTGGCTGAAAAGGCGGGGATCACCCGCTCCAGCGCGGCGGTACACATCTCCAGCCTGATGAAGAAGGGCTACATCGCCGGGCGCGGCTATCTGCTGCGCACCGACCCGTATATCGTGGTGGTGGGCGGCGTGAACATGGACATCGGCGCAGTGTCCCATGCGCCGCTGGTGGCGCGGGACTCCAATCCCGGACGGGTCACCACGTCGCTGGGCGGCGTGGGGCGCAACATCGCCCATAACCTGTGTCTGCTGGGCGAGCAGGTCTCCATGGTCACGGTGCTGGGGCAGGACAGTTTTGCCCAGAGCGTGCGGGAGAACGCCGCCGCCATCGGCCTCGACCTGACCCACAGCGCCGTCATCCCCGACGGGCGCACCGGCACCTATCTGTTCATTGACGACAGCGACGGCGACATGGCGCTGGCGGTCAACGATATGGCCATCTACGACCACATGACGCCGGACTTCCTGCGTCAGCGGCTGGATTACATTAACCACGCCGATCTGGTGGTGGTGGAGACGAATCTGCCGGAACCGTCGCTGCACTGGCTGTGCCAGCACTGCACCGCCCCCCTGCTGGCCGACCCGGTATCCACCATCAAGGCCCCCAAGCTCAAGCCGGTGCTGGGCCGTCTGACGGCGCTGAAGCCCAACCGCATAGAGGCGGAGCTGCTCAGCGGCGTGACCATCCGGACAGATGCCGACGCCGCCCGCGCGGCGGAGAAGCTGCTGGAGACCGGCCTGCGGCAGGTGTATATCTCACTGGGCAGCGACGGTCTGTACGCCGCCGACCGGGAGGGACATACCGCCCGTGTGGCCTGTCCCAAGGTACAGGTCGCCAACGCCACCGGCGGCGGCGACGCGGCAGCGGCGGCGCTGGCCGCCTGCATCGCCCACGGCAAGCCGCTGACCGAGGCGGCGCGTCTGGCCATGGGTGCCGGCGCACTGGCCTGCACCGCTTCCGAGACCATCCACCCCGGCATGAGCTGGGAAAATATACACTATATTCTTGACAAGGAGGAACTTTGATATGAACCGTTATCTGGACGTTGCACCCGAGGTGCAGAAGGCCATCCGCGCCGGAAAGCCCGTGGTGGCGCTGGAGAGCACCATCATCAGCCACGGCATGCCCTATCCTCAGAACGTGGAGACGGCGCTGAACGTGGAAAAGCTCATCCGGGAGGGCGGCGCCGTGCCCGCCACCATCGCCATCATCGGCGGGCGGCTGAAGGCCGGTCTGACGCCGGAGGAGATCGACTATCTGGGCAAGACCGGCGCAGGCGTCACCAAGGCCAGCCGCCGCGACCTGCCCATTCTGGTGGCGGAGAAACGTGACGGCGCCACCACCGTGACCACCACCATGATGATCGCCGCCATGGCGGGCATCGAGGTGTTCGCCACCGGCGGCATCGGCGGCGTACACCGCGGCGCGGAGACCACCATGGACATCTCCGCCGATCTGGAGGAGTTGGCACAGACCCCCGTGATGGTGGTGTGCGCCGGCGCCAAGTCCATCCTGGATCTGGGTCTGACGCTGGAGTATCTGGAGACCCACGGCGTACCGGTCATCGGCTACCAGACCGAGGAGCTGCCTGCGTTCTACACCCGGAAGTCCGGCTTCGCCGTGGATTACCGGCTGGACACCCCCGCCCAGCTGGCAGAGGCGTTCCACGTCAAGCGGGAGCTGGGTCTGCGGGGCGGTATGCTGGTGACGAACCCCATCCCGGAGGCGTACTCCATGGACGCGGACGTCATCAACAAGGCCATCGATGAGGCGGTGGAGGAGGCCAAGGCCCAGGGCATCCACGGCAAGGCCACCACCCCCTTCCTGCTGGCCAAGATCAAGGACATCACCGGCGGCGACAGTCTGGCCGCCAACATCCAACTGGTGTACAACAATGCACGGCTGGCCGCCGCCACGGCGGTGGAGCTGAGCAAGCTGCGGAAGGCGGACTGACGGTGCAGGAGCTGTTGACCACCCCTACCGGGGCGCTGGCGCTGTGGCTGGTATTCATCAACGCGGCCACCTTCGCGGTGTACGGCGTCGATAAGCGCCGCGCCAGACGGGGCGCATGGCGCGTACCGGAGAAAACACTGTTCCTGCTGCCCCTGCTGGGCGGCAGCGTCGGTGCGCTGGCCGGTATGCGGGTGTTCCACCACAAGACGAAGCACTGGTACTTCGTCTGGGGCATCCCCCTCATTCTGCTGGCGCAGATGGCGCTGGCGGTGTGGCTGCTGGCGAGATAAAGCATAGCGCCTATCATAAAAAAGAGCTGTACCCCGCGGGGTACAGCTCTTTTTTGTTACCGCTTCAGCGCCTTGCGGACGACGGGGGCGATGGTGACGGCGATAACGCCGCCGATGGCCGCCGTTACCAACTGGGGCCAGGAGAAGGACGCGGACAGGGTGGCCGCTGCCGCCTCCGGCAGCCCCAGCGCCGGGATGGCCACCTTGGTGACCAGCAGGAACAGCACCACGAACTTGCACACGGCCGCCGCCGCCACCGCCAGATAGCTCCGCAGGCCCAGCGGCTTGCCGCCGGCGATAAAGTGGAGCAGCAGCACCAGCACCACGTTGCCCACGGCGATAAACGGCACGATCAGCAGCTTGGCGGGGCCAACGCCCACCAGAAACGCGCAGAACGGGCTGGCGATGGCGACCACCGCGCCGCACCAGACGCCGCCCACCAGTGTGGACACGCCCAGCACCAGATTGACACAGGAGCCGGTGACGAACTGTCCCAGCGGCTTGGTGGCCCATTGCAGTGCCACCAGCAGGGCGATCATCACCGCCGTTTCAGCGATCCAGTAAGTTTTGTTTTTCATGTGAGAAACCTCTTCCCTTTTGATTTTCTCTATGATATCATGTCTGGGAGAAAATCACGTTGCCGCGGCAACGAAAGGAGGGCGCACATGGACGTGGATACCGGACTGCTGCGGCAGACCGCCCTGTTTCAGGGCATGGAGGACGGGGATATCCGGCGGCTGCTGGACTGTCTCCACTGTCCGGTACGACGGTACGGACGGGGCGAATTTCTGTGGCACGCCGGGGATATCGTGCCCATGGCAGGCATCGTGCTGGACGGCTGCGTGGACGCGGTGCAGTACGGAGAGGACGGCGCAGCAACGCTGACGGCGCGGCAGGAAAAGGGCGGTGTGTTCGGCGACCTGCTGATGGCGGCGGGACAGGCCAGTCCTTTGTCGCTGGTGGTATCCTCCGACGGGGCGGAGGTGCTGTTTCTGCCGCTGGACGGCATCCTGTCCGACTGCGGACGGGGCTGCGCCTGTCACATCGCGCTGCGGCGGAATCTGCTGGCGGAGACATCCCGGAAGTTCTGGCAGCTGCGGCGGCGCTTGGCGTATCTGACGGAGCCGCAGCTGCGGCGGCGCATCCTGCTGTTCCTCCGGGACTGCCGGGAGGAGGCGGGCTGCGACTATTTCCGGCTCCCCTATTCCCGGCAGGAGATGGCGGAGGTGCTGGGGGTCAACCGCAGTGCCCTGTCCCGGGAGCTGGGGCGGATGCAGCGGGAGGGCCTGCTAGAATTCTACCGCAGCAGCTTCCGGCTGAAGGCATAGAAAAAGAGTACCGCGCGGCTGCACCGCGAGGTACTCTTTTTTACGGCAGCCGCCGGACGGCATCCAGCAGTGCCTCTCTCTCGTTGGGCAGCGTACCGTCCAGTACCTGCTCCAGCAAGGCGTTCAGCGCTTCGCCCACGGCGGGGCCGCGCAGTCCCAGCGCCAGCAGATCCCCGCCGTTCACCGCCAGATCACGCAGAGAGAAGCACGCCTGCTTTGCCAGCAGCCCGTCCAGTATCGCCTCCGCCCTGTCGATCTCCGTCAGGCGGCCGCGGTAGTCCGGGTGCTGCGCCAGATTGTCCGCCCGCTTGATCGCCAGCAGACGGCGGAACGTATCCTCCCCCAGCTGGTGGACGGCCCGGGCAATGGCCTTCTCCGTCCGGGGAATGTCCCGGTCATGCCACCGCACCAGCGTCACGATCTCACGGGCGGTGCGCTTGTCCATCCGCAGGCGGCGGCAGATCTCCTCTGCCAGCGCCGCCGACACCTTGGGGTGTCCGTAAAAGTGTCCCACACCCTGTCCGTCCACGGTGAAGCAGATGGGCTTGCCCACATCGTGGAGCAGCATGGCCCAGCGCAGCACCGGCTCCGGCGGAATGGCCGCCACGGAGCGGGCGGTGTGCTCCCACACGTCGTAGATGTGGTGGCGGTTCTGCTGGTCAAGTCCCACGCAGGGCAGCAGCTCCGGCAAAAATACGCCCAGCACATCGGGGTACGCCAGCAGCACCGGCAGCACATACGCGCCGCACAGCAGCCGATCCATCTCCGCCAGCAGCCGCTCGGCGGCGATGTCCCGCAGCAGCGGGGCGCAGCGATGCAGCGCGGCGGCGGTGCGCGCCTCCACGGTGAAGCCCAGCACCGCGGCGAACCGCAGCGTCCGCATGATGCGCAGGGCGTCCTCGTCAAAGCGCCGGTCCGGGTCGCCTACACAGCGCAGGATGCCCCGGCGCAGATCGTCCCTGCCGCCGTACAGGTCGGTAATATCCCCCCGCACGTCCATGGCCATGGCGTTCACCGTCAGATCGCGGCGCGCCAGATCCTCCGCCAGCGAGTCGGAGAAGTACACGGCGTCGGGGCGGCGGTGGTCGGAGTAGGGGCCGTCGGCGCGGAAGGTGGTGACCTCCACGGAAAGGCCGTCCTGCCGGACGGTGACGGTGCCGTGGCGCAGGCCGGTGGGGATACAGTGTCCCGCGAACAGGGCGGTCACCTGTTCCGGACGGGCGGCGGTGGTCACGTCCCAATCCTCCGGCACGCGGCCCAGCAGGGTGTCGCGGACGCAGCCGCCCACGGCGTAGGCCGGAAAGCCGGCCTGCTCCAGCCGCGTGAGGATCACACCGATCTGTTGAGGAAACATATCCACCGCCTCCTTTCGTGCCAAACTCCCGAAAACCGCCTAAAAAGCCGGTTGCACTTCGTCTTTGCGTGTATTATAATGAATCGTTGCATACAGGATAGATATTAGCATACTTTTCAGAATTGTCAATTTTCGTACAGCTTATTCCGGCGCATCCGCGCCGTTTGGAGGTCTTTTTTATGATGCATCCCGCTGCGGATATCCGCACACTGTTACAGCCCGGCAAGCGCGTCCATCTGGCCGGTATCGGCGGCGTGTCCATGTGCGCGCTGGCGGAGGTATTACAGGGCATGGGCCTTGTGGTGCAGGGGTCTGATATGACGGAGAGCGACACGGTGCGGCACCTGCGCTCCGTGGGGATCCAGGTGGCCATTGGCCACTCCGCCGAAAACCTGAAAAACTGCGATGCGGTGATCCGCACCGCCGCCATTCACGACAGCAATCCGGAGATCGCCGGGGCCATCGCACGGGGCATCCCCGTATACGAGCGGGCGCAGGCGTGGGGCGGCATCATGCAGGGCTACCGCAACGCCCTGTGCGTCTCCGGCACCCACGGTAAGACCACCACCACGTCCATGGCCACCCATATCTTTATGGCGGCGCAGAAGGATCCCACCGTCATGATCGGCGGCACGCTGCCGCTGCTCCACGCCGGCTACCGGGTGGGACAGGGTGACACCATCATTCTGGAATCCTGCGAATACTGCAACTCCTTTTTGAATTTCTTCCCCACCGTGGCGGTGATCCTCAACGTACACGCCGACCATCTGGACTTCTTCAAGGATCTGGCGGACATTGAGCACTCCTTCCACCAATTTGCCCAGCTGGTGCCCGCCGGTACCGGCAGGGTCGTGGTCAATCTGGACGACGAGGGCGCCCGCGCCGCCGTGGAGGGTCTGGATCGCCCCGTTTTCACCTACAGCGTCAGGGATCACAGCGCCGACTGCTACGCCGACAATGTGGCGTTCTTCGACGGGTTTGGGGCGTTCGATGTGGTCATCCGGGGACAGTGCTACGCCCATGTGACGCTGCACGTTCCCGGCAAGCACAACGTGTCCAACGCGCTGGCCGCCGCCTCCGCCGCCTACCTGCTGGGGGTGGACGGCAAGGCCGTGGAGGAGGGACTTGCCGTCTTCACCGGCGCGGGACGCCGGTTCGAGCACAAGGGCGTCTACCACGGCGCCGAGGTGTACGACGACTATGCCCACCATCCCGACGAGGTGGAGGCGCTTCTGAGCGCCGTGCGCCCCCTGCCCCACAAGCGGCTGATCTGCGCGTTCCAGCCCCACACCTATACCCGCACCGCCGCGCTGTTCGATGACTTTGTCCGGGTGCTGCGCCAGCCGGACAAGGTGGTGCTGGCGGAGATCTACGCCGCCCGTGAGAAAAACGAGTTGGGCATTTCCTCCCGCGATCTGGCCGCCCGCATCCCCGGCGCCGTGTACTGCGCCACGCTGGAGCAGGTAGCCGACGAGCTGGCGCAGCTGGCCCAGCCGGGAGACATGATCCTCACCGTAGGCGCCGGCGACATCTACCGCGCCGGTGAAATGCTGCTGGAGAGAGGTGACGCGGAATGACCCTCTCCCCTGTGTGTCACAATACCCGGCCGGCCGGTGCGCTGCCGGAGCAGGAGGCCGCCGCCTTCGACCTGCTGGAGCGTCTGGGCATCGACTACGACCGGGTGAGCCACGACGCCGCCTTCAACATGGAGCTATGCGCCGAGGTGGGCCGCGCGCTGGATGTCAGCGTGTGCAAGAACCTGTTCCTGTGCAACCGGCAGAAGACCGCGTTCTATCTGCTGTGCATGATGCCGGACAAGCCCTTCCACACCAAGGATCTCAGCGCCCAGATCAACTCCTCCCGCCTGAGCTTTGCACCGGAGGAGCTGCTGTGGGAGCTGCTGCACTGCACCCCCGGCTCCGCCACGGTGCTGGGTCTTGCCAACGACACGGAGAATCAGGTGCAGCTGCTCATCGACCGGGAGGTCTATGAGGCGCCCTGCTTCTCCTGCCATCCCTGCATCTGCACCAGCACCCTGCGGCTGAAAACCGCCGATGTGCTGGAAACGCTGCTGCCCGCCATCGGTCACGCGCCCGTGATCGTGGAGCTATGATACTGCGCCGCGCCCTCAGTCGAGGGGCGCGGCGCTCATTTTTCTCACAAATTTCAAAAAAGTCCTTGCATTCGAAAAAATTTTCGTGTACTATACACTATCATCTATCCCCACCGGTACGGTGCACTCCACTTTCTTGTACCGCACCGGCAAATGAAAAGGAGGAATAAACCGCTGTGGCTGGCGGTGCGGCAATGTGGAGACTTGCCGTAAAGCGCGAGGGACATTTTCCGCCCCGCGTGAGGCTGTCGTTTGCGGAGGCAGGACAGCTACAGTCAAGACGTATGGCAAAGGTGATTTTGAAGGATCTGATGAAGGTCTACCCCAACACCGAGAAAAAGAAGAAAAAAGCCAAGAAGGGTGAGGAGTCTGCGGAGAAAAAGAGCAGCCTCCAGATCACCGCGGATGGCGTGGTGGCCGTCCAGCAGTTCAGTCTGGAGATCGCGGACAAGGAGTTCATCGTGCTGGTGGGCCCCTCCGGCTGCGGCAAGTCCACCACCCTGCGGATGATCGCCGGTCTGGAGGATATCACCTCCGGCGAGCTGTGGATCGGCGACAAGCTGATGAACGATGTGGAGCCCAAGGATCGCAACATCGCCATGGTGTTCCAGAACTACGCCCTTTATCCCCATATGACCGTGTATGAGAACATGGCGTTCTCCCTGAAGCTGAAGAAGACTCCCAAGGATGAGATCGACCGGAAGGTGCGGGAGGCCGCCGAGATCCTGGACATTACCCAGTATCTGGATCGCAAGCCCAAGGCGCTGTCCGGCGGTCAGCGTCAGCGCGTGGCCATCGGCCGCGCCATCGTCCGCGACCCCGCCGTGTTCCTGATGGACGAGCCGCTGAGCAATCTGGATGCCAAGCTGCGCAACCAGATGCGCGCTGAGCTGATCAAGCTGCGCCAGCGCATCGACACCACCTTTATCTATGTGACCCACGACCAGACCGAGGCCATGACGCTGGGCGACCGTATCGTGATCATGAAGGACGGCTTCATCCAGCAGATCGGCACGCCGCAGGAGGTGTTTGATCACCCCGCCAACCTGTTCGTGGCAGGCTTCATCGGTACACCCCAGATGAACCTCTTCGACGCCCGCCTCATCAAGCAGAACGGCCGCTACGCCGTGACGCTGGACGGCATCACCGTGGAGCTGGCCGACGACAAGCAGGCGCGGCTCAGCGCCAAGGACGTGCCGGAGCAGGACATCGTGCTGGGCGTCCGTCCCGACCACATCATGCTGTGCGCTGACGGCATCAAGGGTCATGTGGACGTCAGCGAGCTGATGGGCTCGTCCGTACATCTGCACATCTCCACCAACGGCCACGACGTGGTGGTCATCGTCCCCACCAACGGCAATGCCGCCCACTTCCCCATGGGCAGCGAGGTCAACATGATCTTCGGCGGCAACGTAGCCCACGTTTTCAGCAAGGAGACGGAAAAGAACCTGGAGTGGTAACAAATCTGCGATAAAGAGACCCCATCCGCATGGATGGGGCCTCTTTTTGTCACTCCGGCTTGATCTCGCCGTGTTCCCTTTCAAATTCCGCAATGCGCTTTTTGATCATCTGCTCCAGCTCGCGGTTTTTGGTGCGTCCCTCATATTCCGCGATATAGCCCAGCTTATCCAGCAGCGCCTGCTCCACGCGCAGCGTGTATCTGCTCAACGGGTCCTTCATTTTGCCGCCTCCATGACGAAGTATTGACAAAATAATAGCGAAGCAGTATACTTTTATGTGTAAATGACGAAATTTTGACGCATATGAGGTGACAAAATGTCCTATCAGAAAATGTACACGCTGCTTTTCAATGCCATCACGGATGCGCTGCAAAACCTTGCCGACGGCGCGGTGGAACAGGCTGCCGTCAGGTCAGCCGCCGCCCAGCAGCAAGCGGAGGCGCTGTACCTGTCCGACACGGAAGAAAAATAGGGAATTGCCCGACAAAGCGGGCAATTCCCTATTTTTTCAGCAGCGCACGGCGGGCGCGCCAGTCCGGAAGATAGCGCGCCACCTCTCCGTAGAACGCCGGGGAGTGGTCGTGGTGCCGGATATGTGCCAGCTCATGCACCACCACATACTCGATGGCCTCCGCCGGATAGTCCATCAGATACAGCGAGAAGCTAAGCCGGTTTTTACCGGAGCAGCTTCCAAAGCGGGTGCGGGCGGCAGTGATGGTGACACCGGCGGGCTCCACGCCCATGCGGGCCGCCCAGTAGGCCACCCGTCCCGGCAGCTCCTCCTTTGCCTGACGCCGCCACAGCTCGATCTGCTCCGGCGACGGCGCCGGATGCGCCGCCAGATACGCTTGCCGCCGGGCAAGGTGCTTGTCCAGCCACGCCCGGTGATCCTCCACGAAGCGGGCGATGTCCGCCTCCGATACCCGGAGGGGCGCCCGCACCAGTGCCGCGCCCTCCCGCGTCACCTCCAGCGCCATGGTGCGGCGGCGGGAGCGGATGACCGTGTAATCCGCCATCAGTCCTCCTCCGGCCGGAAGCGGGGGCCGCAGTAGCCGTCCCGCTCCACCTGTTCCGTCCACATGGCGGCGGGACGCACCCACAGGCCGCCGTCGCCGTACAGGGCGCGGTAGACCACCATCTCCTCCAGCGTCTCGGAGTGGCGGGCGACGCCGATGACCTCGTATTTGTTTCCCTTAAAGTGGCGGTAGCGCCCGGGTCTGACTGTCGACATATGTTTTCCTCCCCAGTATGGCTTGCATTGTCTCTCCCCGCATTATATACTATGTGGCGAAGCTTGTAAATCGAAAGGACAGAGCGGCCATGAAGAACACCACCCTTTGCTATATTGAAAATCCCCGCGGCGAGTACCTGATGCTCCACCGCATCAAGAAGGAGAACGACCTGAACCACGACAAGTGGATCGGCGTGGGCGGCAAGTGCGAGGAGGGCGAAAGCCCGGAGGAGTGCGTCTGCCGGGAGACGCTGGAGGAGACGGGTCTGACCTTGACGGACTACCGCTACCGGGCTGTCATCACCTTTGTATCCGACCAGTGGGAGGGCGAATATATGCACCTGTTCACCGCCACCGGCTGGACAGGACACATCCACGAGTGCAGCGAGGGCGTGTTGGAGTGGCTGCATAAGGACGCACTGGCCGCCCTGCCCCAATGGGTGGGAGATAAGATCTTCCTCGACCTCATCCGGCAGCCGGATACGCCGTTTTTCTCCCTGAAGCTGCAATATCAGGGTGAAACGCTGGTCTATGCCGCGCTGGACGGAAAGGAGCTGTCGGTATGATCCTCATCAGCGCGTGTCTGCTGGGCTGCGCCTGCCGCTACGACGGGAAAAGCAAGCCCCATCCGCTGGCGCAGGAGCTGGCGCGGCGCGGCCTCGTCATCCCCGTATGCCCGGAACAGCTGGGAGGACTTCCCACGCCCCGTGCCCCCTCGGAGCAGCAAAATGACCGGGTGGTCAGCGCCGACGGAACGGACGTGACGACCCAGTACCGCCGGGGCGCGGAGGAGGCGCTGCGTCTGGCGGCGCTGTACGGCTGCACTACCGCCGTGCTGAAGGAGCGCAGTCCCTCCTGCGGCAGCGGACAGATCTACGACGGCAGCTTCACCGGCACCCTTACCGACGGCTGGGGTACGGCGGCGGCGCTGCTGCGGGAGCACGGCGTCCGCGTGGTGGGCGAGAGCCGGTTGGAGCAGCTTCTCCGGGAGCTGGACGCCGCAAAATAAGGAGCAGACGCCGCAAGGGGCGCGCCGGTGGGTGCGTCCCTTGTGATTTTCACAAGAAAACGCCCGTTCGTTATGTGCGTTTCGGCAAAAATAGTAAAATCCATTGACATTTTCTTGTAAAGTTGGTAGGATAGGCACCGTGGAGCGCGGTAACGTTCCCGGTAAGGTTTTCGAGAGCCGCCGCGCCTCCGCAGAACACGACAGGAAGGACCATCGGCATGACGATCAAGGACATCGCAAAGCAGTGCAGCGTCAGCGTCAGCACTGTATCCCGTGTGCTCAACGGCAAGCCTGACGTCAGCGACGATGTGCGCCGCAAGGTGCAGGCGGTCATTGACGCCTGCAACTATATCCCCAACGACAGCGCGCGTGTTCTGGTGCGCACCAAGTCCGAGGCCATCGGCCTTGTGGTGCGCGGCGTGTCCAACCCTTTCTACACGGACATTATCCACGCCATTGAAAAGACCGTCACCGATGCCGGCTTTTCTCTGGTGATGCAGCAGATCCCCTCCTGCGGCGACGAGGTACAGCGTGCCGCCGTCATGGAGCGGGAAAAGCGTTTGCAGGGCATTATCTTCCTGGGCGGACGTTTCGACTATACGCCGGAGGATCTGGCCATGCTGAACGTACCCTTCGTGTGCTGCTCCTACTCCAATCAGTACGGCACCCTCCGCGTGGGCGAGTATTCCGCCGTGTCCATCGCCGACGAGGAGACGGCGCGGCAGGCGGTGGATCACCTGTATGAACACGGGCACCGCCGCATTGCGGCGCTGATCTGCCGGGAGGATGACCAGTCCATCAGCCAGCTTCGCTATCAGGGCTACCGCAAGGCGCTGGAGAGCCACGGTATCCCGGTGGACGAGGAGCTGGTCATGTGCGCCGGCAGCTTCGACATCCGGGACGCCTACGAGGCCGTCCGCGAAAAGCTGCGGCAGGGCGCGGAGTTTACGGCGCTGTTCGCCATTGCCGACTCCATGGCCATCGGCGCTATGCGGGCGCTGCGGGACGCCGGACGCCGCATCCCGGAGGATTGCTCCGTCATCGCCATCGACGGGCTGGAGCTGTCCGCCTACATCGAGCCGCCGCTGACTACCCTGTGCCAGCCCATGGAGGAGATGGGACGGCGCAGCGCCCAGATCCTGCTGGGTATGCTCCGGGGCCACGGCGTCCACTGCTGCGAGGTGCTGCCCACCCAGCTGCGGGAGGGCGGCTCCGTACAAAGCCTCTGAATCAGGTTTTTGCGCCGGAAACGGCGTGAGAATAAATTATTTTGAAGGAGTAATTTCAAATGAAGAAGTTTCTTGCAATGCTTCTGGCTCTCGTGATGGCTCTGTCTCTGGTAGCCTGCGGCGAGCAGAAGCAGCCCGATGCCGACCCCAACGAGGGCGGTGACACTGCCACCGGCAGCGTGTACTACCTGAACTTCAAGCCCGAGTCCGACGCCGCTTGGCAGACTCTGGCCGCCGCCTACACCGCTGAGACCGGTGTGCCCGTCAAGGTCGTCACCGCCGCCTCCGGCCAGTACGACACCACGCTGACCGCCGAGATGGATAAGGACGCCGCTCCCACCATGTTCCAGGTGGGCAATTTGGGTGCTGTCAACAGCTACGGTGAGTTCTGCTACAACCTGGAAGGCACCGATGTGTACAACCAGATGACCACCCATGACTTTGATCTGAAGAATGCCGACGGCGAGACCGTTTCCATCGGTTACTGCTACGAGGCCTTTGGCATCATCGTCAACAAGGCTCTGCTGGAGAAGGCCGGTCACTCTCTGGACGAGATCACCAACTTCGAGTCCCTGAAGGCCGTTGCCGATGACATCCACGCCCGCGCCGCTGAGCTGGGCTTCGATGCCTTTACCTCCGCCGGTCTGGACGGCTCCTCCGCTTGGCGCTTCTCCGGCCATCTGGCCAATATGCCCCTGTTCTACGAGTTCCGCGATGACAATGTGACCGCGCAGCCCGCCACCATCAAGGGCACCTATCTGGATAACTACAAGGCTATCTGGGATCTGTACACCACTGACTCCGCCACCACCGGCGCTGCCCTGCTGTCCGCCACCGGCGACCAGGCTGAGGCTGAGTTCGGCGAGGGCAAGGCTGTGTTCTATCAGAACGGCTCTTGGGAGTTCAGCAACCTGACCTCCGCTGAGAAGTTCGGCATGAACGCTGACGATCTGGCCATGATCCCCATCTACTGCGGTGTGGAAGGCGAGGAGAAGGCCGGTCTGTGCTGCGGCACCGAGAACTGCTGGGCTGTGAACAAGAACGCCTCCGAGGCGGACATCAAGGCCACTCTGGACTTCATGAACTGGGTCGTCACCTCTGACGCCGGCACCACCATGCTGGCTGAGCAGTTTGGCCCCTGCCCCTTCAAGAACGCCAAGACCCCCGAGAACGTGTTCTTCGCACAGGCCAACGAGTATGTTGCCAACGGCAACTACACCGTCACTTGGGCGTTCAACTGGACTCCCGCTGTTGACGATTGGCGTGCCGCTGTGGTCGACGCTCTGGGCAAGTATACCGCCGACGGCGGCAGCTGGGACACCGTCAAGACTGCTTTCGTGGAAGGCTGGGCCACCCAGTACGCCAACGAGCACTAAGTCCTGCGTGTCTGACTGACGAAAAAGCATAGGAAACAGGCGGGGCGGGCGATCACGCCCGCCCCCGCCTGTACACTCTCTGTGGTGGCGTGAGCTGTTGATCGAACCCCTTCGGGCAAGAGCTTTCGCCATGACAATAAAAGCAGAACAGGAGTGAGAGAATGAAGCGATTACACAGAAAGCGGGATGCGGCCGCCCTCAGCAGCCGTCTGATCCGCCGGCCCATTCAACGGATGGTGTGGCTGTTCCTGCTGCCCACCTTCGCCGCCTTTTGCATCGGTTTTTTGTATCCGTTTCTGAAAGGCGCGTTTTTGTCCTTCTGCAAGTTCAAGCTGACCAGCCAGTGGACGTGGGTGGGCTTTAGCAACTATGTGAAGGCCTTCTCCGACAGCACCTTTGTCCACGCCTTCTGGTATACGGCGCTGTTCGCCTTCGTGTCGGTACTGTTCATCAATGTGCTGGCCTTTGCGGTGGCCTATTTCCTGACCAAGGGTATCAAGGGCTCCAACCTGTTCCGGACGGTGTTCTTCATGCCCAACCTCATCGGCGGCATCGTGCTGGGCTACATCTGGTCCATGATCTTTGACGGCATTCTGGTGAAGTACAACACCTCCGTGGTGCTGGAGAGCAAATACGGCTTCTGGGGTCTTATCATCCTGATGTGCTGGCAGCAGGTGGGCTATATGATGATCATCTATATCGCCGGTCTGCAATCCATTCCGGAGGATATGCTGGAGGCCGCCCGTATCGACGGTGCCAACAGCTGGCAGATGCTGTGGAAGGTCACCATCCCCAACATGATGAGTTCCTTCACCATCTGCATTTTCCTGACCCTGACCAACGGCTTCAAGCTGTTTGATCAGAACCTGGCCCTGACAGGCGGTCGTCCCTTCCTCCAGCAGCCGGACGGCAGCGTCATCAAGACCACGGAGATGCTGGCGCTGAACATCTACAGCGCCTTCTACTCCGGCGGCGGCAACAACCGCGGTGTGGGGCAGGCCAAGGCCGTGGTGTTCTTCATCCTTGTGGCTGTGATCGGTCTGATCCAGCTCCAGTCCACCCGCAAAAAGGAGGTGCAGCAGTAATGCAGACAAATCTGGCGAAAAAGCATGAGCGCAGCAAGATGGCGCTGACCGTGGCCTTTGCCGTGATCTGCATCGTCTACGTGCTGCCCATCCTCATCGTACTGATGAACTCCTTCAAGAGCAACGCCGCCGTGAACACGGAGACCTTCGCCCTCCCCAACGAGAATTCCTTCGTGGGGCTGCAAAACTACATCAAGGGCATGACCTTCGGCAACTACCCGTTTATCAAGGCGGTGCTGTACAGTCTGTTTATCACCCTCGCGTCCTCAGCGCTGATCCTGCTGTGTACGTCTATGGCGGCGTGGTATGTCTCCCGCGTGGGCAGTCTGGTCAGCAAGATCATCTACTACCTGTGCGTGTTCTCCATGGTAGTGCCGTTCCAGATGGTGATGTTTACCCTGTCCCGTACTGCCGAGCAGGTCAAGCTTCCCTACTTTAGCTTCACCTCTATGGCTTTTGCCAAGATCGGATTGAACACACCGTGGACAATACCTATCGTGTACCTGGGCTTCGGCGCAGGACTGGCGGTATTCATGTTCTCCGGGTTTGTCAAGACGATTCCGCTGGAGATCGAAGAAGCCGCTGTAATCGACGGCTGCGGCCCGCTGCGCACCTTCTTTCTGGTGGTTCTGCCCATGATGAAGCCCACGTTCATCTCTGTGGGCGTGCTGGAGATCATGTGGGTGTGGAATGACTTCCTGCTGCCCTATCTGGTGCTGGATCGTACCAAGTATATGACCATCCCCATCGTCATCCAACACCTGAAGGGCAGCTACGGACAGGTGGACATGGGCGCTACCATGGCGCTGATCCTGCTGAGCATCCTGCCGGTCATCGTCTTCTACCTGTGCTGCCAGAAGCACATCATCAAGGGTGTGGCTGCCGGCGCTGTCAAGGGCTAACTGCACATCGGTCTATACAGCGGGGCGGGCATTTCGCCCGCCCCGTTCCATGTTTCAATTCTCAATAGAAAGTGACTTGTTGCCATGAAACGTTCCAGTGGTATTTTGATGGCCGTCTCCTCCCTGCCCTCCCCCTACGGGATCGGCACGCTGGGGCAGGCGGCATACGATTTTGCGGATTTCCTCCACGCGGCGGGCCAGCGCTACTGGCAGATGCTGCCGCTTGGCCCTACCAGCTACGGGGATTCCCCCTACCAGAGCTTCTCCACCTACGCCGGTAACCCCTACTACATCGACCCCGAGCTGCTCATCGCCGACGGTCTGCTGACCAAGTCCGAGTGCAGCCGGTGCAAGTGGGGCGGCGAGGCCCGCCATGTGGACTACGGCCGCATCTATGAAAAGCGCTTCGACCTGCTGCGCAAGGCCTTCAAGCGGGGGTGGCAGCGGGACGGTGAGGCCGTGGCCGCCTTTGTGGAGGCTAATGAGCGCTGGCTCCCGGACTACGCCCTGTTCATGGCGTGCAAGCGCCATTTCGGCATGAAGGCGTGGACGGAGTGGCCCGACGATATCCGCCTGCGGAAGCCGGAGGCGCTGGAGAAATACCGTGCTCTGCTGCGGGAGGATGTGGATTTCTTCACCTATCTGCAATACCTGTTCTTCCGCCAGTGGGAGCGGCTGCGCGACTATGTCCACGCGCAGGGCATCCGCATCATCGGCGACCTGCCCATCTATGTGGCCATGGACTCCGCCGACGTGTGGGCGGAGCCGGAGTTCTTCCAGCTGGATGAAACGCTGGTTCCCAACGCCGTATCCGGTGTGCCGCCCGACTATTTCAGCGCCGACGGCCAGCTCTGGGGCAACCCGCTGTACGACTGGGACCGGATGCGCGAGGACGGCTTCGGCTGGTGGATCCGCCGCATCGACGGTACCGGCAGGCTGTACGACGTCATCCGCATCGACCACTTCCGCGGTCTTGACAGCTACTGGGCGGTACCCTACGGCGAGACGACAGCCAAAAACGGTCACTGGGTCCCCGGCCCCGGCATGGATCTGGTGGATCGGCTCAAGGGATGGTTCCCCCAGCTGGAGTTTATTGCCGAGGACTTGGGCTACCCCACCCCCGGCGTGCAGAAGCTGCTGCACGACTCCGGCTGGCCCGGCATGAAGGTGCTGGAGTTCGCCTTTGACTCCCGGGACAGCAGCAACTACCTGCCCCACACCTACACAGAGCACTGCATCTGCTACACCGGCACCCACGACAACAGCCCGCTGGCTCTCTGGCGGCAGGAGGCCAAGCCGGAGGATATCGCCTACGCCCAGGAGTATCTGGCGCTGACGGAGGCGGAGGGCTTCCACTGGGGCGTCATCCGCGGCGGCATGAGCAGCGTGTCGGAGCTGTTTGTGGCGCAGATGCAGGACTATCTGGGGCTTGGCGCGGGACACCGCATGAACGTACCCGGCACCCAGGGCGGCAACTGGCAGTGGCGTCTGCTGCCCGGCGAGCTGACGCCGGAGCTGGCGGAGAAGATCCGCCGCATGACCGTGCTGTACGGCCGCGCCGACCGTCCGGAGGAGCAGACGGAGGAGCCGGACAAGCAGCCGGAAACCGCGCAGGAACCGTAAAAACACGATAAAAAAGGAACAGGCTCTGAGAGCCTGTTCCTTTTTTGTCGTTTGCGCTGTCTCTTAATAGCTGCCCAGATCGGCGCTGGCGTCGCCCTCGACGCTCTTGCCGAACTCGTAGTCGTTGCCGGGCAGGATGGCGTTGAGGATCACGCCCGCCAGTGCGGCGATGGCCAGACCGGTCAGGGTGATGTCGGCGCTGCCCACGGTGAAGGTGATGCCGCCGGTGGAGGCGAAGCCCAGACCGCACACGAAGATGACGGCGGCGATGATGAGGTTGCGGGACTTGGTGAGATCCACCTTGTTCTCCACCACGTTGCGCACGCCCACGGCGGAGATCATACCGTACAGGACGAAGCTGACGCCGCCCACGATGGCGGTGGGGATGGAGTTCACCAGCGCGTCAAACTTGGGGGAGAAGCTGAGGATGATGGCGTACAGCGCCGCCAGACGGATGACCCGGGGATCGTACACACGGCTCAGTGCCAGCACGCCGGTGTTCTCGCCGTAGGTGGTGTTGGCAGGGCCACCGAACATACCGGCGAAGGCGGTGGCAAGACCGTCGCCCAGCAGGGTGCGGTGCAGGCCGGGATCCTCGATGAAGTTCTTGCCGGTGGTGGAGGAGATGGCGGAGATGTCGCCGATGTGCTCCATCATGGCGGCGATGGCGATGGGCGCCATCACCAGGATGGAGGTCACATCGAACTTGGCGATGACGAACTTCTGCAGACCCACGATGTCGGCGCCGGCCACCTCGGTGAAGTCCACCTTACCGGCGATCAGCGCTACGATGTACGCGCCCACCACGCCCAGCAGGATGGGGATGATCTTGATCATGCCCTTGCCCCAGATGTTGGCCACGATGATGATGGCGATGGCCACCAGAGCCAGCCACCAGCAGGTGGAGGCGTTGGTCACGGCGGTGCCGGACAGGTTCAGACCGATGAGGATGATGATGGGGCCAGTGACGATGGGGGGGAAGAACCGCATGACCTTCTTGGCGCCCACCAGCTTGAACAGCAGCGCCAGCACCAGATACAGCAGACCTGCGACCACCACGCCGCCCAGTGCGTAGGGCAGCTTCTCCTCGCCGGTCATGGCGGCGAACTTGCCGCTGTCCAGATTGGCTACCGCCTGGAAGCCGCCCAGAAAGGCGAAGGAGGAGCCCAGGAAGGCGGGTACCTTAAGCTTGGTGCACAGGTGGAACAGCAGCGTGCCGATACCGGCAAACAGCAGTGTGGTCTGGATGGACAGGGGCAGGCCGTAGCCGCTGACCAGAATGGGTACCAGCACCGTGGCGCCGAACATGGCGAACAGGTGCTGCAGGCCCAGCAGCATCATCCGGGGGACGCCCAATTCGCGGGCGTCGTAGATCGCTTCTTGTCCGAGTTTTTTGTTCATGTGACAATTCCTCTCTTTCTTCACTCTTTATTTCCAATTACTTGCAAACACAAAAAAATAACCGGTGAAACGATCACCGGCCAATGGAAACAACAATATCAAAAATAGAAACAATGGGAGCCGTCATCTGCGTTTTCATCGTATACTGGCAGATCATGGCTGTCCCTCCTCTCATTTTTCTCGCCTATTATACGAGCCGCCCCCGGAAAAAGCAATACATTTCTGCGCCAAGAAACCGTCAAAAATCCCGGCATTTCTTTGGTGGATTCGACAAAACCCCCATTTTTTCCATGTCCGTCCTCGGCAGGTATCTCTATTTACAGTCCTCGCGAATCGTGGTAACATTACGTGGAAAAGGAGGCGGTGCCATGGACATCCCGGTATATCACTACGACACGCTGGACTCCACCAATACCCAGTGCAGGCGTTTGGCGGCAGAGGGCGCCGCAGCCGCTGTGGTGACGGCGGACTGCCAGACAGCGGGCCGTGGCCGTATGGGACGACGCTTTCAGTCCCCGCCGGGTCTGGGGCTGTACCTGTCCGTCCTGTGGCGCACCGGCCTTGCCGCCGGGACACTGCCCACGATCACGCCGCTGGCGGCGGTGGCGGTGTGCCGCGCCATCGAAGGTGTCTGCGGTCTGCGCTGCGGCATCAAGTGGCCCAACGACCTGCTGCTGGGCGGCAGAAAGGTCTGCGGCATCCTGACGGAGTCGGCGTTCCGTCCCGACGGCACGCCGGACTGGGTCATCGTGGGCATCGGCATCAATGTGTCCCAGACCGCTGATGACTTCTCCCCCGACGTGGCCGCCATCGCCACGTCTCTCCGCGGCCAGCTGGGGCGCGACGTGTCCCGCGACACGCTGGCGCAGGCGCTGGTGGGCGAGCTGACGGAGCTGCACGACCACGCCCTCCCCGACCCCGCCCTGTGGCGGGAGGACTACTGCGCCCGCTGCGTCAACACGGGCCAACAGGTGCAGGTGGTGCGCGGCGGCACCGTGCGCCATGCCGTGGCGGAGGGCATTGACCCGCAATACGGCCTGACGGTGCGGTATGGCGACGGCACCGTGGAGACGCTGTACAGCGGCGAGGTGTCCGTCCGGGGTCTCTATGGATATTCTGAATGAGGTGATCTTGTGAAATTACTGTGGGAGCTGTTCCTCACCTTTGCCAAGGTGGGGGTCATGACATTTGGCGGCGGCATGGCCATGCTGCCCATCCTCCAGCGTGAGGTGGTGGAGAACAAGGGCTGGGCCACCGACGAGGAGTTGGTGGACTATTTCGCCATCGGCCAGTGTACGCCCGGCATCATCGCCGTGAACACCGCCACCTTTGTGGGGCAGAAGCAGCGGGGCGTCGTAGGCGGCATCGTAGCCACGCTGGGCATCGTGTTCCCCTCCCTTCTCATCATCACGGTGCTGGCCGGCGTCATCAATAGCTTCTCCCATCTGGACTGGGTGCAGCACGCCTTTGCCGGCATCCGCGTGTGCGTGTGCGTGCTGATCTTCAACGCCGTGCTGAAGCTGCTGAAAAGCTCCGTGAAGGACTGGCCTGCCGCCGTGATCTTCGTCGCGGTGCTGGCGGCCTCCCTGTTTACCAACCTCTCCCCCGTGCTTTTTGTGGCGGCGGCCGCCCTGTGCGGCATCGTCGTCCAGAACCTGATAAGGAGGGAGAAATAATGCTGTACCTCCGTCTTTTCTGGGAATTCTTCAAGGCCGGTCTATTCGCCGTGGGCGGCGGACTGGCCACCCTCCCCTTTTTGCAGGATATGGCCGACCGCACCGGCTGGTTTACCCACGCCCAGCTGGCAGATATGCTGGCGGTGTCCGAGTCCACCCCCGGCCCCATCGGCGTAAACATGGCCACCTATGTGGGCTTCACCACCGGCGGTGTCGGCGGTGCGCTCATCGCTACGCTGGGCCTTGTGACGCCGTCGGTCATCGTCATCCTCATCGTGGCGGCGTTTTTGAAGGCGTTCCGCGACAGCAAATGGGTCAGTGCAGCCTTCTACGGCCTGCGCCCCGCCTCCACCGCGCTGGTGGCGGCGGCGGGCATCTCCGTGGTGCTCATCGCGCTGGTGAACGTGGGCGGCACCGGTCTGGCGCTGCTGAACTGGAAGGCCCTCGCGCTGGCAGCTGTGCTGCTGGTTCTGACGCGTTGGGTCAAATTCACCAAAAATCTGCATCCCATTCTGTTCATTCTGGCCAGCGCTGCCGTGGGCGTGGTGTTCGGGTTCTGAATCGCAAAAAAGGATGGCTGTCTCTTTCGAGGCAGCCATCCTTTTTCTATGCGGACACCTCCCGCCCCCTGCCCGCTAACGTGGCTGCCCGCTCTTGACAACGCTTTGCCGCTGTGCTACAATCTTAGTTAAAGTCCTTTAACTGCAAAGGCGTTTTTTATTGTCCAGCAGTTAAATGAATCTAACCGCGTATGACCGCGCTGTTTTTACGGCACACTGCACACAGCATCAAAAGGAGGTTTTCCATGTCGGAGGAAATTCTGGTCAAGCAAGGCGCGCCCACGCTGGCGGGCATCAAGACGGGCAGTCTGTTTCCCTGCCCCTGCCGCGACGAGAGCGCGCTGCTGAATGATATCCGCCGGTTGAACCGGCTGCTGGCACCCAAGGGGCTTTGCCTGCTGCCCATCCGCTTCAAGGACGAGCAGGCGCTGCTGTATCTCTACCGCCCCGCCGTGCTGCACCGCGACCTGCAAAATCGGCTGGCGCGGCGCATCCTGTCGGACGCCGGATACCCCGCCGACGGCGGCTGCGGCCGCTGCGTCGCCCAACTCATCCGCCGATTCCGGGAGGGCGGCCAGTTTCCCCACGAGGTGGGGCTGTTCCTCAGCTATCCGCCGGAGGATGTGCAGGGCTTCATCGACCACCGCGCCTGCGATTTCAAGTGCGCGGGGCTATGGAAGGTCTATGGCGACGAGCAACAAGCACAGCGGCTGTTCTCCCGGTTCAAGCACTGCACCGAGGACTACTGCGCCCGCTGGCAGACCGGCTGGGACATCGACCGTCTGGCAGTATCCACCCGCCGCACCGGGACGCAGCCAATATCCGACACATTCCGCAGACCGGGATTGTGCGGCGGCGGAAAGTGTGGTACAATGGCCGCAATGTCTTGAGAAACACGGAGGGACACAGCATGCGGCTGATCTCATGGAACGTCAACGGCCTGCGGGCCTGCCTGAATAAGGGCTTTCTGGATTTCTGCACACTGGCAGATGCCGACGTCATCTGCTTGCAGGAGACGAAGATGCGCCCGGAGCAGGCATCCTTTGCGCTGGAGGGCTACCACCGCTTCTGGAACAGCGCCGACAAGGCGGGTTACGCCGGCACCGCCGTGTTCACGCGCCGCCAGCCCCTGTCCGTGACCTACGACTTCGGGGACGACGTTCACCGTCACGAGGGACGGGTCATCACGGCGGAGTTCGAGGACTTCTATCTGGTCTGCTGCTACACCCCCAACTCCAAGGATCAGCTGGCGCGGCTGGATTACCGCATGGCGTGGGAGGACGATATCCGCGCCTACCTGATGGAGCTGGACGCCCAAAAGCCGGTGGTCTACTGCGGCGACCTGAACGTGGCCCATCAGGAGATCGACCTGAAGAATCCCAAGTCCAACCGGATGAATCCCGGCTTCTCCGACGAGGAGCGGGGCAAGATGACCCAGCTGCTCGCCAGCGGCTTCGTGGACACCTTCCGCGCCCTGTACCCCGACCGCACCGGCGCCTATTCGTGGTGGAGCTACCGCTTCCACGCACGGGAGAACAACGCCGGATGGCGCATCGACTACTTCATCGTGTCTCAGCGGCTGATGCCCCGCGTCAAAAGCGCGGACATCTGGCCGGAGATCACCGGCAGCGACCACTGCCCCGTGGTGCTGGAGCTTGCGGATGCATAAAAAAGGGAGCCGTCCCGCGGGACGGCTCCCTTTTTATGCTTCAGTTATCCTCCCGCGGCAGCACCAGATTCAGGAACACCGCCAACAGCGTGGCGATGACCACCGGCGACTTGCCGAAGATGGTGGTCACGGCCTCCGGGAATTGTGCCAGCGCGTCCGCCGCCTGCGAGATGCCCACGCCCAGTGCCGCGGACAGTCCCACGATAGTGGTATTGCGGGCGGTGATGCCCTCCCCGGCGATGAGCTTCATGCCGGTCATGGCGATGGTGGAGAACACCGCCACCGTAGCGCCGCCCAGCACGCACTGGGGGATGGTGGTCAGAACGGCGGAGAACTTAGGCACCACGCCTGCCAGCAGCAGGAAGCCGCCGGTCATGGCAAACACCCACCGGTTTATCACCTTGTTGGTGGCCACGATACCTACGTTCTGAGAGTAGGTGGCCGTGGGCAAGCCGCCCAGCAGTGCCGTCAGAATATTGCTGACGCCGTAGGCCGCGATACCGCCCTGCAATTCCCGGTCGGTGGGCTCCCGGTCCATGCCGCCCACGGTGGTGGCGGTCAGGTCGCCGATGGCCTGAATGGAGTTGATGGCGAACAGCAGACCCAGCGCGATGCAGCCGGAGGGCTCAAAGGTGACGCCGAAGGGCAGCACCTGCGGCAGCGAAAACCACGACGCCTCGCCGATGCCGGATAAGTCCACCATGCCCGCCGCCAGCGCCACGGCGTAGCCCGCCAGAATGCCCAGCAGGATGGACGCCAGCTTGCAGATGCCCTTGCCGTGGTTGGTCAGCACCAGCACCGCCGCCAGCGTGAAAGCCGCGATGGCCCAGTTCTGCCACGAGCCGTAGACCAATGCCGCGGTAAGGCCGCGCTCCGTCACCACCGACTCGTAGGTGTTGCCGGTGCCGCCGGCCATGTAGTGGATGGCCGTGGGATACAGGGAAAGGCCGATGGTGAACACCACCGTACCGGTGATGACCGGCGGAAACAGGCGGCGGATGGGCTTGATGAAGATGCCCACCAGCGTGGCCACCACGCCGCCCACGATCATGGCCCCCGCCACGGCCGCCAGTCCGCCGCCGCCGGAGGCGATGGCCTGCATACTGGGCAGATACGCAAAGCTGACACCGAAGATGACCGGCAGCCCCGCGCCGAACCGTCCGCCGATGGGGAACAGCTCCAACAGCGTGGTCACCGCCGACATCACCAGTGACGCCTGGATCAGCAGCACACGCTGGCTCTGCGGCAGACCCACGGTGTGGGCGATGATGATGGCCGGTGTCACGCACCCCACGATCATGGCCACCAGATGCTGCAAGGCCATGGAGACGGTCATCCCGATCGGTGGGATGCCCCGGAATTGAAACAGCGCCTGCTGGCTGCGTACAGTCTTTTGCATGGTGTGTCCTCCTTCGAGCTGCCGCCTGTGATATTCCCTATTGTACCACACTTTCTTAACGAAACCAAAATATTCTTTGTGTACCTGACAATTTTTTTGGCGCGGTGGCGCAAAAACCGCCGTTTTCTATCGCCACGCAAAGGAAAAAAGCCGCTCTCGCGGCTTTTTTCCTGCAACCATACGGTTCTATATCGGTCACGCAGTGGCGTTCGGCGTCTCCTGCTCCACATGGATCTCCTCAATGCGGTGGTTCTCCACCCGTGTGACCTCCACGCGCAGGCCATCGAGGGTAAAGCTGTCCCCCGCCTCCGGCACGCGGCCGAACTGCTCCATGACCCAGCCGCTGACGGATACCATCTCCGAATCGGTCTTGAGATGGAAGTAGGCGGCGAAGTCGTCAAAATCCATGGCCGCGTCCACCGCATAGGCGTCCGGCCCCAGCTTCCGCAGGAATACCTCCTCCTCGTCGTGTTCGTCCCAGATCTCGCCCACCAGCTCCTCCAGAATATCCTCCATGGTGACGATGCCGCAGGTGCCGCCGCACTCGTCTACCACCACCGCCACATGGGTCTTGGCCTGCTGCAGCTTCTTCAGCAGCAGGCGGATGGGCTCGTTCTCCAGCGCGAACAGCGGCGGGGAGATGATGTCCCGCAGCGGCTTGTCCGTCACGCCGCAGCCCACATAGAACTCCTTCCGATGGATGGTGCCCAGAATGTGGTCGATGGAATCCTCGTAGATCAGCAGCCGGGAGTATTTGGTCGTGGTAAACAGCGCCGCCACCTCCTCCTTGCCGGCAGTGACGGGCAGCGCCGCCAGATCCACCCGGTGAATGAGGATGTCCTGCGCCACCTGCTCGGAAAAGCCGATAGCGTTTTTCAGCAGCTCGCCCTCGTCCCGGTCGATGCTGCCATCCTGCTGCACCTCGTCCACCAACATCAGCAGCTCCTCTTGGGACATTTTGCTCCCGCCGCTGAGACGGAACACCCGGCTCAGCAGTTTCTTCCACAGGGAAAACAGCCAGTTCAGCGGCAGCAGCACCCATATGAATACCCGCAGGATGGGGGCGGACAGCATGGTACACCGCTCCGCGCAATCCTTGGCGATGCTCTTGGGGGAAATCTCGCCGAAGATCAGCACCACTACCGTCACCACCACCGTGGAGATGGTGGCGCCCGCGTCGCCGTAGTGCCGCACGAACAGCACCGTGCCGATGGACGCGGTGGCGATATTGACGATGTTGTTGCCGATGAGGATGGTGGACAGCAGCCGGTCGTACTGCCCCAGCAGCTTCAGGCTCAGTGCCGCGTTTCTGCTCCCCTTCTCCGCCAGCGTCCTGAGACGCGTGGTGTTGGCGGAGGAAAACGCCGTCTCCGTGGCGGAAAAATAGGCGGACAGCAGCAGGCAGACCGCCATGATCATGATACAAGTTGTGGTTGACAAAATATGTAACTCCTTTTCTGTCGTCTGTTTTTTACCGGTGAATAGATGCCTATAAGCGCAAAAAAGCACGTCTGCCCCGCAAAACACAGCGCAGATATGCTCCCACAAACAGATGGCAGTTCAGATGGTTACCCGGATAGTCACCGCCGTCAGTATCCATATAAGCGTGATCCCCTCCTCCTTGATAAGCTGGTGGCAGTATACCAGAAAATCCGCGTCCCGTCGAGTTAAAAAACCGCAAAGAACAGGAGCGGACACCCTTCGGATATCCGCCCCCGCTTGTACACTGTTAAATTATGCCCAGACCACACAGCAAAAATCCGATCACCGCCACCACCGCTCCCACCGCGGCATAGGGCACTGTGGTCTTGATGATGGTGATGTTGGACACGCCGGTGCCCGCCGTGGTCATGAACACCGCGTCGGCATAGAAGCAGGTGCTGTACCCCAGCGATACGCCGCTCATGATGGCGGCGACGATCACCGGTGCAGGCAGTCCTACGGACGCAGCCAGCGGCAGGAATACCGGGATGGCGAGGGTCATGACCACCCAGCAGCTGCCCACAGCGAACACCGTTGCCGCAACCAGCAGAAATGCCAGCGCCGGGATCAAAAACGCGGGTACGGCGCCGCCGATGCTGGTGATCAGCGTGTCAAAGAGGCCCAGGCCCCGGTTGGCTTCGCTGAGCATGAAGCCGAAGCCCACCACGATGGCCAGCGTGGTCATGCCCTTGGCGCCGTTGAAGAAATGCTCGAAGAATTTCCCCACGGTCATGATCTTCTGTGGTACATACAGCAGGAACTGGGCGATAATAGCCATGATCATGCCGTGCACCAGGTCGTTGCCGTAGGCGATGGTGCCGCCCACCAGCACCGCCAGCGGTACGATGGCGTTCCACGCGGAGGACACGCAGCTCTCGTCCACATCGGGGATGTCCACCAGCTTCTCCATGGTGTCGTCCCGCTCAAAGGCGAGGCCGCCGCTCTGTACCCGCTGATAGGCGCGCTTCAGCCCACCCAGCTTGGGGAAGGCCCCTACCGCCAGCAGCAGGCACAGCAGCATCATGCCCAGCGGGTAGAACATATAGGGAATGGCGCGGACATAGTCGCTGAAGCCGAGGCCGTGCGCCGAGATCAGACCCACGCTGAACGCCGTCCAGCTGGAAAACGGCACGGCGACGCACAGGCAGCACGCGATGATATTGGCCTGCAGCGCCAGATGCTCCCGGGGGATGCGATTTTTGTCGGTGATCTCCCGCATGGAGAAGGTCACCGTCAGGGCGCTGAGATACTCGTCCAGAAACATGATGGCCGACATGAGCCACGCCAGCACCAGCGTCCGCCTGGGGCCGGAGGCGATCTTCAGCAGCAGATCCCGGAAGCCCATAAGGGCGCCGGACTCCTGAAACAGTGTGATCATGCCGCCGAAGCCGATGATGACGCACAGCGCAAACTGGTACGAGGATTTGGACAGCGCGGCGTACATGGCGTCGATGGTACCGGTGAGAAAATGCTGCCGGTGCAGCAGCACCATAGCCAGCAGCGTGGCCAGTACCATGGCATCCGCCATCTTGCGGGTCTTGAGCGCATAGATGATGAGAAATGTCAGCGGCGCAAAGGCCATTACGATCTGCAGCATGGTGCGTTCTCCTTACTTAGGATGATATCCGTAGTATAGCACAGGCACCCTCCCATGGCAAGCCCGTCCCCCTTCTGCGGCGATACACCGCCCGGTCTGTAAAAGAACGCCGCCTGCTTCACGCAGACGGCGTTCTTCTGTATGCTGTACGATGTCTTACCGGCCGGTCATGACGGTCATGACCTCCAGCTCCTCGGGATTCAGCGTCTTCTTCATGGCGAGCCCCTCGTCGATGTCCACGTCAATGATCTGCTCGCCTCTGGCGCAGATGATGCGGTTGGTCTGCCCCTCCGCCAGCAGCTGCACCGCCTCGTAGCCCATGCGGGTAGCCATGACACGATCCTTGGCGCTGGCGTTGCCGCCCCGCTGGATGTGACCCAGAATGGTGACGCGGGGATCCAGCCCCAGCTTCTCCCGGATCTCCTCGCCTACGGCGATACCGCTGGCGGCGCCCTCGGCCACCACGATCATGAAGTTTGTCTTGCCGCGCAGCCGGGCCCGGCGGATCTTCTCCGCCACGTGCTGCTCAAAGTCGTACTCGCGCTCCGGCACCAGCACCGCCGTAGCGCCCACGGCCACGCCCACATACAGCGCCAGATACCCGGCGCGGTGGCCCATGACCTCCACCACGGAGCAGCGCTCGTGGGACTGCATGGTGTCACGCAGCCGGTCGATGCACTCCACCGCCGTGTTGGCGGCGGTATCAAAGCCGATGGTGTAATCGGTGCAGTTGATGTCGTTGTCGATGGTGCCGGGGATGCCCACCACGGAGATGCCGAACTTGGACAGATCCTGCGCGCCGCGGAACGTACCGTCGCCGCCGATGGCCACCAGGCCGTCCAGCCCCAGCAGCTTGCAGGTGTTGGCCGCCTTCTGCACGCCCTCCTGTGTGCGGAACTCGTCGCACCGGGCGCTGTACAGGATGGTGCCGCCCCGGTTGATGATCCGGCTGACGCTGGAATTGTCCATTTCCACGAAGTCACCGGCGATCAGACCGGCATAGCCCCTGCGGATGCCCACGCACTCGATGCCGCGGGCCAGAGAGCTGCGTACCACCGCACGGATGCAGGCGTTCATGCCCGGTGCGTCGCCGCCGCTGGTCAGTACGCCGATACGCTTGACTGCATTGTTCATAAAAGCTTACCTCTTTCCTGTTTTGCGGCACGCCCGCAGGCGACACCCCATCGTTTTCTTGTCTCGCATTGTACCATACGTTTGGTCTGTTTGCAATAAGTATTTGTGAATTCTTCTTGGACAAACACCGGCTTTTGTGGTATGCTGTCAGTCGGAGCGGACGCACACACCGCCGGTTTCCCGCGTCCGCTTAGCTTTCCGGAAAGGATGGATCTCCATGCACCCTCAGTTTGCCGAGCTTACGCCCCGCTGGTTCAAGCGGGCCTTTGTCTACACTGGCTCCATCGGTGAGTTCCGCTATCGCTTCGCCACCGACAAGGACGCCGGCCTGCTTCACGCCGCCGTGTACTCCCAGCTGTGCTACGAGCTGGCACGGGACATAGAGGAGCAGGACTTCCCGTGGGACGACGACGGGGTCCAGCAGCTGCAAGGCTGGCTCCAGTCCCGCTACGACGCCTATTGCGCCGCCCACGCCTGATCGAGCCCCCATACAGCAGAACGGACGCAGCCCCATGGCTGCGTCCGTTTTTTATTCAGCGATCACGCCACACACCGCGGCTCAGCAGCGCCAGCATGGGCATCAGCTCCAGACGGCCCGTCAGCATCTCCAGCGACAGCACCACCTTGCTCAGCGGTGAGAGGATGGAGAAGTTTTCCATGGGACCCAGAATGCCCAGACCCGGCCCCACGTTGCTGATGCAGGTCAGGGACGCGGCAAAGGACTCCTGAAAGCCGTAGTTGTCCCAGCTCACCACCAGCGCGCCGGCCAGCAGCACCACCATATACGCCATGATATAGGCACCCGTGGACGACACCACCCGCTCCTCCACCGGCTGACCGTCCACCTTGATGACGCTGACGTGGTTGGGATGTACCATCCGCTTCAGCTCGCGCACCAGCGACTTCCACAGGATCAGCACGCGGGACACCTTCATGCCGCCGGCGGTGGAGCCGGCACAGCCGCCGGAAAACATCAGCACCAGCAGCGCCATACGGCAGAAGGTGGGCCACATGGCAAAGTCCACCGTGGCAAAGCCGGTAGTGGTGATGATGGTCACGGTCTGGAACGCCGCGTCGGTGATGGAGCCGCTCAGCGGTATCCCGGCCTGCAATCGAAGACACAGGCAGATCAGCAGCGTCATACCCACCACCACGGCCGTATAGACCCGCAGCTCCTCGCTGTGCAGGGCGGCACGGAGCTTGCCGGTGACCGCCAGAAACAGCAGGGAGAAGTTGACGCCCGCCAGAAATGAGAAGATCGTCACGATCCACATCACCGCCGGGCTGCTGCCCGACAGAGAGGTATTGTTGATGGAAAAGCCGCCGGTGGCCATGGTGGTAAAGGCGTGGTTGACGGCGGAGAACCATGTCAGACCCGCCAGACGCAGGCACAGCATCTCCAGCGCGGTCAGGGCCAGATAGATGGTGTAGAGGATCTTGGCGGTGCTGCCCACCTTGGGCACCAGCTTGGACTTGATGGGGCCAGGGCTCTCCGCCCGCATCAGGTACACCGCGCCGTCACCCAGCTTGGGCATCAGCGCCAGGAACAGCACCAGCACGCCCATGCCGCCCATCCACTGGGTCAGGGAGCGCCATAAAAGCACGCTGCGGTACAGGTGCTCCACCTCGGGAAATACCGTGGAGCCGGTGGTGGTCAGGCCGGACACCGTCTCGAATATGGCGTCCTCATATTCCGTCAGGGCGCCGCTGAACACATAGGGCAGCGCACCGGTCAGCGACAGGGCTATCCAACCCAGCGCCACGGCCATAAAGCCGTCCCGGCTGTGCATCTGCGCTTTTTTCACCGGCACCAGCTGCAAAATGAAGCCGATCAGGATACACAGCACCGCCGTGGCGAAAAACGGCATCCACGGCTCATCGTACAGGACGGACACCAGCAGCGGCAGCAGCAGGAAGCCCGCCTCCACCCACAGCACATAGCTGGTGGTATTTGCGATCAATCGAAAGTTCATGTCATTACCTCAGATACGCCGCGTCCCTCGCGGCAAAAACAGGCACCCCCATTCTGGCCGCACAGCCGGCGGGGATGCCCTACTTACATACATTAGGGATTATATATCGCCTGTGCGGCACTGTCAAGCATACCCGCCGGTAGGTTATTCCAAGTTTTGTGTGGGATTTTTTAATTTAAGCCCCATTTCGACCGAGCGATTCCTTCCAACTTTTCTGTG